>NZ_JAMYQN010000006.1:0-322567 GCF_040320905.1 Mesorhizobium sp. M0590
AACCCGTTATCTCAGCCATTCGTCCCTACTCCCCTACTCCCCTACACCCCTACTCCCCTACTCCCCTAGCCGAGCATCATGACTTACCAATCCCCAATCTCCCCCGGCCGCTCCTGGTACGAAGACACGGCCGGGCCAAGGCCCGAATATCCGACGCTCGACGGCGACCGGACATGCGATGTCGTGATTGTCGGCGGCGGCTTTACCGGTCTGTCGGCGGCGGCTCATCTCGCCAAGACAGGCGCGGATGTCGTGCTTATCGAAACGCATCGTTTCGGTGACGGCGCATCGGGCCGCAATGGTGGCCAGCTCGGCACCGGACAACGGGCCTGGGCAGAGGAACTGGAAGCGGAATACGGCTTTTCCCGCGCCAAGGCGCTGTTCGACCTGGCCGAAGAGGCCAAGGCGCATCTGCTCGACTTTGCCGCGATGCACCAGATCGAGATCGACTATATGCCCGGCCAGATGTCGGTGGCGCACAAGAAGCGCTATGTCGACGACTACAAGGCGCATGCCGAGATCATGGCGAGCCGATTCGGCTATCCGCACATCTCATTCATGGATGCCGCGGAGACAGCCGAGCGGCTCGGCTCGACGCATTATTTCGGCGGCACCCGCGACACCGGCACCGGCCACATCCATCCGCTGAAACTGGTCATCGGCACCGCAAAGGTGGCGGCAGAGGCCGGCGCAAAGCTATTCGAGCAGACGCCGTCGACCGGCATCACCTCCAGCGGCGGCAAGGTGAGGGTTGTGACGCCGAAGGGCACGATCGCCGCCGCTAAATGCCTGATCGGGGTCAATGCCTATGGCGGCACGCTCGAACCGGTGAGTGCCGCGCATATCATGCCGATCGGCTCCTTCATCGGCGCAACGGTGCCGCTGGGAGCCGATTCCAAAGTGTTGCCGGGTGGCGAGGCGGTCGACGATTCGCGCTTCGTCGTGCGCTATTTCCGCAAATCGAAGGACGGGCGGCTGCTGTTTGGCGGGCGCGAGATCTATGCGGTCAACGATCCCAAGGACATCCACATCCACATCCGCCGGCAGATCGCCGAAATCTATCCGGCACTGAAGGACGTCGAGATCACGCATGGCTGGGGCGGCTATGTCGGCATCACCGTGCCGAGAAAGCCGTTCGTGCGCGAAGTGATGCCCAATGTGACCTCGATCGGCGGTTATTCCGGCCACGGCGTCATGCTGTCGAACTTTTTCGGCAAGCTTTATGCCGAGACGGTCGCCGGCAACCGCGACCGGCTGAAGCTGATCGAGGACCTGAAAATTCCACCCTTCCCCGGCGGCCGGCGTTTGCGCGCGCCACTGCTCTTTCTTGCGCTCAACTGGTACGCGTTGCGGGACAGGATTTAACCAGACGTTGCAGAATCCTTAACCAGGGCGCAGAATTCCGGCCAAGGGCGCAGTGATGCCACAATCGCGGGCGAAAGATGATGCTCGTGGGCAGCTGAACGGGGAATTTTTGCGGGCCTGCCCGCTTTTGGTTTGGGACCGATGCCGATCGAAATGCCGGCTCTCCGGCATGGGTCGTAAGAACATCGGCCCGCAAATGGAGGTGGCAAGTGTGAGAGAGCCCTTCAGTTTCGGCGCGCCGGAACGACGGCGCCTTGCGATGCAATTCGGTTACGATATGCGGCCGACGTTCTGGCACGGGGTCCGGTCGAACGCGCATCTGGTGATAGCCGCGCTTGGCACGGCCGCACTGCTCGGCGTTGCCGCGGTGGCACTGTGGCTGGCATTGCCGGCAAATGAGCGACAAGCGGCCGCAAGTCCTGAGCAGATCGTTCCGACCATCCCGGTCAAGACGACGAAGATCATGCCTGCCAAGCTTGCTGCGGCGCCGCGGACGACGGGCAAGGCAGATGCGGTTTCCCCAGCGGTGGCCGCAGCGGAAGCCGAGATACCAGCGCTGGCTCCCAACGATCCGCGCTGGACGGGGCCAAAAACGGCATCGGCCGCCGCCACGGCAGCATCCGACCAGATGGCAAGCCAGACCGAGCAGGCGACCGATAAATCGTCTGCTTCGGTGGCATTCGCCGACCCGGCAGCAAAACCCGACGCTGCGGCATTGTTTGCCAAGGTCGCGGCTCCCGGCAGCTCAACGAAAAACAGCGGGCCCGATGGCGCGCAGACCGCCGCCATCCCCACGCCCAAGCCGCAACTGCCGACGCAGACCGCGAGCGAAGACGACAACAGCACCAAGGCAAAATCCGGAAGAGCCAATACTGCCGGTACCGGACGCATCCTGAGATCCGTCACCATGCGCACCGGCCCAAAAAAGAATGCGGCCGCCATTCTCACCGTGCCGGCCAAGACATCGGTGCAAGTGATGAGCTGCAAGCAATGGTGCCAGATCGTCTACAACGGCAAGCGCGGCTGGATCTACAAGAGCTACGTCAAAACCGGGGCGTAGGGCCGGCAGAGCGATTGCGGGTCGCTCGCCATCAGCCGGTCCTCCGCCGGATAACCGGACCGTTCAAATACAACGCCCGCCGTCGACTTCCAGCGCCACGCCGGTGATGAAAGCCGCCTCGTCCGAAGCGAGCCAAAGCGCGGCATTGGCTATGTCGAGCGGCGTCGAAAGCCGGCCGAGCGGGATCGACGCGCGGAACTTCTCGCGGATCTCGGGTGTGTCGGCGCCCATGAATTTCGCGAGCATGCCGGTCTCGCCGGCAACTGGGCAGAGGCAGTTGACGCGGATGTTCTTCGGCGCGAGTTCCACCGCCATCGATTTGGTCGCGGTGATCGCCCAGCCCTTCGATGCATTGTACCAGGTGAGGCCGGGCCGCGGTCTGATACCGGCCGTGGAGGCCGTCGTCAGGATGACGCCACCGCCTTGCCGCTCCATCACCGGTACCACGGCAAGCGCTGCGTGGTAGATCGCCTTCATGTTGACTGACGTGATCAGGTCGAAGGTCGCCTCGTCGACTTCCAGCATGTCACCGTTGCGATGGGTATAACCGGCGTTGTTGACCATGATGTCGATGCGGCCGAAGGCGCGCATTGCAGCATGGACCATGTCGTCGAATTCGGACCGCAGCGAGACGTCGGCCTGGGTCCAGATCGCCTTTTCGCCGATCTCGCCGGCAACGCGCTCTGCGCCCTTGGCGTTCAGATCGGCGACGACTACGCGCGCGCCCTCCTCGGCAAAGCGTCTGGCCATGCCCTCGCCAAAACCCGAGGCAGCGCCGGTGATGATGGCGACCTTGTTCTTGAGGCGCATGCTTTTCTCACTCATCGTTGAAGACGATCGACGACGCGTTTGGCCAGGCCATCGAAAGATGTGCGTCCATCGACGATTTCTCCTTTGGCTTTCGCTGCCATCCGGCTCTATGCTGCAACTGCGAAGGCTCCGGAAGCATCGCTTGCCGACAAGCCTCCGGCCAGCGCCGGTGTCAAGAGCACACGCGGATGTGACGCAATGGCACTGGCAAGTTTAAATCGATTAGATTATATCAGCCGCGTTATCGCGACCGGCGTCACAGCGGACAGACCATGACCAGCCAGATCATTCCCGTCGACCCTTTCGACTTCATCATTTTCGGCGGCACCGGCGACCTGTCGGAACGTAAGCTTCTGCCGTCGCTGTACCACCGGCAGCGCGACCACCAGTTTTCCGAGCCGACGCGCATCATCGGCACATCACGTTCGAAGATGACCGACGAGGAATTCCAGTCGTTCGCCAGGCAGGCGATTGCCGATCATGTGAAACCGGAGGATATCGACGCCACGGAACTGAAGACGTTCCTCGCACGGCTTTCCTATGTCCCGGCAGATGCAACCACAGGTGCCGGCTTCGACAGGCTGAAGAAGGCGATCGGCGACAGCGAACACATCCGCGCTTTCTATCTGGCGGTGGCGCCGGCACTGTTCGGCGACATCTCGCACAAGCTGAAGGAGCACGGGCTGATCACGCCGAATTCGCGCATCGTGCTGGAAAAGCCGATCGGCCGCGATCTAGCTTCGGCGCGCGCGCTCAACGACCTGGTCGGCGACGACTTCCATGAAAGCCAGATTTTCCGCATCGATCACTATCTCGGCAAGGAGACGGTCCAGAATTTGATGGCGCTGCGCTTTGCCAACGCGCTCTACGAGCCGCTTTGGAATTCCGCCAATGTCGATCATGTGCAGATCACCGTGGCCGAGACAGTCGGCCTGGAAGACCGCGTCACTTATTACGACAAGGCCGGCGCATTGCGCGACATGGTGCAGAACCACATGCTGCAACTGCTCTGCCTCGTCGCCATGGAGGCGCCGTCGTCGATGGACGCCGATGCCGTCCGTGACGAAAAGCTGAAGGTGCTGCGGGCGCTGAAGCGCATCAACGGCAACGAAGCGCCGAAGCACACGGTGCGCGGACAATACCGTGCCGGCGCCTCGGCCGGCGGGCCGGTGAAAGGCTATGTCGAGGAGCTCGGCAAGTACAGCAACACCGAGACTTTCGTTGCGCTCAAAGCCGAGATCGGCAACTGGCGCTGGGCGGGCGTGCCGTTCTATCTCCGGACCGGCAAGCGGCTGGCGACGCGCGTTTCGGAGATCGTCATCGAATTCAAGCCGATCCCGCATTCGATCTTCGGCGAGAGCGCCGGGCCGATCTCCGCCAACCAGCTGGTCATCAGGCTGCAGCCCGACGAGGGCGTCAAGCAGTTCATCATGATCAAGGATCCGGGGCCGGGCGGCATGCGGCTGCGCCAGATTCCGCTCGACATGAGTTTTGCGCAATCCTTCGACGGCCGCGCCCCCGATGCCTATGAGCGGCTGATCATGGACGTCATCCGTGGCAACCAGACGCTGTTCATGCGCCGCGACGAGGTCGAGGCGGCGTGGAAATGGATCGACCCGATCCAGAACGCCTGGGAAAGCGGCAGGCAAGAGGCGCAAGGCTACACCGCCGGCACATGGGGCCCCTCGGCCTCGATTGCGCTGATCGAACGCGACGGGCGGACATGGCACGAGAGCAATTAGGCGGCGCCTACAACTGGCACGAATTTGCCGGACGCCAGGAGTTGGCGACAGCGCTTGCCGGCCACGTCGCCGGCCGTCTCTCAAAGGCGATCGCCGAGCGCGGCATGGCGCTGCTTGCGGTCTCGGGCGGCACGACGCCGGCGAAATTCTTCGCGGCGCTTTCGACCGTTCCGATCGCCTGGGAAAAGGTGACGATAACATTGGTCGACGAGCGCTTCGTGCCGCCCTCATCGCCGCGCTCCAATGCCGGCCTGGTTGCCGCCAACCTGCTGCAGAACGCGGCCGCCGCCGCGAATTTCGTGCCGCTCTACCACGCCGCGGCAACGATCGAGGGTGCAGCGGTCTCCGACAGTGAGGCGCTGCAAGTGCTGCCCTGGCCACTCGACGTTGTTGTGCTAGGCATGGGAACTGATGGCCACACCGCCTCGTTCTTTCCGGATGCCGACAACCTGGCAAGATTGCTCGATCCGTCGTCGCAAAGGATCGTGCTTCCGGTTCACGCGGCAAGTGCCGGCGAGCCACGGCTGACGCTGTCACTGGCGCGGATCATCAATGCCGCCTTCATCGCGCTGCATATCGAGGGCGCGGAAAAACGCACCGCATTCGAGGCCGCGCTTGGAGTTGGAGCACGAAAGCCCATTCGCGCCGTGCTCGATGCCACTCAAAAGCCCGTAGAGGTTTTCTGGGCACCCTGATCTCAACTTGGCTGCAGGTCCCGGCAACAGCCGGAAGGTGTTTGCGGGACCTCGCCTGAAAGGACCGACCGCCATGACCGCAAGACGCGATATCGAAGCCATCACCCAGCGCATCCGTGAGCGCTCCAAGCCCGGTCGCGAGGCCTATCTCGGCCGCATCGCCGAAGCCTCGAACCGCACCGCCAACCGGGCCGTGCTGTCCTGCGGCAACCTGGCCCACGGCTTTGCCGTCTGCAGCCCTTCCGAAAAGGTAGCGCTTGGCGGGGACCGGGTACCGAATCTCGGCATTATCACCTCCTATAACGATATGCTGTCGGCACATCAGCCTTTCGAGACGTTTCCGGCGCTGATCAAGGATGCGGCGCGCGAGGCCGGCGGCATCGCCCAGGTGGCCGGCGGCGTGCCGGCGATGTGCGACGGCGTCACCCAGGGCCAGCCCGGAATGGAGCTGTCGCTGTTCTCGCGCGACGTGATCGCCATGGCCGCGGCAATCGGCCTGTCGCACAACATGTTCGATGCCGCCGTCTATCTCGGCGTCTGCGACAAGATCGTGCCCGGGCTGGTGATCGCGGCGCTGACCTTCGGTCATCTGCCGGCGGTCTTCATCCCGGCCGGGCCGATGACGACCGGCATTCCGAACGACGAAAAGGCCAAGATCCGCCAGCTCTATGCCGAGGGCAAGGCCGGGCGGGCCGAACTGCTCGAAGCCGAATCAAAATCCTATCACGGGCCGGGAACCTGCACTTTCTACGGTACCGCCAATTCCAACCAGATGCTGATGGAGATCATGGGCCTGCACACGCCTGGCGCTTCCTTCGTCAATCCCGGCACGCCGCTGCGCGACGCGCTGACAAGGGAAGCGACGAAGCGGGCGCTGGCGATCACCGCGCTCGGCAACGCCTACACGCCGGTCGGGCGGATGATCGACGAGCGCTCGATCGTCAACGGCATCGTCGGCCTGCACGCCACCGGCGGTTCGACCAACCACACCATCCACCTGATCGCTATGGCAGCGGCGGCCGGCATCGCCATTACCTGGCAGGACATCTCCGACATCTCGGAAGCGGTGCCGCTGCTGGCGCGGGTCTATCCGAACGGCCTTGCCGATGTGAACCATTTCCACGCCGCCGGCGGGCTCGGCTTCCTGATCCGCGAACTGCTCGACGCAGGCATCCTGCACGAGGATGTGCAGACGGTGTGGGGCGAAGGGCTGCGCCCCTACGCGGTCGAGGCCAGGCTCGGCGCCGACGGCGGCGTCGTGCGCGAGGCTTCGCCGCGCGAGAGCGGGGACGAGAAGGTGCTGGCGCCGTTCAAGAAGGCGTTCCAGCCGAGCGGCGGTCTGAAAGTGCTTTCGGGCAATCTCGGCCACGCCGTCATCAAGACATCGGCGGTCAAGCCGGAGCGGCGCGTCATCGAGGCGCCGGCCAAGGTGTTCGACAGCCAGCAAGGCCTGAACGAGGCGTTCAAGGCGGGGTCGCTGACCGGCGACTTCATCGCCGTCATTCGGTTCCAGGGACCGAAGGCCAACGGCATGCCGGAATTGCACAGGCTGACCACCGTGCTCGGCATCCTGCAGGACCGCGGCCAGCATGTGGCGTTGGTCACCGACGGCCGCATGTCGGGCGCTTCAGGCAAGGTGCCAGCGGCGATTCACGTGACGCCGGAAGCGGCGGAGGACGGGCCTATCGCCAGGATCCATGACGGCGATATCATCAGGCTCGACGCCGAGGCCGGGACGCTGGAGGTACTGGTGCCAGCCGGCGATTTCGCACTGCGCCGCCCCGCGGACAGCGACCTCATAGGCAATGAATTCGGCTTCGGCCGCGAGCTTTTCGCCGGGTTCCGGCAGTTGGTGGGACGCGCCGACCATGGCGCCAGCGCCTTCGGTACGGCGTGACTTTTCGACCATGGAAGAGCGGCTGGTGGCCGCTCTCCCTTAGATCTACTGAACGGTCAGCTCGGCTCGCGCGCCGGCCCTGACCGTTACCGTGCCTTGCCTCGAGCTGTTGTCCGATTTCTCCGAAACCACCGCGTAGTCGCCGGCCGACAGGGTGGCTTGATACTTCTGGTCGTAGGCGTAGCCGACCGACTTGCGGGTTCCGTCGATGGCCTTCCTGGCCTCGAATATCTCGATCTTCGAGGCCCCTGGCGCGGTTATCGTCAGCACGCCGGCGTTCATCGCGATCTTCAGATCCTGATGGTCGCCAACCTTGACGCTGAACGGCTGCTCGGCCACCGCAAGGTCGACCGTCGCGACCATTACATAATCGTCGGGCGGCAGATAGAACTTGCTGTCCGGACCGTAGGCATAAGTCACCTCCTGCCTGGTTCCGTCGACGTTCTTTTTCGCCTGGAGCACTTTGAAGCCGACGCCCGAACCCTCGGCCTTGTCGCCGCCGGCAGCATAATAGGCGTTGGCGACGATACGCCCGACGCCGACGATGATGTCCTTGTCGATGACCCTGCCGGCGGCAAGCGGGATCGTCTCGATAACCATGCCCTGGCCGATCGTGACCGTCACCTTCTGGTCACCGGCCGGCAGCACGACTTTCGTGTCACCGTAATAGGTCGGCGGGGTGTCGACGCCGGGATAGCCGATTACGACAGCCGCGCCGTCATCAACGTCCGCTCCTTCGCTTGGCCGCGGGTGGATGACCAGCGTGCCGGCATTCAGGTTGAAGTGCGGTTTGGCGACCTGGCCAGGCTCTATCTTGATCTTCTGTTCGGCCCTGGCCTCGCCGGCACGCGCGACGACGATATAGTCGCCCGGCTCCAGATTGCCCTTGTAGGTGCCATATTCGGTGGTGACGGGATCGCCGCGCGTGCCGTCGGAATTCGCCTTGTAGATCTCCCAGGCATTGCCGTCGGTGACGGGATCGCCACCCTCGGCAAGCGCGACGGTGGGCACGAAATTGGACTCCGCCGGCTGGGCGGGCGCCGGCTGGGGAGCAGGCTGCGGGGCGGGAGTCGGTTCAGGGGCGGGTGGCGGAGGCGCAACGGTCTCGACGAGGGCGTCCTGCAATGCCTTTTCATCCGACGCTTCGATATATTTGCCGCCGGTATTGTCGGCGAGGCAACCGACCTGCTTGCCCTCGGCCGCCGTCAGGCCGAAGCCGACGACATTGATGGTGAAGTCGACGCCAGCAGCCTCCAGTTCCTTGCCGAGCGCACAGGGATCGCCGCTACATGTCTCGATGCCATCGGTGATGAGAACGACCGTCGCCTTGTCCTCGGTGTATTTCAATGCTTCCGCCGCTTGCTTGACCGCAGCGGTCAGCGGCGTCTTGCCCTGAAATTTCAAGCTGTCGGCCGCGGCTGAGATCGCACTTGCCGAGCCTGCCTGCGGTGGCACGATGAGTTCGATGTCGTCGCAACTGGCCTTCTCGCGATGGCCATAGGCCATGAAGCCTATTTCCTCCTCGGCCGGGACCGATTGCAGCACGTTCCGCAGCGATTGACGGGCGATTTCGAGCTTGGGCTTGCCGTCGATCTGCGCCCACATAGAGCCGGAGGCATCGAGAATGACGATGACGCGATCGGCGGCGAAGCCGAACCCCGTCGTCCACAGCAACAGGGCGGCCGCAGCGACGCTCTGCACAAATCCCGCCATCAAAAATCTCCCCCGTCAGTCGCCGCCGCTCGGCGCCGGAAAGCTATTTGACGCCGGGTCGCGACACAAGCCCGGACGGAGTACGAAGCTGCGTCGCCTCTCTGCCAAACCCTCAATACGCCGTGCGGCGTTCCTCGGAAGGCGGCCGGCCGAATTGCAGCCGGTAGCTCTGGGCAAAATAGGAATGCGAGGTGAAGCCGGTGGCGATTGCCACGTCGAGGATCGGCATGTTTGTCTGGCGCAGCAATTCGCGCGCCCGCTCGAGCCTGAGCCGCATATAATAGCGCCCGGGCGTCACACTGAGATGGCGCAGGAACAGGCGCTCGACCTGGCGCACCGACAGGCCCGCCGACTTGGCGAGTTGCACCGCCGACAGCGGCTCGTCGAGATGGTCGGCCATCAGCTCGACGATGCGGCGCAGCTTCTCCGACTTGCCGGTCAGGTCGCGTTCCGGGCCGACGCGCTGGCGGTCCCCGGCCGAGCGGATGCGCTCATGCTGGAACTGGTTGGCGACGCCATTGGCGAGGCTCGAGCCGAAATCACCGCGCACGATCTCCAGCATCAGGTCGATCGATGTGGTGCCGCCGGCGCAGGTGTAGCGCTTGCGGTCGATCTCGAAGACGTTGCCGGTGCAGTTGATGTCCGGAAAGCGTTCGAGGAAGCCGGCGCGGTTTTCCCAATGGATGGTGCAGCGATAGCCATCGAGCTGGCCTGCTTCGGCAAGCAAATAGGAGCCGACCGAAAGCGCGCCGAGCGCATTGCCGCGCCGGCCCCAACTGCGCAGCGCTGCCAGCACCTTGCTCTTGCCGGGAAATTCCGTCGTCAGCCCGACCGAGACGAACAGGATATCGACCGGCGGCAGATCGGCAACCGCGTAGTCGATCTTGAGCGGCAGGCCGTTGGACGCCATGACGGCGTCGCCGTCGGCCGACACCGTAGTCCAGCCATAGAAATCGCGGCCGAGCAGCCGGTTCGCCGACCGGAACGTGTCGATTGCCGCGGCCAGCGAGAACATGGAGAACTTGTCGACCAACAGAAACCCGAACTGCCTCCCGCCCTGAACGGGATCATTGGTGACCGGCCGTTCTAAGGGAACAGTGAGGTTCGGCAAGGACGCTGCTTTCTGGTCAGAAGGAAGGCCGTTTCAATCCGGCTGCGAGATAGGCGGAAGCTAGCGTGTTGGCCATCAGCATGGCAATGGTCATCGGTCCGACGCCGCCCGGCACCGGCGTGATGGCGCCGGCCGCCTTCGCTGCTTCGGCAAAGGCGACGTCGCCGACGAGGCGCGTCTTGCCTTCGCCCTTTTCAGGTGCGGCGACGCGGTTGATGCCGACATCGATGACGGTGGCGCCAGGCTTGACCCAGTCGCCGCGGACCATTTCAGACCGGCCGACGGCGGCGACCAGAATATCGGCGGTGCGGGCAAGCGCCGGCAGGTCCCTGGTCCGGCTGTGTGCGATGGTGACGGTGCAGTTGGCGGCAAGCAGAAGATTGGCCATCGGTTTGCCGACGATGTTCGAACGCCCGACGACGACCGCATTGAGACCGGACAGGTCCTTGCCGCGCACGCGTTCGATCAGCAGCATCGAGCCGGCCGGCGTGCAAGGCACGAAGGCGGTCTCGAGTTCGCCGGTGCCGAGCTTGCCGACATTGATGAAGTGGAAGCCGTCGACATCCTTCTCCGGCGCGATGGTCTGGATGATCTTGCCGGAATCGATATGGCCGGGAAGCGGAAGCTGCACGAGGATGCCGTTGATGGCCGGATCGGCGTTGAGCTGGCCGATGATCTTCAACAGGTCCGGCTCGGAGGTTTCGGCCGGCAGCGTGTGCTGAACCGAATGGAAGCCGCATTCCTTGGCGGTGCGGGATTTGGAGGCGACATAGACCTGGCTCGCCGGATCCTCGCCGACGATGACCACGGCGAGACCGGGCTGCCGTCCGCCCTTTTCCGTCAGTTCGGCGGTCAGGGCCTTGACCCGCCGCACCACGTCTTCGGCGACGCTTTTTCCGTCAATCAACTCAGCCATGAACCACCCTCGACGCCTATCGCGTAAGCCTGCCGCGTTAAAACATCCATGCGGCGCGCTCCAGATATCTTTTATGCAGGCCGTTGCCCAGAACCATGCGCTGCGGGCGGACATGCAGCGCGGCATTTTCACGAAAATCGAGCCGGGCAATCCCGTCAATGCGCCGTCCCATGCCGTTAACTCGAAACCGGCATGTTTTATACGACGCTCAGAAATAGCGGCGGCGCGCGCGGTTTTCGGTGAGCTCGCGAACGACCTCGCGGAATTCGCGCAGGCTGGCGCGGATTTCCTCGATCTGGCTTTGCTGATCGGCGGCTTCCGAGGCCTGATTTGCCTTCCTCGACCAGGCCTGAGTACGGGCCGAATGCGGCGGCGGGGGTTGCTGCGGATAAGGTGCCCGACCGGCATAGAACGGCTGCGGGTGGAACGCAGGCGGCATCGCTGCGGTGGAATTTGTCGCGGCGGAAGTCTCACCGGACGCCATCTCCTCCGGCGCTCTGCCAGGCACGAGCCGGCGCAGCGCCGACAACACGGCACCGATCGCGCCTGGACGTTTGGTGCGCGCGACCTCGACCGACGAAGCGGCAGGCGGTGCTGCCCGGTACGCGGCGCGATCGGCGGAACCGGCAACGGGGCCGCCATGGGAGCCAGCGGGGTCGAAAAAAACATCGGCAGCTGCAGCCTCTTCCGTCAGTATGGTGCCGCCCTCTGGCTCATCAGGATCGGGCTGGCTTATGCCGGCGGCCGCCAACAGGATCGGACTGGCACGCGCTTCGCGGCGCGAGCGGGCAAGACGATGGCGTGTGGCGGCATCCTCGCGCCATGGCGGGCCTGCGCGGTCCTCTAGCGAAACCAGCGATGCTTCGTCCTCGCCGCGCACCGCCTCGACGAGCGACAGCAAGGACTGCTCGTTCCTCCAGTGTTCACGATTTTTCCTATAAGCCATGGTTTCTGGAGCCTTCCCCTCGGGCTGGGACCTAGCGACCGCCACTGGTTAGGCGATGCTAAACAGGCATAGGAAATAAAAGGTTAATTTGGTCGCCGCGCGGCTGCGCGACTACATGCGCATCCAACCGCAAGGTCGGGGTTTCCGCCTGATCACGGTCCCAACAGGGCTTCCCCGCCCTGCCGCGAACGTCTATGGGGAAGCCATCTCTATGGGAGGCTTTCGATGACGATCAGGCTTGTTCTCGCCGGTTGCGGCAATATGGGCTATGCCATGCTCTCGGGCTGGCTGAAAGCCGGCAAGCTCGCTCCGGCTGCGGTGTTCGTGGTCGAGCCCAATGCCGAGTTGCGCAAGCGTGCCGAAGCACTGGGCTGCGCTGCTGCCGCGGATGCCGGCGCCATCCCGGCGGACGCCGTGCCGACCGTCGTCGTCATTGCGGTGAAGCCGCAGGTGATCCGCGACGTGACGGCTGGTTACATCCGCTTCAACGATGGCCGGACCACCTTCCTTAGCATCGCCGCCGGAGCGCCGGTGGCCACGTTTGAAGGTATTCTCGGCGACCGCGCGCCGATCGTGCGCTGCATGCCCAACACGCCGGCGGCGATCGGCAAGGGCATGATGGTGGTGTTTTCCAACAGGCTGGTTTCCGACGAGACTAAACGCTTCGTCGCCGACCTGCTTTCGGCGGGCGGGCAAGTGGCCGATATCGACGACGAAGCCCTGATGGATGCGGTGACGGCGGTTTCCGGGTCGGGGCCGGCGTATATCTTCCATTTCATCGAAGCGCTGACCGTGGCCGCCGAGAAAGCCGGCCTGCCGACCGGGACTGCCAAGCTCTTGGCCATGCAGACGGTCTACGGCGCCGCATCGCTGGCCGCCGAAAGCGGCGAGGAGCCGGGCGTGCTCAGGCAGCAGGTGACCAGCCCCAACGGCACCACGGCTGCGGCCCTTGCAGTACTGATGGGCGAGGACCGGCTGACGCGCCTGCTCACCGAGGCGGTGGAAGCGGCGCGGCTGCGGTCTATCGAGCTGGGGAAGTAGGGCTTCTGGGGGAGCCGGTCGGCGGTGATGGCCGACCGTTCCTTTCGGCAATAGCAACCGGTAGAAAAGCCGTTACGCGGCGTTCCTTCGCGCCCTCCACTGTCCTGCCGACATCAAAATCGCGATAGCCTAGAATGTCGACAGATATCAGCGATGTCCCCACAAGTCGTCGATCTCGTCCTTGTTCACGGGCCGCCCGTCTTTGCCGGCTTTGGCTTTGAGATCATCGGCAATGGCCGCGAGCCGCTCTGCCAGAGAAGGGCGTCCATTTTCCCGCTTCAACTCGGATTCACGGACCTCAGCCATCACCAAGATTCCCATACAGCATCTCGTCCTGCAGCCGGCGCAAGGCGAACAGCCCGGTCGTCGGGTCGGGCGCGGCATTGTCGGCGGTGAGCAATTCGCCTTTCCTCACCGGTTTCAGCACCTTGCCGCCTTCGAGCAGACCGACCGGCACGGCGCGATGGGCGCGGGCTTGTTCGACGGTCATGGTCCAGGAGCGGTAGCAGGTCTCGCCGATCGCATCGAAAACCTCGCCTGCCGCCAGATCGCGCTTGGCCACGGCGCAGACCTCGGCCACCGGCCGCGGCAGCGGCACCATGTCGGGCTTGCCGTAAAGCGCGATGCGAGCGGCCGTCAGCGGCACTTCCAGCGAGGTCAGATGGTAGGGCCTGAAGAAGCTGTAATAGGGACCGTGGCCGATATGCAGATCGTCCATGCGCTCGATGATGCGCGGATGCGTCGCCTCGACGATGACGAAGACACCGGGCGCCACGCCCTTGCCGACGGTGTAGTCGACGACACCCTTCTTCGACAGAATGCCGCCCTGCTCGCGCGGGATCAGCACCTTGACCAGCTCGTCGCGATCGGCCTTGGGGCCGTGCATGCCGGGAACGTCGGGCACCAGCCCGGTGGCGTTGGCAATGGCGCACATCTCGACCATGGTTTTCGAGCCGTCGACGAACTCGACCAGCATGCGCGGATTCATGTTGCGGCGCAGCGCCTCCTCGCGGTAGTCGTCGGGAACGGCGTCGTGGTTGAGAGGGTTGTTCTTGCCCTTGCCGGCGGAGACGATGGTGTAGCCGAGCGCCGAGGCGAACTCGATCAGCTCCATGCAGCTCGACGGCTCGTCGCCGGCGCCGACCGAATAGACGACGCCGAGCCGGTCGGCCTGCTGCTTTAGATAGCAGCCGATGGTAACGTCGGCCTCGACATTCATCATCACCAGGTGCTTGCCGTGCTGCATCGCCATCAGGTCGAAATCGGCGGCGACCCCGGGCTTGCCGGTGGCATCGATGACGACATCGATAAGCGGATTGGTGACCAGCATTTCGTTCGAGGTGATGGCGATCTTGCCGCTTTCGATCGCCTGGCTGACCTTCGAAGCGCTGTCCGCTTCGGCTGCCATCGCCTGGTCGCCATAAGCAATGCGGATGGCCTCACGCGCCGTATGCGGGCGGCGCGTCGAGATCGCGCAAACCGAAATGCCCGGCATCAGCATGCCTTGCGTCACCAGGTCGGTGCCCATCTCGCCCGAACCGATAACGCCGATGCGCACCGGGCGGCCTTCCGCGGCGCGCTTGGCAAGATCGCGGGCAAGCCCGGTCAAGGCGACATTGGTCATACTGGAACGTCCACTGCTTTTTGATTTGAAGCGGGAATAGCAGGGAACGGCAACCCATTGCCAATCGAAACCGGCCGCGGCGGTCTTTTCTTGCGCATGACCCCGGAAACCAGAATTGTTCCTATGAAGACATGCACCCGGCCGAAGGACTAACGAGGGTCCTGTGGCGCCAAAGGCCCGCGTTGAAGCGGCGGAACGGGCCGTTAAGCCTGGATGGATCGCAGCCAAGAAATGTACGGAAATTCTTAGTCATTCTTTTATGCAATCCTGCTTTAATAGGGAAATGGACTGGCGTGCCCGCATTTTTAGGTGTTTTTTCCGCGCTATGCGACCGATCGGCGAGAGCGGCAACGTTGCTACTATTTTTGCTCTGTCTTTGCCGATTGTCGTCGGCGGTGCGGGCCTCGGTATCGAGACTTCCTATTGGTATTACAGCAGCCTGAAGCTACAAGCGGTGGCGGATGCGGCGGCCTATGCTGGCGCTTTGGAAAAGGTTTCGGGATCCGACACGCCAAAGATTGTCTCCGCAGCGACAGCGTCAGCGACCACGAACGGCTGGGGACCGTCAGCAGGTACAATAGAGGTCTTCTCGCCTCCGTCAGCCGGTCCAAATGTCGGAAAAAAGGCGGTTGAGGTAGTCGTTCATCAGAACCTCGATCGGTTCTTTACGTCGATATTCACGCAAAACGCAGTTGGCGCACAAGCAAGGGCGGTGGCTCTTATTACGGATGCTTCAAAAGCCTGCATTTTGACGGTCGATCCTTCCGCTTCGAAAGCGGCGCTCTTTTCCGGCAGTTCGACCACAAAACTGACAGGCTGCTCCGTCATGTCGAATTCGATAGCTCCGGACGCCATCAAACTTCAGGGATCGGCAAGCCTTGATGTCGATTGCCTGATATCGGCAGGCGGTGTTTCGTTGAGCAACGTCGTGAAGACCGTTTGCGCCAGCCTGATAACTCAGGCGCTGCCCGCTGCTGATCCTTTTGCCGACCTGCCGGCGCCGCCGGCCACGAACCCTTGTCAAAACGGCAATCAGTCAACCTTGCAACCTGGAACATACTGCAAGGGGCTCAGCTTGAGCGGCAATGTAACCCTCTCGCCCGGGATATACGTCATTGAGGGAGGCGATTTCAAAGCGAGCTCGAATGCAAATATTTCCGGCGAGGGTGTCGTCATTTATCTGGCCGATACCTCCGGCGTTAGCATGAACGGCACGGCGACCGTCAAGCTCAGCGCACCGACGTCGGGCACCTATTCAGGTGTGCTGTTCTATGGCGACAGAGCCAACCTGGCGGGATCCAACACGTTTAATGGCACGGCGGATTCGCTATTGACCGGCGCTCTGTATTTTCCAACACAGGGCGTCAATTATCTCGGCAATTTCTCGGGCAAAGGTGGTTGCACGCAGGTCGTCGCAAGTACCGTGCAATGGTCCGGCAACGCAAACATCATTCAGGATTGCACGAGCCTTGGAATGCGAGACATTCCGGCCACGCAAACCGTTCAGCTTGTCGAGTAGTTTTCGTGGATCGGCTACAAGTCCGGATGTTCCGGAGTGATTCGGGTGTTGCCGCGGTAGAGTTTGCGCTGGTTCTGCCCGCCCTTTGCCTGGTACTTCTTGGCATCATCGACGGCTGGTCTTTTGTCTCGAGCGCATTGTCGATGCGTGCAGGCGTCAAAACCGCGGCGAACCTCGTGATGCAAGGAGCAGTCGAGGATACGACCATCCAAGCTGTCGCTCTTTCGAGCTGGGAAAACCATCCTGATGGCGCGCAGGTGGCAGTGAGCCGGAAATACATGTGCGGGAACATCGTGGCCGATCCATCGGTCCTGTGCGACACTTTGAAAGCCCCCTCGGTCTTCCTCGTAATACAGGCGACAGCCACCTGGTCACCGCCCTTCAGTTTTGGTGCGTTTTCCCTCTCGCGCGAACTCAGTCATCAACAGGTGATTCGTGTCCGCTAAGTCGAGAGCTTTCACGGGGGATGCATCAGGCGGAGCTGCATTAGAGTTCGCGCTGATCGCGCCTTTTCTGATAATGCTTTTGATCGGCATCTTTGCATTCGGCTGGGCTCTGAATGCTATGTCGAGTGTTCGGTACACGCTGGAAACGTCGTCACGTGCGCTGCAAATGAAGAACTCGCTGACGCAGGCCCAGATCCAAGCCATTGCCACGGAAAAATTACTGGATTTGGGATTGAAAGACGTCGATGTAACAATAGCAATCGACGCCCCCAGCGGCGGCTTTCGCATGGCACATCTGACCGCCCAATATGCGTTCGTGATCGAGTTCCCGTATTTCAACCGATATCCGATAAATTATCAGACAACTGTCACAGTTCCCCTGATTGCATCGTGAGCACGTCCCCGGCCAGTCGAGCGGCACCTTTCGCAGGATGTTCGCTGCACGCCGCCTTTATAGGCGATCGCCTTGTACAGCGCGCCGTTGCCGGCTTTGTTCCGGCCGAGCCGCCCACCCCTCGCCCAGCGCTGCGGCGCCGCTACTTGTTTGTTGACAGGCATGCGAGGCCTACATGTGGAATTTGGCAGCAGAGGGCTGGAGGCTCCTCAAGCAGAGCGTCATCGGCTTCATCGATGACAATGCGCTGAGCCATGGGGCGGCGATAGCGTTTTATGCCACGACCTCGCTTGCGCCGATCCTGCTCATCGTTGTCGCTATCGCCGGCATGGCCTTCGGGCACGAGGCGGCGCAACTCGCCCTTTCGGCACAGATCGCTGGCCTGATGGGGCCGCAAAGTGCCGAGCTGCTGCGAGCTACGATCGAAAACGCCTCGCAGAAGGAAGCCGGAACCCTCGCCAGCATTCTGGGGCTGGTCACGCTGTTCGTCGCCGCATCCGGCGTGTTCGGCGAGATGCAGCTGGGGTTGAACGAAATCTGGAAAGTCAAACCGAGCGGGGCAACGATTTCACGAATGGTTCGGGCACGCATTGCAAGCCTGGGCCTGGTCGCCGCCCTCGGTTTTCTGCTCCTGGTGTCGCTGGTCGTAAGCGCTGCAATTTCGGCGCTCGGAGAAGTCATCAACGCCTACCTGCCGTTCGGCACCATCATCCTGAGCGCCATCAACGGGACCGTCTCGTTTGCCCTGATCACGCTGCTGTTTGCCGCAATCTACAAGGTGCTGCCGGACCGCAGCCTGCAATGGCGCGATGTCGGCATTGGCGCCGTGGTCACCGGGTTTCTGTTCACCATCGGCAAGTCGCTGATTGGCTGGTATATCGGAACCAGCGCCATCTCATCGTCATACGGCGCGGCCGGCGCCCTGCTCGTCGTGCTGTTATGGGTCTATTATTCGGCCGAGATATTTCTGCTGGGCGCCGAATTCACGCGAGCCTATTCGGTTCGACACGGCAGCCGGTCCGATTTGAAGAACAAGGTGGAATCGCATGACAAATGAGTTCACGCCGAAATTCGACCTCGCCGGCAAGGTGGTGCTGGTCACCGGGGCCTCGCGCGGCAGCGGCCGCGCCTGCGCACTCGCCTGCATGTGCTGGCCACATTCCGCTCGGCCGCATCGGCGACCCGATCGACGTCGCGGGCACCGTGGTGTTCCTCGCCTCGCCGGCGGCGTCACTGATCACTGGCGCGAAAATAATTGGTGGATGGCGGTTGGTCGGTAGCGTGATAGGACTCTTTGGCTGGTAGTGCGACACCGCTTCGCGAGCGCCGTCTCCCCACACCAGGAAGAAGCGCGCGGACTTCGCAAGGTTAGTCCAAGAGGTCTTTTATGAGCGAAAAATCTCAATCGAACGGTGAATTCGACGAACCGCGGAATGAGCCACTCTTCACGGCTATCTCGCAGACAGACCCCGCCTTCCTAGCAGCTTACGATCGCGCGCTTGCGAGTGTGCCGACATTTGTCGAACATATCGAGGGAAATGCAGATGCCTTCTGTTCTGCGAAGCTTCGGTTTCGCGATCCCGACGAGTCCGTACGTCTTCGGGAGGACCACTTTGTTTTCCTTTGGCTTGCCGCTGTGCATTATCATGCTGAGGAGCGGCTATTTTCAGGTACGTTTTTCGAGGTGCCACCCGAGCTTCAGAAATGGCATCAAGTCGGACAGCGACTTTCGTTTGAAGGCGATGATATTTTCGATTGGATGGTTCTCGACGCGGGGCACTTGCAGGGGGGATTCACATTGCGTGTAACCCGAGACAAGCTTCCTGAGAAAAATCGTGGCTCATACGATCGATACATCGGGGTTTCGGTTTATGAGCCACTGCCGTCCTGATTCAACGCGTGCTTGATAGCCTGGTCTTTCGTTGGAGGATTGGGCAGCCGCACTGGTCAAACCAGCTTTCTCATTCATCGCCGGCGAGCCAACGGACCATGTTCGCCATCAGTCTTCCGTAGAACGGCCATCCGAGGAAATCCTGCGAGAGCCAATGCGGGCCGATATCGGTTGCCCAGGCAATCGTGCGGCCGCGGCCATGGCTACCGACGGCAAGGAGCGGCCAGTCGGTGCCGCGATGGTGGCAGGTCGCCAGAAGCCGGGACGAACCGTCGCGCCTGAATTCCAGCTTGTTCATGCCGAGAATCGGCGGCAAAGGCCCCTCCACCCCGGAAAAAATCGGATGTGACGACTGCAGGATGGAGGCCTGCAAGCCTTGCGGCACCTCCATGCCGTCGCAGTAGGGTAGGCAACGGACCGGCAGAACGTCCTCGACCGGGGTGTCGTGGAAACGCGCCGTCCCGAACATGCCCTGAAAGCCCATGTAACCGCCGGCCAGCATCAGCCCGCCGCCACCTTCGACATAGGCCTTGAGCACATCGAGGCGGTTGACGCCGACACGCCCGGCGCGGGCATCCGGCGTCACCAGCAATGTCAGGGCGCCGACGTCGGAGATCACCACCGCCTGATATTGGGCGAGCCCATCGAGGTCATAGGGAAACTCCGCGCTGCAATGCTCGCCGCCGATCTGCGTGACCGCGATGCCTTCAGTAGCCAGTGCGGCATTGAAGGCCGTCGCGCCATTTGTCGAGGCCGCACTTGTAAGCACGTCGCTGCCGATGGCGACCGACGTCGTCGCCGCAAAGGTTTCGCCTGCAAGCAATATCTTCATTGCCGCCCCGCACTGTTTTCATTTCGAGAGGTTTTTGGGAAGGGCGCCGGATGGACCGGCGCCCCCTAGAACTCAAGCTCTATAGGATCAGAATTTGAACTCGGCCAGATTTTTGGGAGTCACGATCTTAGCCGGGCCAAGGATCAGTTCGCCGCCGGCGCCAATCGTGTATTCGCCGAGCCTGCCTGCCGTGAACTTCTCACCCTCCTTGCCGGTGATCTTGCATTGCGCAAACGCCTGGGCCGTCTGATAAGTAAGATAGCCAAGATCGGTGACGTTCCACCAGATATCCTGAGCCGCTTCGTCCTTGATGTATTTCGAGATCAGAGTGGCCGGCGCGAGACCGGTCAGCTTGACCTTGCCGATCATGCCCGCCTCCTCGAGTGCACGCGCGGCCGCCGGAAGGCCGATGCCAGCCGGGACGATGATCACCTTGAGATCGGGAAACGCCTGGACCAGCGCCAACGCCTGTTGCTGGTTGATTTGTTCGCTTTCTTCGCCATAGGCCACCTGCACCAGCTTCATTTTGGAGAACTTCGGCTCGGCCGCCATCTTCGCCTTCATGAAGTCGATCCAGGCGTTCTGGTTGGTTGCCGTCGGCGTCGACGACAGGATCGCGAATTCGCCTTCACCGCCGCTGAGGGCGAATGCACTTTCCAGCATCATCTCGGCGAGGCTGTCGCCCTTCACCTGATTGACGAATACCGCACGCGCATCGGCGGCCACATCGGAGTCATACGAAATCACCCTGACGCCCTGCTGAACGGCGCGCTTCAGCGCAGGCGCGACGGCATTGGCGTCGTTGCCGGCAATTGCGATGACTCCGACCTTCTGCGACACGAGGCTGTTGATGAAATCGATCTGCGCCTCGGCGGTCGCCTGCGATGGGGCGACCTGGGTAGCGGTGCCGCCAATTTCCTTGGCTGCCTCTTGTGCGCCGCCAAAGGCCACTTTGAAGTAGGGATCCGTGTCGAGCTTGGGCAGGAAACCGACCGTTACGGGTTCCTTGGCGCACTCCTGGCTGAAGGCCAGCGAGCTTGGCGCAAGCAGAACCGCGGATGCGAGCAGGGCTAATCTAAACGCTTTCATTGTGACTCCTCCGTCAAAATTCGGGCTTGAAGGAAGGGGCCCGAGATCACCCCTTTGTCTCGCGCATTGCGCGGGATCTGCTGAGCATCTCCTGTGTGGAGCGCCAGTAATTGCCGATCAGCAGCGAGCCGATTAGAAGCAGGCCGATGATCATGCCCTGCGCGTCGCCACCGATCTGGTTCAGCGCCAGCACGTTGCGGATGATGGCGATCAGGACCAGTGCCAGCATGACGCCGGTCAGGCGGCCCTTGCCGCCAAAGACGCTGACGCCGCCGAGCAGCACGATGGTGATGACGTCAAGCTCCATGCCGAGCGCATTGTTGGCGCGGGCGTTGGAAAGGCGTGCGGTATAGACGATGCCGGCTATCGCCGCGACGACGCCCGAGACGACGAACAGGTTCAGCACCATCCGGCGCGTGTTTATGCCGGAATAGCGCGCCACTTCGGGGCTGCCGCCGAGCGCGTAGATGCGCTTGCCGGTCGGCGTCTTCTGCAGCACGACCGCAAACACCGGCGCCAGCACCAGGAAGGGCACGATGGTCCACGGTATCTCGGTGCCAGGCAGGTTGTTGATGCCGAAATCGACGACCGCGGGCGGCAGGATGTTGACCGAGCCAGTGCCGAGCAGGATGTAGCCAATGCCTCGATAGAGCGCCATGGTGCCGAGCGTCACAACCAACGACTGCAGTCCAAGGCCCGAGACCAGATAGCCGTTGAAGGCGCCGAGCAGGCCGCCGATGACGAGCGTCAGCGGGATTGCGGCAAGTGTCGGCACACCGGCCTGGACCAGCAAGCCAAAGACGACGGACGTCAGCGCCAGCACCGAGGCGATCGACAGGTCGATCTCGCGGGTGATGATGAGCAGCGTCATCGGCAGGATCAGCAATGCCTTTTCCGAGGCGCTGGCGGCCAGTTGCGAGAGATTGAAGCCGGAAACGAAATTCGGCACGAAGATCGCGGCATAGAGGAAGATGGCCACGCAAGAGGTCGCCAGCAGCAGATCCCAGAAGTCGATCGAACGGAGGAACTTTTTCACCGCGCCCTCGCCTGTCTTGCCTGCTCGGCCCGCCGCACGATGAAGGTGTCGATGCCGATGGCGACCAGGATCACGAGGCCGTAGACGCCCTGCAGCCACAGCGGGTCGACGCGCACCAGCGTCAGCCCGTTCTTGATGACGAGCAGCGTGAGCGCGCCGAGGATGATACCGAGCAGCGTGCCCGAACCACCGCGGATGGCGACGCCGCCGACCACCGCCGACGCGATCACGGTGAGTTCGAAGCCGAGCGCGACGCGGGCATCGATGGTCGCATAGCGCGATGCCCACAGCGCACCGCACAGGCCGCCGAGCAGGCCGGCCATGCCAAAGGCCAGCAGGATGCGCCGGTCGACGGGGATGCCGATAAGACGCGCGCCGTCGGGATTGGAGCCGGCGGCGAACAGTTCGCGCCCGATGGCCGTGCGATAGAGCAGCACATAACCCAGGCACAGGATGACGATCGCGATGACGACGATCAGCGGCACGCCGGCGATCTTCAGGCCGGTCATGTCGAGCCAGGCTTGCGTGACTTCGTCGGCGCTGATCTGGTCGCCGGCTGCCCAGATCGAGTTGAAGCCGCGGAAGATCGACATCGAGGCCAGCGTGACGACGATCGCCGGGATCTTTCCCCTGGTGACGACGAGGCCGTTGATCAGGCCGGCGACGCCACCGACGGCGCATGCGGTTATCAGGCCAATGCCGATGTCGAGCCCTGGATAGGCCTGGACCATGCTGGCCGCCATGTAAGCCGACAGGCCGATCACCGCGGCGATCGAAAGGTCGATGTTGCGGGTGATCAGCACCAGCATCTGCGCGAGTGCTGCAACGACGAGCAAGGCGGCATCCATCGACACGGCGGTCAGGTTTGCAGCGCTCACCATGCGCGGGTTGATGATGGTGACCGGGATGGCGACCGCCAGCATCGCGGCGAGCAGACCGAACTCCCGCCGCTTCAGTATGTCGAGCGGTCCTTTTCTCTTCTCCTCGCCGGCGGCCTGTGCCGCCGCATCGGCGCTTTCGCCGACCTTGGTCGCTGCTTCCAGCACCTTTTCCTGAGTCGCTTCGCCCCTGGCAAATTCGGCCGTCCGATGGCCTTCGCGCAGGACGATGATGCGGTCGCACATGCCGATGAGCTCGGGCATTTCGGAGGAGATCAGGATGATTGCCATGCCCTGGGCGGCAAGGTCGGCGATCATCGCATGCACTTCCGCCTTGGTGCCGACGTCGATGCCTTGCGTCGGCTCGTCGAGGATGAGGACGCGCGGTTCGGTGCGCAGCCATTTGGCCAACACCACCTTCTGCTGGTTGCCGCCGGACAGTTCCTTTACCGGCTGCGCGTAGCCGGAAAAGCGAAGCTTCATGCGCTTCAGCCAGTCCGAAACCAGATTGATCGCGCGGTTCGTGCCGTAGAAGCCGGAGCGGGCTGCCTTGTCGAGGACTGGCAGCACCGCGTTGTCGAGGATGGAAAAATCCATCACTAGGCTCTGGCCCATGCGGTCTTCAGAGACATAGGCGATACGCGCATCCATGGCGTCGCGTGCCGACGCGAAGCGCACAGCTTCGCCGTCGATCAGGATTTCGCCGGCATCGGGCTGGTCGATTCCGAACAGCACGCGCGCGATCTCGGTCCGCCCGCTGCCGACCAGGCCGCCGAGCCCGAGCACCTCGCCGGCATGGAGCTTGAGGTCGATATTGGAAAAGCCACCGGCGTGCGAAAGCCCCCTCGCCTCCAGCACCAGTGCGCCGGTGGCATGGCTTCGTTGCGGATAGAGGTCGGTGACCTCGCGGCCGACCATCATGCCGATGGCAGCGGCGCGGCCAAGCTCGGCCTTCGGCTTGACGCCAATGAGGCGCCCGTCGCGCAGCACCGCGATGCGGTCGGCGATGCGGAAGATCTCGTCCATGCGGTGGCCGACGAACATCATCGCCACGCCGTGCAGCCGCAGGTCGGCGACGACAGTGAACAGCCGCTCGACCTCGCGCTGCGACAGGGCGGCCGTCGGCTCGTCCATGATCAGCACCCGCGCGTCGAGCGACAGGGCGCGGGCGATCTCGACCAGTTGCTGTTCGGAGGTGCGCAACGTTCCGAGCCGGGTTTCGGCCGGCACGTCGAGGCCGACTGTCGCCAGCACCCTGCGCGCGCCGGCAAGCATGGCGGCGTTGTCGATGCCGCCGAAGCGGTCGCGCGGCATATGGCCGAGATAGATGTTCTCCGCCACCGAAAGATCAGGGAAAAGACCGGGGTGCTGGTGCATGACCGAGATGCCGGCAGCCTGGGCGTCGTGCGGCGAATGGAAGACCACAGGCTTGCCATCGACTTCGACATGGCCGCCGGTCGGGAGATACACGCCGGCCAGCAGCTTTACGCAGGTGCTCTTGCCGGCGCCGTTTTCGCCAAGCAGAGCCAGCACCTCGCCTGAGCGCAATTCGAAGGACGCGTCCTTGAGGGCAATCGTGCCGCCGAAGGCTTTTGTCGCCTGAACCAGGGCAACGGGGACAGCCGCGTCGCTCTTCACCATGGCGTCGGCTTCGCCTAATGCGCCCAAGTGCAGCACCTTTCCTCCCTGGTCCCTGTTTTTTCAATTTGCTATATTAAATGGTCGAATGCCGCAACTGGAAAATTGACTTCCATGGCCGCGAAGGGCACTGTCGCGTCGCGCACGGGTGCGATTGGAGTGCTCGACCCCGCGGCAGCCTCAAAGCCGCAAGCGGCTGGAGTGGCTCTGCGGGAATGAATGGGGAGGCGCCGGTTTTGTCCGGAAAAGGCAGCAATTCGGTCAAGGTTCGGCATTATAACGAGCGCTTCGTGCTTGATGCCATTCGCCGCCTGAAGGAGGCATCCAAGTCCGATCTGGCGCGCGCCGCAAATCTGACGCCGGCCGCGGTCGCCACCATTGTCGACGGGCTGGAATCGTCCGGATTCGTAAAGCAAGTGGGGAAAAGGTTCGGGCAACGCGGATCCCCATCCACTCTCTACCGACTTGCACCTGAGCGTATCTACAGCGTCGGCATCAAGATCGGCCGGCGCGCGCTGGAAGCCGTGCTCGTCGACTTTGCCGGCGAGGTCCGCTCGCGCGAGTCGCACGAATATCGCTTTCCGGATCCCGACATGGTGCTCAAGGCCGGCAACATGTCGCTGGCCAATTTCGACAAGCTGGTCGAGGGGCTTGGCGATGCCAGCATCGTCGGCATCGGCATCGCCTCGCCATATTTTCTCGGCGGCTGGAGCGAAGAGCTCGGCTTTCCCGACGATCTCGGCAGCCGCTGGGAAGCAATCGATCTGACGACGTTCTTCGCCACAAAGCCGAAGACCCCGGTCTTCGTGGAAAACGACGCATCATCGGCCGCACTCGCCGAACTCATCCAGGGGACCGGCGCGCGGTTCCGCGACTTCATGCATATCTCGATCGACACCTTTGTCGGCGGTGGACTGGTGCAAGGCGGCAAGGTCCATACCGGGCCGCACGGCAACAGCGCCGCGCTCGGTCCTTTGCCGGTCTCGCCTTCAAGCCTCGATTCGGTGGCGGCCAAGCCGGCGCGCTACCAGAGCCTGCTGCATCGCGCTTCGATCTATGTGCTGGTCAATCATCTCAAATCGCGCGGCATCGAGATCAACCGCGTGCGCGAACTCGACCCCTTGCCGCCAGGGGCGCGCGAACCGCTATCCGAATGGATCGACGATTGCGCCAATGCGCTGGTCGAGGCGATCATCGCCATCACCTCCGTCATCGACATCGAAGCGATCGTTCTCGACAGCATCCTGCCGCGGCCGATCCATCTCGAGCTGCTGGCAAAGGTGCAGACCCAGTTCAACAGGATCAGCGCCATCGGCATCGTGGCGCCGGAAATCGTCTCGGGACAATTCGGCCCCGAGGCCTCGCCGATCGGCGCGGCGATGCTGCCGTTCTCGGCACTGTTGGCGCCCGACAGCGGCGTGCTCATGATCGGCAAGGACAGAACAATGCTGCCGGGCAGCCTTTCGAGGCTTGCCAGCCAAGGCCAACCAGCAAGAAGCTCAGCGCCTTCAACGGCATAAGATAGTGCCGCGAAAGAGCATCAAGCTCCGGGCATCATCAACATCAGCTCGCAGTCCGGCACGGCACGACGGGCTTTTTGCGTCGGCACCGGAACTTTTAGCGGCTGCTAATCTTCATTCGTCACCAACATTGAAATGCCGATCGGTCCGCGCTCCGCTTCAGTGCGGGCCCAGGAAGCAAGGAGGAACATATGAACTGGGATCAAATCAAGGGAAAATGGACGCAGTTCAAAGGCAAGGCGAAGGAGCAGTGGGGTGACCTCACCGACGACGATCTTGATCGTATCGAGGGCAATAGGGACCAGCTCTTGGGACGCATCCAGGAGCGATATGGCATCGCCAAGGAAGAGGCGGAGCGCCAGGTTGATAACTGGTCCAGAAGCATCAGCTGAGCCTTTGGATGCAATGCCGTTTGCTGCCCACCACCGGGGTGAAGCTCTGCGTCGCCCGCCGTGCCGACTGGTGCGGTGGGCTCTTTCGACAGCGAGGCCCGCGAGGAACCTTTAGCCGCATCTAATGTTCCACTTGCGTGGCGGGCTTCGCCTCGGCGTGCCCAGCCCGTAGGCGAAGGAGCGTAATCATGAACAACATTATCTGGCTGGTCGGCGCCATCGTGATCGTAATCGCCATTTTGAGCTTTTTGGGTCTGCGATAGGCCTTAGCCCTCTCCTCGACCTCTTCGATTCAGCAACGGCTCCCTCTCGGCGTGGCCTCACTGCCCGTTGCATTCAAGCAGGTCAGACTTAGGTCCCAAGCAAGATACTCCAGGATTGGACCGAAGCCCCGGCTGGGAACGTAGCCGGCTGGCTCACGTTGTGGTGAGCTTTGGCGCGACGAAGATGCGTCCGGGCGGAAGAGTTCAAGCCAGGGAGGAGAGGCCCGACGCTCCGAACGGGCGGCGGGTCTGGGCGTAAATGCAAACGATCAGCAGGCTGTTCAATTCCCATGCCCAGGCAGCACGTGCCGTGGCCAGGCTTCAGGCTGCCGGGATTCGTCGCCGGCAAATCAGCGTCGTCGGATCTTACAATGACAATGATGAACCGATCAGCGTTGCTGGATATTACGACGATGAGATGAGTGCTCTCTGGCGGGGTGCCGTCGCTGGTGCCGCACTTGGCGCGACGGCTGGTCTGTTGGCCGGCTTCAGCGCTTTTGGAGCTCAAGACGTTGATCCTGCGGGGATGACCGGCATGGCCCTGGTCGGTGCGGCTTGGGGCGGCTTTGCCGGCGTGCTTCTCGGAACTTTCGCCAATTTCGCCCAGAAGCCGCGCAAGCCGAAGATCGCAGAAGGTGTCGTACTGGTGATGGCCCGCGTCGATGAAAGGCAGGCCGGCGCCGCGCATACGGTGCTCCGGAGTTTCGCGGAGATGCCTTCCGGGCCGATGAAGAGGAGCGCTTTGCCAAATTCAAGCCGGCTCCGCGTCCGATCTGGTGCCCGATGAAGTTTGTTTCGCGAAACGGGAATTCAAACCGGAGGCGCCCGACGAAAGCTTGGCAAACCAACACTTTGGAAGCATGCGGGCTACTTGCCGTCGTGTTGTCCTTTGTTCTTACCGTTCTATTGGTTGGTCTCATCCTTGGCTGAACCCATGCCCCTTGCCACCGGCGACACTATGCCCGGCAATTGGCGAAGGTTGTGGCCAGTTCGAAGGATTAAACCATTCGTGCTAAGCGTTAATAGCTTGTAGCCATAGGAGAGGACGCCAACGTGGACAAACGGGCTGAAGGAGACGCGGAGAAATTGGCTCGAGGCGAGTTCGAGCTCAGAGCCGAACGATATGGTGTGAACGCCTTTCTTCTCGTTGTCGAACTCGTAAATCTGCTGGAAAAGCGTGGAACGATCAGCAGCGACGACGTCGCGAAAATAGCCGAAGCCGCCGCACTTGCCGTTGCCGCATCCAGCGAACCCGACGTGAACAGCATCAATCTGTTGCAGGCCATCGCTGCCGCACGCCGGCCCAAATAGGCTTATATCAAATCCGCCAGCAATCGGCGCCAACCGATAAACGCTATGTTGAACTGATCTCGGTCGAGCGTACGGAGCCTTTCCATGTGCAATGACTACCAGCAGCACATCGCCTGGGCCGAATACTGCCGGATGATGGAATCGCTGGCGCTCAAAATCCCCAGCCATCAAACCGAATTGGATCTGCCGCAGGCGGATGACATCCACATCAACGACCCCGCGCCTGTAATGCGCGCCGCCGGCGACGCAATCGAACTGGCGTCGATGACGTTCGGCTTTCCCCCGGCCGGGCCAAAAGGCGGACCTGTATTCAACTTTCGCTCGGAGGGCCGGCAGTTCAGCAACAGCAAGCGCTGTCTCGTTCCGGCGTCGGCATTCTTCGAATTCACGGGAACGAAATATCCAAAGACCAAGCACAGGTTCACGCTGAATGGCCATTCGTTCATGGCGATTGCCGGGCTGTGGCGCGAGGGTGTCGGCAACAAGCCGCCGACGTTCACGATGCTGACGACCGATCCGGGGCCGGATGTCGCGCCATATCACAATCGGCAAGTGGTTGTGCTGCGGCCATCGGACTGGGCGGCATGGATCCATCTGACGAAGTCCGAGGCTGAACTCATGCTGCCACTGCCGGAAGGGTCGCTCAGCGCGGAAACAGTTCGCGCAGGTTCCGAGTAGGATCCATCGGAAGACTGCGCGCGCTGAGCTACGGCCGCGCCGCATCGTCACGGCGATGCGCGCCATGCTCAGAACGAATGCCCGCGCGATATAAGCGCTTCAGCCCGGCTTGACGTAGCCGGCGGTGACCTCGTCTTTGTGGGCGGCGAAAGCTTCCAGGACTTCAGTTTTCTCAGGCTTCGGAATTTTGAAATGATCCAAGGTCCGCCCGAGTTCGGCTGCGACCTCATCGAATTCCGCGGGGGAAATCCGCAGGTCGCGATGCGCCTCCTCGAGACCGAGCGGCGTCGTACCGGGCTTGGTGGCGACGAACTTGAAGGGCCCGCCAGAAACGTCGCAGACCCACAGCGTGCGCATGAACTTGAGGCCGGGCAACCTTTCCAGGTTCTTGGTGTGCCATTTGCGCAGCTGCGGATTCTTGGATTTCTTGCCAACGATCGGGTTCTTCACGACGGCGTCGCTGAAGTGATCGATCACCGCTGCGATGGCAAACACGCCGCCCAGCCGCTCATACAGACTTTTCTCAGCTGTGGTCTTCTTGGCCTGGGCGAGCGCGTTGTCGGCAGGCAATACCGCCGTCGATGCCGCGGTCAGCGCCAGCGCGGCGACAACACTTCGTCTTGTCAAAGAGGTCGAAACAGCCGTTTTCATTCCTGGTTCCCTTCGCGGTTAGGCCAGAGCGAGCCGCAGCCTGTCTGGCGGGCTTCATGAAATGACATTCGGACACTTTGCCGTATTTTAGCACCGCCTAACGAACTAACGAGCCGTTCGCCCGAATTATTCCGATTGGGCGCATTGTCATGGTCAACATGCGTCAAAAGGGGCGAAGGTCGCGCGGATGAGGAAGGCTTAGCAGGCGTCGCTGCACGCGGCAGAGGTCGCGAAGCCACTTCGGCCGCATCTGTGCCCCTGACCTTGGGCATTTTCCTTCTGTGTCGTGTTGTCGGCGGCAATCAGCCCCGGTAGGGGGCGTACAATCGCTTCCCGCGGCTTTGCCGGCTGCTTGCGGCCAATAGCTTGTGCTTTTCGAAGATCGCGAGCTTCTGCGGATAGGTCATCCGCACCTTGGCGTTGCACCCGTCGCATCTGAAGTGCGCGATTGTTCTTAGTGCGGAGCCCTTTCTTACCGCCGGGTGTGAGCAATCCGGACATTCGAATGTGAGCGCGACATCAGATAAGTCTTCGGCCAAACCCATTTCTATCCCCTTCGCAAGCTCGGTGGCTACACTCTGGCGATCATCAATGGGCAATTCAGATGCCAATCCGATTGTGCCAATGCGGGACTAGAACAATTCGCCTCGGAACGCCGCCTAGCTAGTGCGCCTTCTCTGCACCTTTTGAGCGACGAAGAGACCTAACTTCCTCCAGCAGTTCGCGCTCATTGGTAGTCACGTTTCGGAAGATTGCGACAATCATCACCGCCAAGGCTTCGGCATCCAGGCTTAGAGGGTCAATGTGCTCATCTGCGCAAACCTGATCAAACACGCGTTCACAAATAGCCAAATCGTGAGGGCTGAGGCGAGTGCGATTGAAACGCCGGCGCGACATTTGCGAGCCTTCGAGGCCGCTGCCCGTGCAAAAGAAGCGGGTCTTCGCGAGAAACGCGAGTCATTGAGCGATTGTTCCCGGCTGCAAGCTTTGTTAAGCCGCTTGCAGCAGGGCAGACTAGAACGCTTTCCCCGCGCGCATCATGGCGCGTGCGAGCGCCGGGAGGTGCGCGTGCAAGACCACTGTTTCGACGAGCTTGTGCGCGTGGCACTCGACAGATCGCGGGGCGCCATATTTTTCGGCAACCTCGCCAACCGCGCACAATCATCATCGAGCAGGTAAGGGAGCCGTGGAAGATGCGCCAGCGAAAACAATCTGGTGCTGCGAGAGAGGATTGAACTCTCGACCTCTCCCTTACCAAGGGAGTGCTCTACCACTGAGCTACCGCAGCCGCCGATGGCGGGGCTTCTGCCATATCGAACCGGCAAGCGCAAGGCCAAGACAAAGACGGGTTGAAAGGCCGCACCGGGCGATCGTTGCGGACATGGCCGTGCCACAATGTTGGCTATCCCTTGATACGCACCGGCGGGTCGCCGGCCGGGGACCGAACGATGAACGGCAAGACAGTTTCTCCGAACAAGGATGGATCACCGAAGAAGGATGATTCAGCGAAAAAGGCCGGAACGGGCCGCAAGGACCGGCTGGCCGAGCAGTTGCGCGCCAACCTGCAGAAGCGCAAGGCGCAATCGCGCTCACGAAGGACCGGCGACGCCGACAAGCGGCGCGCTGGCGAGGCCGACGAGCGGCCGGAGGGGCTGCAGGCGGCGATGAAAAAAGATTAACGCGAATCGGCTATGTTGGTCGCCGGTACTTTGGCCAAGTCGGCGTGGGCCAAAGTGGGGAGTAGCCTGTTTCTTGAACCAAGCCGGCCAATGGTCTAGATGGCCGCAACAGACTCAACCGATTTAAACCGGCCTTGGCGCCGAGGGGACGCTCTTCATGGATCGCATCAGAATTGTCGGCGGCAACAAGCTTGCCGGAAGCATTCCGATCTCGGGCGCGAAAAACGCTGCGCTGCCGCTGATGATCGCCGCGCTTTTGACCGACGACACGCTGACGCTGGAAAACGTGCCGCATCTGGCCGATGTCGAGCAGCTCATCCGCATCCTCGGCAATCACGGCGTCGACTACTCGGTCAATGGCCGCCGCGAAAAGCAGCAGGAAGGCTATTCGCGCACCATCACTTTCTCCGCCCGCAACATCGTCGACACGACGGCGCCTTACGAGTTGGTGTCGAAGATGCGGGCCTCGTTCTGGGTGATCGGCCCGCTGCTGGCCCGCATGGGCGAAGCCAAGGTGTCGCTGCCCGGCGGCTGCGCCATCGGCACACGGCCTGTCGACCTGTTCCTGGAAGGCCTGCAGGCGCTGGGCGCCGATATCGATGTCGACACCGGCTATGTCATCGCCAAGACCAGGAACGGCCGGCTTGTCGGCAACCGCTACATGTTCCCGAAAGTTTCGGTCGGCGCCACCCATGTGCTGATGATGGCGGCCTCGCTGGCCAAGGGCGAGACGGTGCTCGAAAATGCCGCCCGGGAGCCGGAGATCGTCAACCTCGCCGAATGCCTCAACGCCATGGGCGCGAAGATCTCCGGCGCCGGCACGGCGACCATCACCATCGACGGCGTCGAGGCGCTGTCGGGCGCCCGCGTCAGGGTGATCCCCGACCGTATCGAGACCGGCACCTATGCGATGGCGGTGGCGATGACCGGCGGCGACGTCGTGCTGGAAGGCGCGCGGCCCGACCTGTTGCAGACGGCGCTCGACATCATTTCGCAGACCGGCGCCGAGATCACGCAGACCAATTCCGGCATCCGCGTCAGGCGCAACGGCGCCGGCATTTCGCCGGTCGACGTGACGACGGCGCCCTTCCCGGCTTTCCCGACCGATCTGCAGGCGCAGTTCATGGGCCTGATGACGATGGCCAAGGGCAAGTCGCGCATCACCGAGACGATCTTCGAAAACCGCTTCATGCACGTCCAGGAACTCGCCCGGCTCGGCGCCCACATCACGCTGTCCGGCCAGACGGCGATCGTTGACGGCGTGGCGAAGCTGAAGGGCGCGCCGGTCATGGCGACCGATCTTCGCGCCTCGGTGTCGCTGGTCATCGCCGGCCTGGCCGCCGAAGGCGAAACCACGGTCAACCGCGTCTACCATCTCGACCGCGGCTTCGAGCGGCTGGAGGAAAAGCTGTCCGGCTGCGGCGCGGAGATCGAGCGCATTTCGGGCTAGAGCCTTTCCGCAGGCTTGTGGCGCGGTTGCACCGATCGCCAAGACCGCCTAACAGAAGGCCAATTGTAAACCTTCGCAGGTGCGAATTCCGCATGAATGGCCTCAAGCTTGTCGCGCTCGACGATCAGGATCTGGGCATCATCTCGGCGCATGTCCAGGATGCTGTCATGAAGGTCAGCGATCTCGAATACCTGCCTTCGGTAAAGCGCTTCGTGCTGACCATGAACCGCTTCGTCTGGGAGGCGAAATCCGGCTTCTTGCGCCAGCACAATGAGCGGCGGCAGGCCGTGCTGCATTTCGACCGGGTGCTCGGCGCCAAGACCAGCGGCATTGCCCGCGACAAGCCGGACGAAGTGCTGTCGCTGCTGGCGATCAGCTTTCTCGCGCTCGACAAGCCGGCCGGCATCGTCGAGCTGATCTTTTCGGGCGGCGGCGCGATCATGCTCGATGTCGAATGCATCGAGGCACGGCTTGCCGATGTCGGCGGCGCCTGGGAAGCGACGTCGCGCCCGGTCCACAGGGTCTGAGCCGATGGCCATCACGCTTCGCCAGTCCGACGCCGATTTCGAGCAGCGCTTTGCCGCGTTCCTGCTGACCAAGCGGGAAGTCTCGGCCGATGTCGACGCCGTGGTGCGCGAGATCATCGCCAAGGTGCGTGCCGAGGGCGACGCGGCGCTGGTCGGGTACACGCAGAAATTCGGCGGCGGTGACCTGGCCAGGCTCGGCATCGCCGTCTCCAGGGACGACATTGCCAAGGCTTACGAGGCCGCCGATCCGCAGACGGTCGAGGCGCTGAAATTCGCGCGCGAGCGCATCCGCTCCCACCACCAGCGGCAGCTGCCGCAGGACGACCGCTACACCGATGCCGCCGGCGTCGAGCTCGGCTCGCGCTGGACGGCGATCGAGGCCGTCGGGCTCTACGTGCCGGGCGGCACGGCGAGCTATCCGAGCTCGGTGCTGATGAACGCGATACCGGCCAAGGTCGCCGGCGTCGAGCGCATCGCCATGGTGGTGCCGGCCTCCGGCGGCGAGGTGCCGCCGCTGGTGCTGGTGGCAGCCGACCTTGCCGGTGTCTCCGAAATCTACCGCGTTGGTGGCGCCCAGGCGATCGCGGCCCTTGCCTATGGTACCGAAACGATAAAGCCCGTCGCCAAGATCGTCGGCCCCGGCAATGCCTATGTCGCGGCGGCCAAGCGCCAGGTGTTCGGCACGGTCGGCATCGACATGATCGCCGGGCCGTCGGAAGTGCTGGTCGTCGCCGACGGCAGCAACGATCCGGACTGGATCGCCGCCGACCTCCTCGCCCAGGCCGAACACGATGTGTCGGCGCAGTCGATCCTGATCACCGACGACCGTGCCTTTGGCGCAGCGGTCGAACAGGCGGTGGAGCGGCAGTTGCAGAACCTGCCGCGCGGAGAAACGGCGGCGGCGAGCTGGCGCGATTTCGGCGCCGTGATCCTGGTGCCAACGATCGAGGCAGCACTGCCGCTGGTCGACCGCATCGCGGCCGAACATGTCGAGCTTGCCATCGATGACCCAGAGGCCTTCCTGGCGCGGATGCGCAATGCCGGTGCGGTGTTTCTCGGCCGTCATACGCCGGAAGCCATCGGTGACTATGTCGCCGGCTCCAACCACGTGCTGCCGACGGCGCGCTCGGCGCGCTTTTCGTCCGGGCTTTCGGTGCTCGATTTCGTCAAGCGCACCTCGGTCCTGAAGCTCGGGCCGGAGCAGTTGCGGGCACTGGCGCCGGCGGCGATCACGCTCGCCAAGGCGGAAGGGCTCGATGCACATGGACGCTCCGTCGGCATCCGGCTGAACATGTAGAATGTCCGACTACGACCAAACCCGCGCCAGGCTGATCGATGTCGAGCTCGACGAGACGATCGGCCGCTCGACGCCCGATGTCGAGCATGAGCGGGCGGTGGCGATCTTCGACCTGATAGAGGAGAACCGCTTCCAGCCGGTCAATGACGACGGCGCCGGACCGTACCGACTAAAACTGTCGCTGGCCGAGTCCCGGCTGGTGTTTGCGGTGGCGCGCGAGGACGGCGCAGCCGTGGTCACCCACATCCTGTCGCTGACGCCGCTTCGGCGCATCGTCAAGGATTATTACATGATCTGCGAAAGCTATTACGATGCCATCCGCACCGCGACACCCAGCCACATCGAGGCGATCGACATGGGCCGGCGCGGCCTGCACAATGAAGGCTCGCAGACGCTGATGGACCGCCTTGCCGGCAAGATCGAGATTGACTTCGACACGGCGCGCCGGCTGTTCACGCTGGTTTGCGTGCTGCACTGGCGAGGCTGAACTGGCCGCCCCGCTGCCCCGCGCGATCCTGCCCCGCTCGATCCTGTTTGTCTGCGGTATGAACGCCGTGCGCTCGCCGATGGCCGAATTGCTGGCGCGCAAGGTGCTTCCGCCCACCACCTTCGTCGCCTCGGCGGGAGTGCGCGGCGGCGAACGCGATCCGTTCGTCGATGCCGTGCTGGCCGAAGAAGGGCTGTCGCTGGGCGAACGGCACCCGAGAACGATGGACGACCTCGAGGACGACTATTTCGACCTGATCGTCACGCTGGCGCCGGAAGCCCACCACACCGCGCTCGAGCTCACCCGCTCGCTGGCCGTCGAGGTCGAGTATTGGCCGATGCCCGACCCGACCGGCGTCAGCGGCACGCGCGAGCAGATCATGGCCGCCTACCGCGACGTGCGCGAGCGGCTGAAGGCGCGGATCGGCCGCCGTTTTCTCGGCAACGGGGCTAAAAACGCCGCGGATTAAGCATGTTCACAAGCGGACGTTTATCATATAGGTTCCGCGCAACTTTCCGGCCGGGGCGCTGGAAGTACCCATCCAAGCAAAGGTATCGAATGCCGAAGGAAGAAGTCCTCGAGTTTCCGGGTGTCGTGACGGAACTGCTGCCCAACGCGATGTTCAGGGTCAAGCTCGAAAACGAACATGAAATCATCGCCCATACGGCCGGCCGCATGCGCAAGAACCGCATCCGCGTTTTGACCGGCGACAAGGTCCTGGTCGAGATGACGCCCTACGACCTGACCAAGGGCCGCATCACCTACCGCTTCAAGTAAGTTCAAGGACCCGGCCGGGATCGCGATGGGCATTTTGCAGAAGCTCGTGCTTGCCTCGGGTTCGCCGCGCCGGATCGAGCTGCTGCAGCAGGCCGGCATCGAGCCGGACCGTGTGCTGCCGGCCGATGTCGACGAGACGCCGCTGCGCGCCGAGCACCCGCGCTCGCTGGCCAAGCGCCTGGCAACACAAAAGGCCGAGAAGGCGCTGGCTTCGCTGAAGACCGAAGCCGACTACCTGCCGAGCTTCGTGCTGGCCGCCGACACGGTGGTTGCCGTCGGGCGGCGCATCCTGCCCAAGGCCGAGACGCTCGACGACGCCGCCAACTGCCTCGGGCTTTTGTCCGGCCGTTCGCACCGGGTCTATTCCGGCATCTGCCTGATCACGCCGGGCGGCAAGCAGCGCTTGCGGCTGGTCGAGACCAGGGTGCGTTTCAAGCGGCTGCCGCGCGAGGAGATCGAGGCCTACATCGCATCCGGAGAATGGCGCGGCAAGGCCGGCGGCTATGGCGTCCAGGGGCTTGCCGGCGCCTTCGTCGTCAAGCTTGTCGGCTCCTACACCAACGTCGTCGGCCTGCCGCTCTACGAGACGGTAGCGCTTTTGAGCGGCGAAGGGTTTAAGGTGCACGCCAACTGGCTGTCGGGTGCGCGGATATGAGCCCGGACGACAAGGTCACGCCATTGCGGCCCAAGCGGCCCTGCCCCGAATGCGGCAAGCCATCGGCGCGCGAAACCTACCCGTTCTGCTCGACGCGCTGCAAGGACATCGACCTCAACCGCTGGCTGAAGGGGGTCTACGTCATCCCGGGACGCGACGACGAGGACGAGAACGACGACCAGAAATAGCGCCGTCCACCTGCGGTTTTCCACAGGCTTGGGACGGTTTCGCAGCCGCGATCGTGACCGATGATCGGCCTTGCGGACTGCCTGTCGTTTCGCGCCTGAAATCAATGTCCAGAACTTGTTCCATCCGGGCACTGTCGGACGGAACAGGTTCTGGCGTTTTGTTTGAGCATAATCTTTTCCGAAAACCGGATTCCACTTTTCGGGATCATGCTTTTTGTTTGAGCATGATCTTTTCCGAAAACCGGATTCCACTTTTCGGGATCATGCTTTTTGTCTGAGCATAATCTTTTCCGAAAACCGGATTCCACTTTTCGGGATCATGCTCTAAGCGCTGGACAGGCCGAATTCCCGTGCTATAACCCACGCGCTTTCAAGGGGTGCCGACGGCGCTTTCATGAACCCGGTGTGCAGATTGCCGCCCGCCGGAGCAGGCCCAGATAGCTCAGTTGGTAGAGCAGCGGACTGAAAATCCGCGTGTCGGTGGTTCGAATCCGCCTCTGGGCACCACTACTTCCTCATATAAAATCAACGGCTTGCGGTGTCGCCAACTTGGCGACTTACGGCATTTCATGTCGCGCCGTGTTGCGAACTGTTACCGTTGATTTTCAAGGGTTTCCTGCGACTGTCGGCAACTCCACGCGACATGAACGCGACATGAGCACGCGTAAAGCGCGCCGATGTTGCCGTCCGATCAATCGGCTGCTCGATGAGCGAGCACGGACTGTAGGAAGCGAAGCGAATGAGGTCTGGTATGACTTTTGTACGCGGGGCAAAGGCCATACCAGAGGATTCGGTCAGGCCGCCTCAACAGGGCGAACGATAGAGGTCAGCGACGAAGACGTCTCTCAATTCTGGGATGCGATAGGTGTCGCCGACCGCAAAAGGCAGATCCTCATCGCTGCATACACGCAATCCATGCCGAAATCCGCTGAGGAAGAGGCGCTTGAGGCGGATCAGCAGGATATTGCCGATGGCTTCGAGAGGCGGTTCGCCAGCGCTGAGCTAAGGCCCGAGCAAGCCGCTTTCAGACGTTCTCTCATGCGTTTCTATGGTTCGAGATGCGTGGGCACTGGTTACGAGAGGCTTACAGGCCGGCAGGTGCGGCATCGGGCCAAACCGGAGTTCATACGCAGGCATTACGAGGAATTCGCGTCCCGCAATCGGCAGGGAGATACTTGAACCTCAAGACGTCTGGAAATTACAGCGCGAACCCGCGTTGCGTTGCCGGAATCCCCCAATCTACGAAAGTACCTCGCGACGTCTGGATGCTTGCGATCGTCCTGCCTCAAAAGGGCAAGTGCATCGTTGGTCACCGGCGAGCGCCGTCGCCAAAGGCACTGATGAGCAGAGGCGAGCAGCGCTTTGTCCGATTGAGCCAAGCGAAGCGCAGCCAAAACCGACACTCGATACTTTCCTGCCATAGCTTCAACAAAGACCAGCCTCATGGCAAATGCTCGGTTTCAAATTTCATGTGCCCGCCGGCTTTACCGCTTTCTGGCAACCACCAGGAAATTCTGCGCAAGCTCCGCCGGAATCCTGGCACTTGCGCAGATCCTTTCAAACGGCACGATCAATATTTCGCAGAGTCTTGGCAGCAATTTCCCGGGTCGCGGCAAAAAACCGTACCCAACTATCCGCTCGACAATAAAGCCATTTGCAATGAGCGTCTGCTCGTATCCTTTAATGCTCAAAGTGTGGCGGACTGTCCCTCCTGCATAACGGTTCAGAATGCGGCAGACCAGCCCTATTGGCGAGGTCGCATTCATGTGGATATTCGAGATTAGCAATCCACCTTCGTTCAAATGCGCGCTGATGGCCGACAGTGCATCCTTCCTGAGCTCATCTTCAGCATTGAGGAAGAATCTGAATGCCGTGACCACGTCGAACCTTTCGGCAAGCGGAGAGAGCGTAATATCAGCGCGGACCAATTTCACGTTCTTCGGAACCCGTGCGCTAGCCAGCATAGATTGGGAGATGTCAACGCCGACGACTTCACCAAAAAATTGAGCTGCGATATTTGCTATGCGGCCTGTGCCGCATGCGAAGTCCAGGCATTTCCGGTTCGGCCCGCCGACAGGCAGGAGAATACGTTCGACCAAAGGCTTTTCGATACCCGACCACAGAGCTGCATAGTAGCCGGACCGGAACGTGTCGGAGTAATGGGCACCGTACCCATCCGTCTGGTGGCTTGCTCGGTAATCCCGACGAGCGGGTGCACGGTTCTCATGGACGCTGCCTAACGGTCGCCACTGCGCCCGCAGAAATCTGCGAATGCCAACCAACGATCTCACCGTGAGCACCATGCAACTCGCGCCTCTAGTTTGGCCCGACGCATGCCGTCGCGGGCAATCCGTGCCCCACGATACGCGCGACGACCTGTTCGAAATTGCGTGGGTCGAGGCCGTCGACACGCATCAGCGGCCATTTGTCTTGCAGGCATTGGCCGATCTCCCTCGCGATATCCGCTTGCTTCAGGCCCCTGACCACTCCGACTTCGAGAAGGCGCTCGAGATACGGCTGCCGCGCATACCGCTCAATGAGGCGGTGGCGCAGCGTTTCCCCGGGCGCGTCGACTTGAATGAGGAGATCCGGTCGCGGCAGGAACGTCAGGCAATTACGAACCATGTCGATACTTGGATTTCGTGCCAACAGGACGAGCGCACACAACGCCTGAACGATACCCTCTTCGAAAATGAAGTACCCTTCTGAGGCCTGCGCCGTATTCCAGGCTTCGAAGAGCAAAACGACGTCGATCTTCAGACGCAACGCCCATATTCGACTTTTTGGAGGGATCGATGCCAAAAGCCGCGCAGCGGCCCCCTCGCTCGGCGGGGTCGAGAACAAGACCGGACTCGCGGTGGCGAGCTTGTGCACCAGACGCTGGATGCCATGGCGTGTCTCCGGGCCTTCATCCTCGACCGAATCGACTTCGCTGCCGAAAGACACAAAATCAATCCGGCGATAGCCATTGACCGTCTTCACACGGATGTCGCGTTTCGCCAGCTCACGGCAAAGGGCGCGGAGAAGGGTCGTCTTGCCTGCACCAGGCGGACCGAACAACTCGATAATCATGTAGGGACCTCCCGAACAGGAAACAGAAAGATCGGATGAAGCGAGCTCGCCCGCTCCGGCGGTGTGGCGAGCGTAAACACCCTGGCATCCGCCTGGCCGAGTTGACCCCGCTCGCTGGCATCCTGCTGACGCCGCAAAAAGCTTTGGAGGAGATGCGATGCGGCGGGAACTGCCTTTCCATGGCGTGCAGTCCCGCCTGTTGAGCCGCGACAGCGTTGCCGGTTGAATTGAGAACTTGCAATTGCTTCTCGATCGCCTGCGCTTGCGGCTGGTTGACACGCCTGTCGCTGTCGAACTGGCTCGTCGCCCGTGCCATCTTCTGATCGATCGAGCGCCCCACGGTTGCCCGTTGGTCGACGTCGGTCGTCGTGGCTTCCAGGCGTGCGAGCCTCGACGACGCCGACCCCCGCCGCCTGCGCCAACACCTCCGTCGTCGCGCCGCTTGCGCCCATAGGAACATGGACCTCAGAAAGTCTCTAAATTGCCTGGTGATCGGAGCTTACTAGGAGTGCCGAACCATACCATCATCCATCTGAATGACTGTCGGCACCACGGCACGCGTGTTTGGGCGCTGAACAGGGCAACGAGTTCAGGCCGAGCGGGCCTGACGCGACACAAACGCGACATTCGGCCTAAAATCTGAACAATATCAATCACCGAAAGCGGACTGAAAATCCGCGTGTCGGTGGTTCGAACCGCCTCTGGGCACCATTTTTCCCTGTACGGCCCGGAGACATGGTTGACAGTTGTACCTAAGACACGGGTGACAACCTCGCGCCGATCGGATTGTCGATGGCGTGCAAGAATTATCTGGACCATGGCGCCAGCGGCTCCTGCTCGCCGGCCAAATGTCGATGAAGAGCATCTTCGGCATCTTGGATCCCGCTCTGGCCATAACCGCTCTACAGACCGAGGGCGCAGCCGTCCTTGCGCGGTTCAGAACCGCCCAGCAGGGTCCCGTTTGCCCAATCGATGCGAATGGCCTGCGCACCGCCGATCGGGTCCGTGGCGGGAATGATTTCGAAACCGCGTCGGCTAAGTTCAGCTACGGTTTCGCCAGCGAGCCCGTGTTCGGCCTGGACGTTCATGGTGCCGCTGACGGGGGCGACCCGCGGCAGATCAATCGCCTCCTGCAGATCCATCCCGAAGTCGAGCACCTTCGTCAGCAGGTGCGCATGGCCCATTGCCTGGTAGTAGCCACCCATAACGCCGAAAGGCATTTCTGCCCGGCCGTCTCTCGCAAGCATCCCGGGTATGATGGTATGCAAAGGTCGCTTGTTCGGCGCCACTGCATTGGGGTGCTTGGGGTCAAGCGAAAAGCTTTGCCCGCGATTGTGCAAGACGACACCGGAGCGTGGCGAGACCAGGCCCGAGCCAAAGCTGTCGAAGACCGAGTTGATGAAACTGACCGCATTGCGATCCTTGTCGACAACGGAAATATAGGCCGTGTCGCTGTGCAGCGGCATATCGAACGCCGGCAGGTCCGCGCGGGCGCGCTTTAGGTCAATCATGCCGGCCAGACGATCGGCCCAGGCATTCGACAACATGTCGGCCACCGGGACCTCGGACGCATCAGGATCGGCGACGAGCAGGTCACGCGCGGCGTAAGCGAGGCGTGTTGCTTCGATTTCCAGGTGAAGCCGGTCCGCGGATTGCGGGTCGCCGTGCGCTTCGAAGCGCGAGAGGATGTTTAGAATGAGCAGCGCGATCACACCCTGGCCATTCGGCGGACATTCGAACACATCGCAGCCTCGAAACGCCGTGCTGATCGGGGTCACGTATTCGCCTGTTGCCGAGGCGAAATCTTCGAGTGTGTGCAATCCGCCGAGCCCACGAAGATAGGCGACCATGTCACCGGCCACAGGGCCAGTGTAGAAGGCCTCTCGTCCCTTCTTGGCGATCAGCCGCAGCGTTGCAGCCAACTCAGGCTGGCGATGCACTTCGCCAACGCCTGGCGCACGGCCGTTTGGCAGGAAAATCCGTTTCGCGGCTACATCGGAGGCCAGAAGTTCTTCTTCCAACGCCCAGTCACGATGGACCCGCGGTGAAATGGCGTAGCCTTCCTCGGCGAAACGTATAGCGGGGGCCAGGATTTGATCGAAGGGCATATGCCCATGATCAGCGTGCAATCTGGTCCAGGCATCGATTGCTCCCGGGATGGTGACGGAGCCAGGAGAATTGCGGGCCACCTCCGCCATGCCACGTTCGAGGAACCAGTCAATTGTGAGGGCGGCGGGTGTCCTGCCCGATCCGTTGTAGGCGATGACCTCGCCGTATCCGTTTCGCGACAGAAGAGCGAAGCAGTCGCCTCCAATGCCGGTCGAGGCTGGCTCGACGACACATTGCACCGCGCAGGCTGCGATGGCGGCATCCATGGCGTTGCCGCCGGCCGCCATGATCTCCACCGCCGTCAGGGTCGCCGACGGATGAGAGGTGGCGGCCATGGCCTCGCGTGAAACGACAACCGAGCGCGTTGGTTTCTCAAAATTTCGCATGCTATGCCCTTCTGATCGTGCTCAAGAGGCGGCGTCGCTCATCGTCGAGGGGCGGTGCCGCAGATGCCGCGACATCCAGTATTCGAGTGCCGCCAAGGCACGGATGATCGCGAAGTTCAAAGTGAGATAAATGGCGCCCGCGCAGATGAAGACTTCAAAGGCGCGGTAGGTCTGGGAGATCAATCCCTGGGCAATTCCAGTCACCTCCATCAAGGTCACGATGGAAGCCAGAGACGTGCCCTTGATCATCAGGATGATTTCATTGCCGTAACTCGGCAGCGCCTGGCGAAAGGCCAGCGGCAGGATAACGTGCCGATAGGTCAAATAGGTGGACAGGCCGACAGACCGGGCCGCCTCGACAAGGCCGCGTGGCACCGATTGAATCGCGCCGCGGAGGATTTCGCTGCCATAGGCGGTGGTGTTGAGTGTCAGCGCGATGATTGCGCACCAGTAGGGTTCGCGGAAAACGGCCCATAATCCAATTGCCGACAGTTGGTGCCGGAACTGACCAAGGCCATAATAGGTCAGAAAAATCTGCACCAGCAGAGGCGTGCCCCTGAACACGGCAACGAAGCCACGGATCGGCAAGACGACGAAGGGCGATTCCGATTGCTGGGCAAGCGCCAATGTGACGGCAAGAACGAAGCCGGCAACGATGGAAGTCAGGGCCAGTTCCATCGTGAGCGGCAGGCCGACGAGTAGCTTCGGCAGGATTTCGAGGAAAAAACTGAAATCTATCATGCCGACCGGACGCGCCACGGCGCCTTCCGTTCCAGACGGTAGAAGGCGTGGCCCGTGACGGAAGCGATAGCCAGATAGAGCAAGGCTGCAGCAATGTAGAAGATGAACGGTTCACGGGTCGAACCTGCAGCGATCTGCGCCTGGCGCATCAGTTCAACGAGGCCGATTACCGATATCAGCGACGAGTCCTTCAGAACCAACTGCCACACATTGCCGAGACCTGGCAGCGCGTATCTCAGGAGCTGGGGAAAAATAACCTGTCGCAGCCGCTGCAGCCGGTTGAGACCAAGCGCGCAAGCGGCATCGTGCTGTCCCTGGTCGATGGCGAGGTAAGCCCCTCGATAGACCTCGGCTTGATAGGCGCCCGAGATGATCGCGATAGCCAAGGTTCCAGTGGCAAAGGCCGGAACGCCGACGAATCCGGACCCACCCAGGCTATGACCAAGCGAGGTCAGGGCGACGCTTCCTCCATAGTAAAGCAGATAAATGGTCAGAAGGTCGGGCACGCCCCTGAAAACCGTGCAATAGCCAAGGGCCAAGAACCTCAATATTTTGGAGTTGCGGAGACGCCCGGCCGCTGCCAGCCCGCCAAATACAGCGCCAAGCGCAAAGCCCAGCACGGACAGGAGCACTGTGACCGAGGCCGCCATGAGAAGAGCAGCCCCCCAACCTCCGTGCTGGAAACCAAGCAGCCGGAATGCGTCAACCATTGATACCCCCGGCATTGATACCCCCGGCAGGACGAACGGCTCAGCTCCGGAACGTGGTCAGGAATGGCCGTTCGCCGGCAAGCGCTTACTTGACTGGAGTGACGTCGCTCTTGAGCCATTTAAGCGACAGGGTTTTGATCGTGCCGTCGGCGGTCGCGGCGTCGATGGCGCCGTTGAGCATGTCTTTCAGCTTGGTGTCCTCTTTGCGGATACCGGCCCCGGAGCCAAGACCGAAGAGACCCCCGACAAATCCTGGTCCTGCAAGCGTATAGTCGCTGAACTCCGGCTTGCCCAGCGTGGCGGCCAGCGCTGTCTGTTGCGCGAAGAGCGCGTCGATGCGACCCGCGGCAAGATCGAGATCGTGTTGCTCGGTGGTCTTGTATTCGCGAATCTCGGCGACGTCCGAGAAGTATTTTTTCACAAATTCCAGGTTCGCCGTTGCAGCCTGAACTCCAATGATCTTTCCCTTCAGCAATGGCTTGAGCTTGTCGATTGCCGCCTGCGCAGAGGCTTCATTCTCCAGCTTGAACCGCTCGTTGGAAATGCCGAGCTTGCCCAGTTCGCTATCCTTGGCGACCGCGAAACCTGAGGGATCCACGGCATATGGCTGGGTAAAGTCAATGATCTTCAGACGTTTTTCAGTGATGAACATGCTCGCCATGATCACGTCGAACTTGCCGACGGTCAGCGCGGGGATCATGCCGTCCCAGTCCTGTGCGACGATCTTGCACTCGATCTTCATTCGCCCGCACAGATCATTGGCGAGATCGACTTCGAAGCCGTCCAGCTTGCCGTCGGCTGTTGTGAAATTCCAGGGCGCGTAGGCTCCTTCGGTGGCAATGGTAATTGCCTTTGGTGTTTCTTGTGCAACGGCGGCCTGGACCAGGCCGAACAGGACCGAAACAATGGCTGCGATGCGGCTAATTTTCATATCATTCTCCTCTTTTTGCCGGTATGGCAGTTCCCTTTCGTCGTGCCGGATTATCTTCCAGCTTCAACGAGTTAGACGGTATTCCCCTAGCGGCGGCCGGGACTTGCGAAGTTGGCCAACAGCGGCGCTGTCTCGACGATATGATCGCGCATGACGATCTCAGCCTTGCCGGCATCACCTGACCGCAGCACGTCGATCAGGATCTCGTGCTCGGCACGCGCGCTGGCGGGCTTGTCGACATAGTCGAACCAGATGCGCAGGTAGGGCTCGATCACGACGTGCAGGCTGGCGATCTGCCGGACCAGCTTGGGTCTGTTGCTCAATTGGCAAATCTGCAAATGGAAGGCCTGATGGCGCACGACCCAGTCGCTGCTGCCGGTCTGGCTGGCGCGCTCCATGCGGTCAAGCTGGCGTTCCAGTTCTTCAAGCACTTCGACATCGATGTGCGGCATGGCAAGCCTCACCGCCAGCCCTTCGAGCACCGAGCGTATTTCAAATGTTTCGTAAATCTCATCGAGGGTAAGCCCGGCGACGATGCAGCCACGGTTCGGGCGAATGACCACAAGACCTTCCGCGGCCAGTTGGCGGAATGCTTCGCGAACCGGCATGCGGCTCATGCCGATTTCCGTCGCGATCTCTTCCGGGATCAGCCGGTCCCCGGCCCGATAACGCCCCATCCTCAGGGCCCGCTGAATGTGGCGATAAGCTTCCTCCTCGGCGGTCGTGATGCCCAACGGCTCGATTGCGTCAGCTGCCATGTCCCTGGTCCGATCAGAGCGTATCTGTGTATCCACTTATCCAGTTGTCGAAACCTGTGTCAAGCACCGATGCTTGGGCGCTTTAGAATTTCTCTTGTGAGAATACGCACTTGGTAGGGGAAATCGGGCTAAGCGCACCGTCATCAGCTAAGCCGCTGATCGGCCTGCTTTTCAACGTCCGGCAAAAAGGCCCGCCGCTCCATTTGCGAAGCGGCGAGGCCCCATATTCGGGGACGATTGCCGGGATTCCCCGGCATTACCTGCAGTGCAATTCAGGTGCCAGAATTGTTGACCCAAACGGGTCACCGCACCGGAGGCGCCAACGCGGACCTTCCGCGATCACGCTACTGCCGCGCATTGCCGTTCCTGCTATGTTACTTTGCGGCGGACGTAATTTTTCCGCCTGGCCGGCGCCCCATCAGGCAACTTACCCCAACGCGCCCCCCAAGTGGCGCCGGCCATTTTCCCCTTGTTGGGGCACGGGCGCGCCGATTCCGTTATGCGCTTTCGAGCTATGGCAATCCGCCGGCGAGCCGCTTTGTCCAGCCTGCAACCATCAGTCCGCACGCGATTCCCGCGCAGTCGGCCACCCAGTCGAATAAATCCGGGTCGCGCCCTATCAGTTGCACGGCCTGAAGCCCCTCGATCGCCGCACCCGTGAGAACGAGGAGTACGATCAGCTTCGCCTTGCGTTCCGGCCAGCCGAGACTTCCGAGAGCCGCCAGGACGACGAAGGCGGCGGCGTGATTGAGCTTGTCGTGATCAAACGTGAAAGCCAGGCCAAGACCCTGCAGGAGTTGCTCCGGCAGAAGGGCGAACAGCAGAACGCCGGCAAACGCCGCCGGAAAGGCAATCCTTGCCACGATCTGATAAGAATCCAGGCGCAACAAGGATAGAATGGCCTTTCGTCCGAAATCTGCAGCGAACACCGGCCGCTGAATCGAGAGCGAGCGCTGCGTCCAATTTCCGCCGTCGGGGCGTCCGGTGCATCGTCAGAATGAATGAATGCCTCGGGTCAGCCGCTGGCAGGCCGAACTGCTGGGGAGGGCTCTGCATGGTGTAGCTTCCGCGATCACGCAATTACCTGCTGCGCCAGCGCGGCTACAATCTGGCTGCGGCGGACCTGATTTCCGCTTGGCCGGCGCTGCGTCAGGGCACCTTACCCCATGCCACACGAAGCGGCGCCGGCCAGAATTCCATCGATTGCGTGATGACCGACCCGCGTCAAAAAAGCCCGCCGCCCTGTCGGACGACGGGCTCCGTTGCCTGGGCGCCAGGGCGCCGCGGTAGCGACAGATGCTACTACTGCTCCCGCAGGTCTCCAATATGCTGCTGCCGAACGGCGTTGGGCATCGGCTAAACAAACGAAGCCCGCGCCTCTGGCGGAGGGCGCGGGCCGATCGGGCTGCACCCGATCTGCAGCAGAATCCTGGGAGGTTCCCGCTGCTTAAGATAACAATTAGAGACTTCTAATGTTCCGCGCCAGGGGAAGATGCCGCTGCACCAGAAATCTGATGATGGTCGGCGCGATGATGATCGAGCCGTCAGTTCGTGCGCAAGTCGATCTGGAAAATCCGCTCGTCGAAGTGCCGCGTTTCAACGGCAAAGGTCAAAGCCACTTCAAGGACCAGACCGCCACGGTCGTCCCGGACCTTGACTGCAATCCTGCGATGAGGAAGGCCATCCCTGGCCATCTCGGCCAATGTGCGAAGGGCTTCTTTCCTGACCAGCGGGAGATCGTCATATAACGTTCCCTGATCGTCGGAATAGACGATTCCGTCTTCATCGGAATCGAAGAAGTAGCGGGGCATTGCGCTTGGCCGAAGCGGCGGCATCCGGGCACGTTGTCGATAGCTGGCCTGATCTCGGCCGATCGCGATCAGTGCCTCTCCACCGTTGGCTTCGCCGCCAGCTCACTTGCGCTCGCGCAATGCCTTCACCGCCTGCGAGAGGATCATCCGGTCGCCGCCGGTCCTTTTGATCAGCTTGCTCACCTGGCTGGGCGAAACACCATTTTGCCGCGCGAAATGTTCGACCTCATAATATTCATCCGCCGAAACGCGATTGCGGTCGCTGAAGTCTCGCTTGCTCTTGTCGTCGGGCATTTCCGCTCTCCTCGCCCCTTCTCTTCGCTTCAGGGGGTCAACTTTGGTGCACGCAGCAATTTGAGGGTTCGCCCGCCACAAAGTGACGCGCGAACCCTTATCGGCGCAGGAAGGGACAGGGCTGCGCAGATGCCGGGTTCGATCGGAATGGAAACAGCCAGGATCGGTGCGAGCAACCGTCGACCTTTTCCATGGAATCCTCCCGGAACGTGCAGCCAGCAACGGCTAGGTGCCGCGGCGGTTCCGGATCACGCGGCAAACCCACCCTTTGCGCGCAAGGATCAGACTTAGGTCCTGCGGCAACACGTCGGTTGGTCCCTGCCGGGCGGGACCGAAGCCCCGTCGACGGAACGTTTTCAGCTGCCTTCCGTTCGAGTGAGCCTTGGCGCGAAGAGCGGACCGAGTTCGCAAAGGAGACGACCATGAGAATGCATCTTTCCACCGCGGTGGCGGGATTTTTGCTGCTGGCAGGCATCGGCGCCGCTGCGGCGCAAGACGTTGTCATCGAACCGCAGCAGGAAACGGTCATCAAGGAGTATGTGAAGAAGCAGCCGCTGGCCTCGGTGAAAATCCCTGGGGTGGAGCTCAATATCGGCTCAACGCTTCCCGATACCGTCGAGCTTCATGAAGTCCCCAGCGTCAAATACCGCTATGTCATCGTCGACAACCGCACCGTCGTCGTCGACCCAGGCACGCGCAAGATCGTCAAGATCATCGAGTGACGTGAAAGCTCGGGCTGTCGTCGCCCGCCGCTCGGAAATCAGCGGGGGGCGACGTATGCGTTAGGCGGTTCCTCGGCGTCGTCGCTCAGCAGGAACCCGCCGTACCGTCGAGGGCCGGGGGGCCTCACAGGCAGTTTCAATGCGAACAATCAGCAGACTTTTTGATTCCCATGACCAGGCGGCGCGAGCCGTCGAAGCACTTCAGGCGGCAGGGATCGCCCACCACGAAATCAGTGTCATCGGACCCTATGATGACGAAATCGGCGCCGTCTTGCGCGGTCCAGGCACCGGTGCCGCCCTTGGCGCGGCGGCCGGTTTGTTGGCCGGCCTCGGCGCCTTCGATATCCCCGGTATTGATCCCCTCGGCGCGGGATGGCTGGCATCGGCCCTCGTCGGTGCAGCCTTCGGCTGCGTTGCCGGCAGGCTTTTCGGGACATCGTCCGGTCCCGGCAAGCAGCCAGGCCAGACGAATGCCGCACAAGGTGTGATCCTGGTGCTGGCGCATGTCGATGAAAGGCAGGCCGACTCCGCACAGGCGGTGCTTGGGGCTTCCGTTCAGGCAACGCGGTCTTTGGCCAGGGCGGCATGAAGATTCAGCTCGGGCAAAGCGCTTGACCAGGCCGCGCAGCGGGGCGGCGATCCAAGCGCGAATTCAAAAATCTCTGGCAAGCCGCCGCCAGAAAGTGTTGAACACCGTGCCGATCACATTCGGCGAGCGGTTGCGCTCGGCGAGGCTTGATGATTTGCTGTCGGTTTGCGGAGAACGAATAATGCATGAGCCTGTCGGTCAAGACGAATATGGGTCGACCAGCCCGTTCGATCCGGACGATCTGTCGAGGTTGAACGCAATCGGCCCGAGCGCCGGCAGCAACGATTTCGAAAAATACGCAGTCGCCGTGATCATCGTGTTCGGCGCCCTGATCATCGGTGGCCTGATGGCTGCCGGCTTGAGCTTCGGGCGCCGCAGCACCTTCTTTTTCGCGCTTGGTGGCGCCACTGCAGCATGGATATCCGGCAATGCGCTTCTGCTCGACCGGCCGCGCATCTACGCGCTGTTCGTCGGCATCGCGGCGCTGATGCTGATTGCGTCGACAATCGCGCTGGTCACCTGAAGCAAGGCGCAATCTTCTTGTTGACCATGATCTTATCCGAAAACCGGTTCCCACTTTTTGGGGTTTAATACCCGATAGCCTTGCCGGCTGCGGCGCGGCTGTCGATGGCGCCATTGTAGCGGGCGCCGCCACCCTTCTCGATTTCCGCCAGGCTCTTGCCGCCGACCAGGATGCCGGCCGCCTGGCCCCAGGTCGTGTCGGCAAGATCGAGGCGGTAGCCCATGCCGGTAAGCAGCTTTTCGGTATCGGGCGACAGGCCGAAGGGTTCGATATAGACCGTGTCAGGCAGCCACTGGTGATGGATGCGCGGTGCGTCGATGGCCTCCTGGATGTTCATGCCGTGATCGACGACGTTGACGATCGCCTCCAGCGTGATGGTGATGATGCGTGAACCGCCGGGGCTGCCGATGACCATGAACGGCTTGCCGTCTTTGGCGAGGATGGTGGGGCTCATCGACGACAGCGGCGTCTTTTTCGGCGCAATCGCATTCGCCTCGCCCTGGACGAGGCCATAGAGATTGGGCACGCCGGGTTTCTGGGTGAAATCGTCCATCTCGTTGTTGAGCAGGATGCCGGTGCCGGCGGCGACAACGCCGGCGCCGAAAGAGCCGTTCAGCGTGTAGGTTACCGCGACGGCATTGCCGTCATTGTCGATGATCGAAAAATGCGTCGTCTCGTTGCTCTCGCCAAAGCCCTTCGGCATCAATTCCTGCGAGACGCCGGCCCGGAACGGATCGATCTTTTCGCGAATTTCCCTGGCGTAATTCTTGTCGAGCAGTTTTGCGACCGGATTGTCGATGAAGCCGGGATCGCCGAGCGCCGAATTGCGGTCGACATAGGCGTGGCGCATCGCCTCGACCATGACGTGAACCGTCTCGGCCGAACCGGCGCCGAGATAGGACAACGGATAGAACTCAAGCACGTTGAGGATCTCGCAGATGATGACGCCGCCGGAGCTCGGCGGCGGCGAGGAAATGATCTCGTAGCCGCGGTAATTGCAGGTCGCCGGCTTGAGCTCGCGCACCGCATAGTTTTCGAAATCAGCCCTGGCCAGAATGCCGCCCTTCTCGCCACTCGCCTTGACGATGGCGTCGGCGGTCGCGCCTTTGTAGAAGGCATCCGCCCCGCGTTCGGAAATGGCGGCAAGCGAAGCCGCGAGATCGGGCTGAACAAGGCGCTCGCCGACAGCATAAGGCTTGCCGTCCGGCTTGAGGAAAATGGCCGCCGCCGCTGGGTCCCTGGCCAACCGCTCCGCGCCGCCCTGGAGCGAGGCCGCATCGCCCTGCTCCAGCACGAAGCCTTCTTTGGCAAAGCGGATGGCCGGCGCCAGCAAGTCCTGCCGCGACAGCGTGCCGTATTTCTCCCGCGCCATTTCGAAACCAGCGACCGAGCCCGGCACGCCGACCGCCAGATAGCCGTCGAGACTGGCGCCTTTTACCGGCTTGCCGTCCTTGTCGAGATACATGGTTTTGGTCGCGGCCAGCGGCGCGCGCTCGCGAAAATCGAGGAAGGTCGAGCGGCCGTCCTTGAAGCGGATGGTCATGAAGCCGCCACCGCCGATATTGCCGGCGGTCGGATAGACCACGGCCAGCGCATAGCCGACGGCGACGGCGGCATCGACCGCGTTGCCGCCCTGCTTCAGCACCTCGACGCCGACCTCAGACGCAAGGTGCTGGGCGGTCACCACCATGCCGTGCTCGCCCTTCGCCGGCTGCGGCGAGGCGGCATAGGCGAGGAAGGGTACGAAGGTCAGGGTGAGGGAAAGGCTTACGGCGATTAGGGTTCGGCGGGTGTTGTGCATGGCCGTCCTCCGAGGCGTGGGGTAGGCCTAGGAAACGCGCTTGGAGCGGTTGAGTCTACTGCGAAGATCGAAAGAATCGGGAGGGTTCGCACGCCTGTGCCGGTTCGCCTCGCAACCGCCGTTGCAATCTTCGGCGACTGCAACGGCATGGATCCTAGGGTCTCCGCTACGTCGCTTCGCTCCTGCTCCGCCCTAGGATGACGAAGGGAGGGAGGGATCGGCTAATCCCGAAAGTTTGCGATTTGCCAGCAGCCGCCAGCCTGCAACGTTTGCCATTGCCATCAGCCGCCAATCCCCAACATCTGCGATTAGCTGTAGGCCCTCACGCCTTCGTCATCCTAGGGCGGAGCAGGAGCGAAGCGACGTCGCGGAGACCCTAGGATCCATGCCGTTACTTCTGAGCGCCGCAGCGTTGGAAACAAGGCCACGCTTCATCGCGGCTCCCAGAATTTTCACGTTACAGCAATTTTGTTCTTGCTTTGTGCCGGCAGCTATGCTACTAATTTGAGTGTGGTGCTAATTGGCTCCCACGACCCGCCCTTCCCCTTCGTGGCGGGTTTTTCATTTTCACCCCCAACATCAAACAATCCCGCCGCCGACGCTCGCCACCGCCGGCCGTTCGGCTGCGACCTTCGCTCGGTAGCCGGCGGCGCGGTAGGCGGCGACCGGATCGATGGCGCCGCCGGTCTTCAGCCGCGCCATGGCAAGGATCGGTTCGACGTCGGTGCGATAGGCTATCTTCAGCGTCTGCGTCGCCATCAGCGCGTCATTGGCGTCCTGGAAACCTTCGAGCGCCTTGCGGTCGACCAGCAGCGCCTGAGCATAGGCGCGCTGCACCTCAATTGCCGACAGCATCAGGCTTTCGATCGGGTCGGTGACGTTGTGGCTCTGGTCGAGCATGTGAGCCGGATCGAACCCTTCTGCACCTGAAAGCTCGGCATCGACCAGTTCATTGAAGACGAGGAACAGCCGGTAGGGATCGATCGAGCCGGCGTCGAGATCGTCGTCGCCGTATTTCGAATCGTTGAAATGGAAGCCGCCAAGTTTCTTGAACTGGATCAGTCGCGACACGATCATCTCGATGTTGACGTTGGGGGCGTGATGGCCAAGGTCGACCAGACAGAACGCCTTGTCGCCAAGCTCTTTGGCGATGATGTAGTTGGTGCCCCAATCCTGCACGACGGTCGAATAGAAGGCCGGCTCGTACATCTTGTGCTCGGTGAACAGTTTCCAGCCGTCCGGCAGTCCGGCATAGATCTCCTTCATCGCGTCGAGATAGCGCTCGAATGCCTTGGCGAAATTGACCTGGCCGGGAAAGTTCGAGCCGTCACCGATCCATACCGTCAGCGCTTTGGAGCCCAGCGTCCTGCCGATCTCGATGCATTCGAGATTGTGCTCGACCGCCTGCCGGCGTGTTGCTGCATCGGCATGCGACAGCGAGCCGAATTTATAGGAAAGTTTTTGGTCCCTGGCGTCGGAGAAGGTGTTGGAGTTGATGGCGTCGAAGCCGAGGCCGAAGCGGGATGCCGCCTGCTTCAGCCGGTTCGGATCGGCCTTGTCCCAGGGAATATGCAGCGAGACGGTCGGCGTCGCCTGCGTCAATTGCCGGATGACGGCGCAGTCCTCGATCTTGTCGAAAATGTCACGCGGCTCTCCGGCGCCGGGAAAGCGGGCAAAGCGGGTGCCGCCGGTGCCGACGCCCCAGGACGGGATGGCGACGGCGAATTTCTCGACCTTGTCGCGGATGGCGTCGATGGCGATGCCGCGGCGGTCGAGGCGCTCGCCGAGAGACTCGTAGTCGCGCTTGAGATTGGCGTTGCGCGCGGCATTGTCTTTCTCGACAACATCGGCGGAGATGATGGTTTCGGACACTAAAGTTTCCTCCCAAATGCGTTCGGTTGGCGCTGCCCCTCATCCGCCTGCCGGCACCTTCTCCCCGTATGGTGACGGGGAGAAGGGTAAAGCTCCGGCGTCGGCGCCAACCCTCAAACGACTGCTTATCGCGTAAAGCTCTGTGCGTTGCCGGCGTCGACGTTGATGATGTTGCCGGTCGATTTGGCCGACATATCGGAGGCGAAGAAATAGATCGCCTCGGCGATGTCTTCGGGGAACACCGACCGCTTCAGCATCGAACGCGAGCGGTAGTGCTCCTCGAGATCGTCGGTCGACATCTTGTAGGCGGCGGCGCGCTGTTCCTTCCATTCGCCGGTCCAGATCTTCGAGCCGCGCAGCACAGCGTCGGGGTTGACGACATTGACCCTGATCTGCGCTTCCGCGCCTTCCAGCGCCAGGCAGCGTGCCAGATGGATTTCGGCGGCCTTGGCAGTGCAATAGGCGGCGGCGTTTGGCGATGCGGCAAGCCCATTCTTGGAGGCGACGAAGACGACGTTGCCGCCGATCTTCTGCGCCCGAAACAGCCGGAACGCCTCCCGCGAAACCAGGAAATAGCCGGTCGACAGGATGTCCATGTTCTTGTTCCACAGCGTCAGCGTGGTGTCCTCGATCGGCGCCGAGGAGGCCAGGCCGGCATTGGAGACCAGAATATCGATGCCGCCGAATTCGACCGCCGTTTCGGCAAAGCCGGAGATCACCTGATCCTCGGACGTGACGTTGATGACTACGGGCCGCACGAAATCCTTGCCATAGGCCTTGGCAAGCTCGTCATTGGCGCTGGCAAGGGCTGCTTCGTCGATATCGGCCAGCACGACGCACGCGCCCTCGCGCAGCAGCCGGTTGGCGGTGGCCCGGCCGATGCCGCCGGCGCCGCCGGTGACCAGCGCAATCTGGCCGGCAAGAGCCTTTGGTTTCGGCAGGCGCTGCAGCTTTGCCTCTTCGAGCAGCCAGTATTCGATGTCGAAGGCTTCCTGGTCGGGCAGGCCGACATAGGTCGAGACCGTCGAGGCGCCGCGCATGACGTTGATGGCGTTGACGTAGAATTCGCCCGAAATGCGCGCCGTCGCCTTGTCGCCGGCGAAGGTGAACATGCCGACGCCCGGCATCAGATAGACCACCGCGTTAGGGTCGCGCACCGGAGGCGAGTCAGCGTGCTTGCAGCGGTCATAATAGGCCTGATAGCCGACGCGATACTCCGCCACATCATCGGCAAGACGGGCAATGACGGCATCGACGTCGGGATTTTGGGGGTCGAACTCGATGACCAGCGGCCGGATCTTGGTGCGCAGGAAGTGGTCCGGGCAGGACGTGCCGAGTGCCGCCAGCGGCCGCAAATCCCTGGAATTGACGAATTCGAGCACGGCAGGGGAATCGTCGAAATGGCCGAGCTTGTGGCTGTTCTCCGAGATCAGGCCACGGATCCTCGGCATCAGTTTTGCGGCCACGGCGCGACGCGCAGGCGCATCGAGGGATTTGACGACTTCGCCGCCGAAAATCGGCTTGCCATGGCTCTTGCGCTCGAACCAGTCGATCGCCTGGTTGATCACCGAGATCGTCGTCTCGTAGCATTCCTTCGGCGTGTCGCCCCAGCTGAACAGGCCATGACTGGCCAGTACGACACCCTTGGCTTCGGGGTTTTCGCGGCAGAATTTCTCCAGCCATAGGCCGAGCTCGAAGCCCGGACGTTTCCATGGCAGCCAGCCGATCGTGTCGCCGAAGATTTCCTTGGTCAGCGCCTGCGAATCCTTGGCGGCGGCAATGGCGATGATGGCATCGGGATGCATATGGTCGACATAGGGCTTCGGCACGAAGGCATGCAGCGGCGTGTCGATGGAAGCCGCGCGCGGGTTGAGGTTGAAGGTGCAATGGGGCAGATAGCCGACCATCTCGTCTTCATGTTCGAGGCCGCGATAGAGACCTTTCAGCGCGCGCAATTTGTCCATGTAGAGCGTGGCGAAGCCGTCGAGCTTGATCGAGGCGCTGTCGCCGCCCGAGCCCTTGACCCACAGCACTTCCACGCTCTCGCCGGTGAGCGGATCGTTTTGCCAGATCTTGGAGGAGGTGTTGCCGCCGCCATAGTTGGTGACGCGCTTGTCGGAGCCAAGAACATTCGAGCGATAGACCAGACGTTCGGGCTCGCTCATTGCTTGCGCTTTTGCGTCATCCCAAAGATTGGCGAGGCGCGTGCCGGAGCGCTTGTCGAGCATAGGTATCCTCCCTTTGGGACACGCAAACGGCGCGGGTCCCTTTTGTGCGAATTTCTACGCAAGCGGCGGTCTTGTCAATCACAAACGATCAACATCAATCATATTGCATTGCACAATGAAATTATCTGATCGGAAATGATTGACACTGCGCGCTTTGGGTGCCTAGATGCTCCGGCAGGGAGGAACCATGCACGAGAAAGAGCGCCACAGGATCATTCTGTCCGCCGTCCAGGAAAAGCCTGTGGTGACGGTGCAGGAGATGGTCGACCTGACGGAGTCGTCGGAGGCGACGATCCGGCGCGACATCGCGGCATTGCATGTGCAAAAACGGCTGCGCCGGGTGCGCGGCGGCGCCGAGGCGCTTTCGCCGCCGCAGTTCATCGGCCTTGCCGGCCGGCCCTTTTCCGTCAACGAGACCATCAACGCTTCGCAGAAGCGGGCAATCGCGCGGGAAGCCGTGGATCTGTGCAAGGACGGCGAGCCGATCATCATCAATGGCGGCACCACCACCTTCCAGATGGTGCATTTCCTGACCGGCCGCCGCATGCCGATCTTCACCAATTCCTTCCCGATCGCGGAGCACCTGCTCAGGCACTCCAAGAACACGGTGATGCTGTCGGGCGGCACCATCTACCGCGAGCAGAACATCATCCTGTCGCCGTTCGACAATGACGTGACGCGCAATTTCTACGCGCGCCGCATGTTCATGGGCGCGCAAGGGCTGGGGCCGCTCGGTCTTATGGAAGGCGACCCGCTGCTGATCCAGGCCGAGCAGAAACTGATCGACCAGGCAGACGAATTGGTGGTGCTGGTCGATTCCTCGAAGTTCCGCAAACGCTCGAGCCTGATCCTGTGCGGCCTGTCGCGCATCGCCACGGTGATCACCGACGACGGCATCGAGGACCGCGAAGCCAAGATGCTGGAGACCGCCGGCGTGACGCTGATCATCGCCCGCACAACGGCAACCAACAAGGAAGAATCTTCGCTGCAGGCCTGAGAACCACTCACGCCCGCAGCGGTGATGGAATGCAACGCTCAAGGGAGGATATTCGATGAGCTTTCTGAAGAAATTGATGGTTACGGCGGCGTTCTCCGCCGCCATGTTCGTGAATGCCGCCTACGCCGAAAACGTCAAGATCGCGCTGGTGGTGAAGTCGCTCGGCAACGGCTTCTTCGACGCCGCCAACAAGGGCGCCGAAGAGGCGGCCAAGGAGCTCGGCGATGTCGACATCATCTACACCGGCCCGACCAAGGCGACCGCCGAAGCGCAGATCGAAGTGGTCAATTCGCTGATCGCCCAGAAGGTCAATGCCATCGCCATTTCGGCGAACGACGCCGACGCGCTGGTGCCAGTGCTGAAGAAGGCGATGCAGCGCGGCATTACCGTCATCTCGTGGGATTCAGGCGTCGCGCCGGAAGGACGCCAGCTTCACCTCAACCCCTCCGATACCAACCTGATCGGTGAGACCATCATCAAGCTGGCCGCCGACTACCTGCCGGAAGGCGGCGATGTCGCCATCCTGTCGGCTTCTTCGACCGCGACCAACCAGAATGCCTGGATCGACGCGGCCAAGAAGGTGCTGCCGGAGAAGTTCCCCAAGATCAAGCTCGTCGCCACCGTCTATGGCGACGACGACTCGGCCAAGAGCACGGACGAAGCCAAGGGCCTGCTGAAGTCCTATCCGAACCTCAAGGCGATCATCGCACCGACCACGGTCGGCGTCGTTGCCGCCGCGCAGGTGGTGACCGATGAAGGCCTGATCGGCAAGGTCAACGTCACCGGCCTGGCGCTGCCGTCGGAGTTCAAGAAGTTCATCGACAATGGCGCCAGCCAGGCGGTTGCGCTGTGGAACCCGATCGATCTCGGCTACTCCGCCGTCTACCTCGCCCACGACCTGGCGGTGAAGAAGGAAGAGGCCAAGCCCGGTGCTACGCTGTCGATCGGCCGCGTCGGCAAGGTCACGCTCGACGACACCAACTCGGCTGCGATGGCTCCGCCATTCCAGTTCGACAAGTCGAACATCGAAAAGTTCTCCAAGATCTATTGATCCTGGAACCTTCGAAACGGTGCGGCGGGGCTCAGGTTCCGCCGCGCTTTCAAACGAACCTTGCTACAGGGCTTGATACGATTATGGACACGACAGCCCAGCACGAAGTGGCAAATGAAGCGCCTTTGTCATCCGGACCGCGCCTGACGCTGTCCGGCATCTCGAAAAGCTTTCCCGGCGTGCGGGCGCTGCACAATGTCGGCCTGTCGCTCTATCCCGGCCAGGTAACCGCGCTGATCGGCGAAAACGGTGCCGGCAAGTCGACGCTGGTCAAGATCATGACCGGCATCTACCAGCCGGATGCTGGCACGATCAGCATCGACGGCCAGCCGGTCACACTGCCCAGCGCCCACGCCGCGTTCGGGCACGGCATCACCGCCATCCACCAGGAAACCGTGCTGTTCGACGACCTGACGGTGGCCGAAAACATCTTCCTCGGCCATGCGCCGCGCACGCGTTTCAAAACCATCGACTGGCGCACCATGCGCAAGAATGCCCGCGAGGTGCTCGACACGATGGGCGCCGGCCATATCGACGCCGACGCCAGGCTGAAGGATCTCGGCATTGCCAACAAGCACCTAGTCGCGGTTGCCCGCGCCATGTCCATCGACGCGCGGATCGTCATCATGGACGAGCCGACGGCAGCGCTTTCGATGAAGGAGATCGAAGAGCTTTTCCTGCTGATCGAATTCCTCAAGAGCGACGGCAAGGCGATCCTGTTCATCAGCCACAAATTCGATGAGATCTACCGCATCGCCGACCGCTATACCGTGTTCCGCGACGGCGAGATGGTCGGCGAAGGCCTGATCAAGGACGCCGGCCAGAGCCAGATCGTGCGCATGATGGTCGGCCGCTCGGTCGATCACATCTTTCCGCAGCGCAAGGCCGAGATCGGCGCGCCGGTGCTGGCCGTCTCCGGCCTGTCGCACCCGACCGAGTTCGACGACATAGGCTTCGAGCTGCACAGGGGCGAAATCCTCGGCTTCTACGGCCTTGTCGGCGCCGGGCGCAGCGAGGTGATGCAGGCGATATCAGGCATCACCCGCACCAGCGGCGGCACGATCACGCTGGAGGGTAAGGCAATCGCGCCGAAATCGGCGGCGGATTCGATCGACGCCGGCATCGTCTATGTGCCGGAGGAGCGCGGCAAGCAAGGCGTGGTGATCGGCCTGCCGATCTTCCAGAATGTCTCGCTGCCCTCGCTCAAACGGACATCCAAATCCGGCATATTGCGGCTGGCCGAAGAGTTCGCGCTGGCCCGCTCCTACACCGAGCGGCTCGATCTGCGCGCCTCCTCGCTCAGCCAGGACGTCGGCACGCTGTCGGGCGGCAACCAGCAGAAGATCGTCATCGCCAAATGGCTGGCGACCGCGCCCAAGGTGATCATCCTGGACGAGCCGACCAAGGGCATCGACATCGGCTCGAAGGCCGCCGTGCACGGCTTCATGGCCGAGCTCGTCGCGCAAGGCCTGTCGGTGATCATGGTGTCGTCCGAATTGCCGGAAATCCTCGGCATGTCGGACCGCGTCGTCGTTATGCGCGAGGGCCGCATTGCCGCGGTCTACGACAATAAAGGGCTCGACGCCGAAACCTTGGTCAGGACGGCAGCGGGGATCGCGGCATGAAGGCTCTTCTCAAATACCGCGAGGTCTGGCTGCTGGCGGCAATCGTCGTGCTGATCGGGCTGATCTCCACGCGGTTTCCAGGTTTTGCCGATCCGGCCAACCTGCGCCAGGTGTTCAACGACACGTCGATCCTGATGATCCTGGCGCTCGGCCAGATGGTCGTCATCCTGACCCGCTCGATCGACCTGTCGATGGCTTCAAATCTCTGCTTCACCGGCATGGTGGTGGCAATGCTGAACGCCGCGCATCCGGCGATCCCGATCCCGCTGCTGATCGTCATCGCACTTCTGGTCGGCCTGGTGCTCGGCGCCATCAACGGCCTGCTGGTATGGCGGCTGAACATTCCCTCGATCGTGGTAACGCTCGGCACCCTCACCATCTACCGCGGCGCCACGTTCGTCATTTCAGGCGGCGCCTGGGTCAACGCCGACCAGATGAGCGCTGATTTCATCGGGTTGCAGCGCGCGGCTTTCCTCGGCATTCCGGTACTGTCGTGGATCGCCGTGCTGGTTATTGCGCTGTTCTTCCTCGTGATGACGCGCACCGCGCTCGGCCGCTCGATCTATGCCATCGGCGTCAACCCGACCGCATCGGTCTATGCCGGCATCGATGTCGGCCGGACGAAATTCACCGTCTTCTGCATTTCGGGGATGATCGGCGGCCTCTGCGGCTATCTCTGGATTTCGCGCTACGTCATCGCCTCGGTCGAGGTCGCGAATGGCTATGAGCTCAATATCATCGCCGCCTGCGTCATCGGCGGCATTTCGATTGCCGGCGGCATCGGTTCGGTCGGCGGCGCGGTGCTCGGCGCGCTGTTCCTCGGCATCATCTCCAACGCGCTGCCGGTGATCAACATCTCACCCTTCTGGCAGATGGCGATTTCAGGCAGCGCCATCATCCTGGCCGTGGTGCTCAACGCGCGCGGCGAACGCCGGCAAGGCCGCATCATCCTCAAGAAGGCGGAAGCGGCATGACCGACACCCCTGCCCCACGCCATATTCCCGACCGGCTCGACAAGCCGCTGACGTCGGCGATCTTCTCATGGGAGGCGCTGCTGGTCGTCGTTGCGGTTGCCATCTTTGCCGTCAACAGCTTTGCCTCGCCCTACTTCCTCGACGCGTGGTCGTTGTCGGACCTAACCTTCAACTTCACGGAAAAGGCGCTGATCGCGCTGGCCATGGCGCTGCTGATCATCTCCGGTGAAATCGACCTGTCGGTGGCCGCCATCATCGCGCTGGCGTCAACAATGATGGGCATGGCGGTGCAGGCCGGCGCCGGCATGCCTGAACTGGTGGCAATCGGCCTCGTCGTCGGGCTCGGCTGCGGCGCCTTCAACGGACTGCTCGTCACCAGGCTCGGCTTGCCGTCGATCGTCGTCACCATCGGTACGATGAGCCTGTTTCGCGGCATCGCCTTCATCATCCTCGGCGACCAGGCCTACAAGGGCTATCCCGCGAGCTTCGCCTTCTTCGGCCAGGGCTATGTCTGGTGGGTGGTGTCGTTCGAACTGACGCTTTTCCTGATCGCGGCAGTCGTCTACTGGTTCCTTCTGCACCGGACGAGCTTCGGCCGCCGGGTCTTTGCCATCGGTAACAACCCGGTCGCGGCGCAGTTTTCCGGCGTACGCGTCGGCCGTATCAAATTCATCCTGTTTTGCCTGACCGGCCTGATGGCGGGAATCGCCTCGGTGCTGATCACATCGCGGCTCGGCTCGACCCGGCCGTCCATCGCACAGGGCTACGAGCTGGAAGTCATCACCATGGTGGTGCTCGGCGGCGTCAGCATCCTGGGCGGCGCCGGCAGCATTCTGGGTGTGGTGCTGGCCGCCTTCATCATGGGACTGGTGACCTTCGGCCTCGGCCTGCTCAACGTGCCGGGGATCGTTATGTCGATCTTCATCGGCCTGCTGCTGATCATCGTCATCGCGCTGCCGATCCTGTGGCGGCGAGTACGGCGGGAGCGCTTTGCCTGATGCCGGAGAAATACGCGTTCAAGATGAAGCTCAATCCGGGCATGAAGGCCGAATACAAGAGGCGCCACGACGACATCTGGCCGTCGCTGGTCGCGCTGCTCAAGCAGGCCGGTATCTCCGATTACTCGATCCATCTCGACGAAGAGACCAACACCTTGTTCGGCGTGCTGTGGCGCCGTGACGACCATGGCATGGACGAATTGCCGAAGCATCCGGTGATGCAGCGCTGGTGGGCCGAGATGGCGGACATCATGGAGACCAAGCCGAACAACGAGCCGGTGGCGGTGCCGCTGGAAACAATGTTCCATATGGAATGACCCGTCACGTCGCCGTCATCGATATCGGCAAGACCAACGCCAAGGTGGCGCTGGTCGATCTTGCCGCAGCAAGCGAAGTCGCGCTGCGGCGCGTGGCCAACGCGCCCGTTCGACAAGGGCCGTACCCGCATCATGACGTCGAGCTTCTGTGGTCGTTCATCCTCGGCAGCCTGGCCGAGATCGATCGAGAGCATTCCGTCGACGCGATATCGATCACCACCCATGGCGCGACGGGAGTGCTGGTCGATGCATCAGGCGAACTGGCGCTGCCGGTGCTCGATTACGAATTCGACGGGCCGGATGCCCTTGCCGGGGACTATGACACGATCCGTCCGGCATTCTTCGAGACCGGCACGCCGCGCCTGCCGGCCGGCCTCAATCTCGGCGCGCAGCTGTTCTGGCAGCAGAAGCGCTTTCCGGCGGATTTCGCCAGAACCGCCGCGATCCTGATGTATCCGCAATACTGGGCCTTGCGCCTGACCGGCGTCGCCGCCGGCGAGGTGACTTCGCTCGGCTGCCACACCGATCTGTGGAACCCGTGGAAAGCGGATTTTTCGTCGCTGGTCGACCGGCTGGGATGGCGCCGGCTAATGGCGCCGGTGCGGCAGGCCAAGGACCGCCTGGGGCCGATCCTGCCCGCCCTTGCCCGACAAACCGGCCTCGACCCGCAAACGCCGGTGTTTTGCGGCCTGCACGATTCCAACGCCTCGCTGCTGCCGCATCTCCTGTCCGACAAGCCGCCTTTCTCCGTCGTCTCGACGGGCACCTGGGTGGTGTCGATGGCGATTGGCGGCAACAAGGTCGCGCTCGACCCGGCACGCGACACGCTTGTCAATGTCAACGCGCTCGGCGATCCCGTGCCCTCGGCGCGCTTCATGGGTGGCCGCGAGTTTTCCGTGCTGACCGAGGGCCAATCGGAGAACTGGACGGAAGACGATGTTGCCACGGTGCTAGCGCGCAAGACGTCCCTATTGCCCTCGACCCAACAGGGTTCGGGGCCGTTTCCGCATCATACCGCATCATGGCTTAACGCGGACGGTATGAGCGTCGGCCAGCGCTTTGTCGCCATCTCGTTCTACCTGGCGCTGATGACCGCGACCTGCCTCGACCTGATCGGCGCGGACGGTCCCACCATCGTCGAAGGACCCTTCGCCCGCAACCGGCTGTTCACCCGCATGCTGGCTGCGGCGGCGGCGCGCGCCGTCATTGCCTCCGGGGCTGCGACAGGCACCAGCATCGGCGCCGCCTTGCTGGCGTCGGACCAGGGGACACCGCAAGGCAGAGGCGAAAGGACCGAACCGTCGGCCGATCCGAGTTGGGCGAACTACGCGCGCTCGTGGCGTGCGGCGGTCGACGAACGAGCCTGACCGCCGAGCTCATGGCGCCCTGATGTCTGGAGATGCCTAGTTCCTGTAGACCAGCCCTTGCGGATCGATCTCCGGCTTGCGGCCGGCAACTATGTCGGCAAGGAATTTTCCCGAACCGCAGGCCATGGTCCAGCCGAGATGGCCGTGGCCGGTGTCGAGGTAGAGATTGTCGTACCGCGCCCGTCCGATGACCGGCACGGAGTTCGGCATCATCGGGCGAAGTCCAGCCCAGAGCTCAGCCTTGCTCTCGTCGAAAGCGCCGGGGAACAGGTCCTTGCCGGTGTTCAGGATCGAGTTGAAATCGCGTGGCTTGAACGTGCGGTCGAACCCGGTGAACTCCGCCGTCGAGGACATCCGCAGCCGATTTCCCAGCCTGGAATAGCCGATCAGCCGGTCCTCGTCGGCGCCGCCCATGATCGGCCCCTTGCTTTCATCTTCCAGCGGAACAGTCACGGTGTAGCCCTTCACGGGATAGACGGGCAGGTCGATGCCGTAGCGGCGGCCGAGCAGACCGCTCTCAGGCCCCATGGAAATGACCACCGCGTCACCGGCCGCCGGGCCGGCCGAGGTCATCACGGCGCGCACCCGGTCGCCGTCGATGTCGAGGCCTTCGACCGTGGTGCCGTAGAGGAATTGGACGCCGAGTTTCTCGGCGGCATAGGCAGCGAGGCGCTGCGTGAATTGGCTGGAGTCGCCGGTCTGGTCGATCGGCGAATAGACGCCGCCGGCTATCTTGTCCTTGGCGCCGGCAAGGCCGGGTTCGAGCTCGACCAGCCGGTCGCGGCCGACGATCTCGATCGGCAGGCCGTGTTCGCCGAGATAACGATAATTGTCGGTGCCGGTATCAAAGCTCTGCTGCGAGCGGAAGAAATACAGAATGCCTTTCTTGCGCTCGTCATAGTGGATGCCGGTTTCGGCGGAGACGGCGTTGATGCAGTCGCGCGAATAGAGCGCCAGACGCAGCTTGACGTCGGTGTTGGCGCGCATGCGCTTATGCGTGCACTGGCGCAGGAAGCGCAGGCTCCAGGCGAAAAAATACGGATCGAAGCGCAGCCGCACCTTGATGCCGAGATCGTGGTTGTAGAGGCCGCGCAGGAACGTCTTCAGCGCGGCTGGCGAGGCCCAGGCGGTGGCATCCCCGGGCGACACAAGGCCGGCATTCGACCGGCTGGTGCCGCGTGCTGCCGCCGGATGGCGCTCGATCACCGTCACCTCATGGCCGTCGCTGGCCAGATAATAGGCCGCCGCCGTACCGACGACGCCGGCCCCAAGCACCAGGATTTTCATTCCGCCCCCAGCGCGCTGAACCAACCTTTGCGGAGAGCCCACTTCACCCCAGAGCCGAATTCTTGCTGGTCAGGATGCGCTCCCAGGCAAGCGCATCGGCAACGATCCGGTCGAGGTTGTCGCGCTGCGGGGTCCAGCCGAGCTCGCCGCGCGCCAGCTCCGAATTGGCGACGACCGCGGCGGCGTCGCCGGCGCGGCGATCGCCCATCCGTACCTCGAAATCATGGCCGAAGACGCGGCGGACGCTGTCGATGACCTCGAGCACCGAATAGCCGTGGCTGTAACCACAATTGGCGACCAGGCTCGATCCGCCGGCACGCAGCCGCTGAAGCGCCAGCCGATGCGCCGCCGCCAGGTCGCTGACGTGGATATAGTCGCGCATGCAGGTACCGTCCGGCGTCGGATAGTCGGTGCCGAACACCTGCATGAAGGGGCGCTTGCCGAGCGCCGTCTCGCAAGCGACCTTGATCAGATGCGTGGCACCGGGCGTCGACTGGCCGGTGCGGCCCTTCGGATCGGCGCCGGCGACGTTGAAATAGCGCAGCGCCGTATAGCGCAACCCATGGGCAATTGCCGCGTCGCGCAGCATCCATTCGCTCATCAGCTTGGACAGGCCATAGGGCGATTCCGGCGCAAGCCGGGCATCCTCGCGCACCGGCTCCAGGCCGGCGCCGCCATAGACGGCGGCGGTCGAGGAAAAGATGAAATTGGGCACGCCTTCGCGCACCGCGGTCTCGATCAAGGTGCGCGTCTTGCAGGTGTTGTTCTCGTAATAGGCAAGCGGGTCGGCGACCGATTCGGGGACCACGATCGAGCCGGCGAAATGGATGATCGCGTCGACCTTATTGTCGCGAATGATCGAGGCGACCAGTTCCCTGTCGGCGACGTCGCCGACGACGAGCTTTGCTTCCGGGGCCACCGCCCATTCAAAGCCGGTGGAAAGCCGGTCGAGGACGACGACGTTGTCGCCCGTGTCCAGCAATTCCCAGACCATATGGCTACCGATATAGCCGGCCCCGCCTGTCACCAAAACCGTCATCCGCATCCTCGCTATTCATGATTTGTCGGAACTGTCTCAAACGCCGCCTTACTGGAAAACCTGCCGCCAGGCCATTAGAACCTGCGGTAACCGGTCTCATCGGCGCGTGGCATTGTCGTGAAACAAGATTGATCCACATCAAGGGAATAGGCCACGTTCCGTGGTCGTTAGGAACAGGCTCGGGGCGTGGCATTTTGACCAAAAAGGCCAGGTGGACGACGAATGGGCCAATGACTATGATCCCGCGCAAAACTGGGAAGGCGACATGAACTATCAGCGGTTTTTCGAGGAAGCGATCGACCAGCTCCATGCGGAGCGTCGCTACCGCGTCTTCGCCGACCTTGAGCGTATCGTCGGGAAATTCCCGCGCGCCATCTGGCGCGCCAATGGCCGCGCCGAGGAAATCACCGTCTGGTGCTCCAACGACTATCTCGGCATGGGCCAGCATCCCGACGTCATTGCCGCGTTCCAGAAGGCGGCAGGCAAGATGGGGTCGGGGGCCGGCGGCACCCGCAACATCTCCGGCACCAGCAACCCGCTGGTCGAGCTCGAACTGGAGCTGGCCGACCTGCACGACAAGGAAGCCGCACTGGTTTTCACCTCCGGCTTCGTTTCCAACGAGGCGTCGATCTCGACCATTGCAAAGCTGCTTCCCAATTGCCTGATCATCTCGGACGAGCTCAACCACGCTTCGATGATCGAGGGCGTGCGGCGCTCGGGCGCCGAGAAGAAGATCTTCCGCCATAACGACGTCGCGCATCTCGAAAGCCTGCTGCAGACAGCCGGCCGCGAGCGCGCCAAGCTGATTGTCTTCGAGAGCGTCTATTCAATGGACGGCGACATCGCGCCGATCAAGCAGATCGTCGATCTCGCCGAGCGCTACAACGCCATGACCTATATCGACGAGGTCCACGCCGTCGGCATGTACGGGCCGCGCGGCGGCGGCATCACCGAGCGCGAAGGGCTGGCCGACCGCATCGACATCATCGAGGGCACACTGGCCAAGGCGTTCGGCACGCTTGGCGGCTACATCGCCGGCAACACTGCGGTGATCGACGCGGTGCGCTCCTATGCGCCGGGCTTCATCTTCACCACGGCGTTGCCGCCGGCGATCGCCGCCGCGGCAACCACCTCGATCCGCCATCTCAAGCGCTCGCAGGCCGAGCGCGATGCGCAGCTGCGTCAGGCGACACGGACCAAGCAAGTGCTGGCCGCGGCCGGCCTGCCGGTGATGGAGTCGCCTACCCACATCGTGCCCCTTCTGGTCGGCGATCCCGAGCTCTGCAAGATGGCCAGCGACCGCCTGCTCGGTGTGCACGGCATCTACATCCAGCCGATCAACTACCCGACAGTGCCGCGCGGCACCGAGCGGCTGCGCATCACGCCTACACCGTTCCATTCGGACGCGTTGATTGCGTCCCTGCAGGACGCGCTGGTCGAGACATGGGATGCGTTGGGGATTCCCTACGGTTCGGCGGGCCGACCGTCGGTCGCCAAGAGCGACCGCGTCATTCCGCTGCTGGTGCCGAAGTCGGGCGGCTGAAGGTCGTTTAAAACTCTACGCCGAGAACCATTTGGTCGTCAGAGCGAAGTCGCTCAGACAGTCTTCATCCATTTCGCCAGCCTATTTGCCGCTTCCTCGAGCTGGTCGAGGCGGCGGTGGAAGCACAGCCTGAGGAAGGCTTCGCCGCCGGGGCCGAAGGCGGTGCCGGGAGCCAGGCCGACATTGGCGCGGTCGACCATGTCGAAGGCGGCAGCGCGGGAATCGGAGATGCCATCGACCGCGAAGAACAGATAGAATGCGCCCTGCGGCACGGTGAACCGCGCCCTGCCGGTTTCGGCGAGAATGCCGCAGACCAGGTCGCGTGCCGCCCTCGCCCGCTCCACCTGCTCGACGATGAAGGCGTCGCCCTCATCCAGGGCAACGACGGCGCCGCGCTGCATGAACTGCGCAACGCCGGAAGTCGAATACTGGACCAGGTTCTCAAACACCTGCTGCAAGGCGGGATGAATCTTGATCCAGCCGATGCGCCAGCCGGTCATCGCCCAGTTCTTGGAAAAGGAATTGACGAACAGGATGCGGTCCTCATCGGCCATGATGTCGATGAAGGACGGCGCGCGGCCATGGCCGTAATGAAACAGCGAGTAGATCTCGTCGGCGATGATCCACAGGCCCCTTTCACGGGCAAGATCGAGGATCGCCTGCAGCGTCTCCTTGTCGGCGGTCCAGCCGGTCGGGTTGGACGGCGTGTTGACGAACAGCGCCTTGGTCCGTGGCGTGATCGCCGCTGCGATCTTGTCGACATCGCAAGACCAGCCATTGCCCGACTCGTCGAGCGTGACCGCGACTGGAACAGCGCCCGCGACGCCGGCGGCGGCGGCGAAGTTCGGCCATGCCGGCGACAGGTAGACGAGTTCGTCGCCCTTGCCGGCCACCGCATCGATGGCCATCTGGATGGCGTGCATGCCGGAGCCGGTGACGATGAATTCCTCGTTGGCGAAAGTCTTGCCGAAATGCCTGGTGTAGTAGCGGGCGAGCGCCTGCCTGAGTTCGGGAATGCCCCGCTGCCAGGTGTAGAAGGTCTCGCCGCCGGCGAGTGCCTTGGCGGCTGCATCGGTGATGAAGGCAGGCGTCGGCAGGTCGCCCTCGCCGGCCCAGAGCGGGATCATGCCGTCGCGGGCGCGGCCGCGGTTCATGACGGCGACAATGCCGCTTTCAGGCGCCGCCCGCGCTTCGGCGCGCAGAGTATCGATCAGGGTCATGGATGGGTCCGTTTTCGTTTGCTCGACTGCTAGCGTGTTTCAGGGCGGACGAAAACAGAAAACCCCGGTCGCTTGCGGCCGGGGTTTTGGTCCAGGGAATCTGTCTTCGAACTATTTCCTGGCGAGGAGATCGCGAATTTCGGTGAGGAGGGCGACGTCGGCCGGTGGCGGAGCGGCCGGCGCAGCTGGCTTCTCACGCTCTAGCCGTTTGCGCAGATTGTTCACCGCCTTGACCATCAGGAAGATGATGAAGGCGAGAATGAGAAAATTCAGTGCCACGGTGATGAAGCTGCCATAGGCGAAGACCGCGCCCTGTTTCTTTGCCTCAGCCAGCGATGTGGCGTTAACGGCCGAGGACAAGGGCAGAAAGTAGTTGTTGAAGTCCAATCCGCCCAAAATCGCCCCGATGACCGGCATGATGATGTCGTCGACCAGCGAGGTGACGATCTTGCCGAAGGCAGCGCCAATGATGACGGCGACGGCCAGGTCCATCACATTGCCCCTGGAAATGAATTCCTGAAATTCTTTCAGCATTCGACGCCTCCTTGTCCTGACCGGCCGTGCTGCCGTCCACCCTTCGGCATCGACCGGCGGGCAGAATAGCAAAAACCTGCGGTTGCAACAGGATCAAAAGCTGGTTTCAGCCGGTCACGATTGCCCGACGCAGCCGATATAATACGCCGAAAGCCGCGATGGACTTGATCGCCAAGCTGTGATTGCGTCTGGAAGGCTGGATGAAAAAACCGGCGCAGGGAGGAAGTTCGAGGCGTGCAGGGCTGGTTCATCGTCATCATCGCGATCGCCTATGTGACGTTGCTGTTTGCTATCGCCAGCCTGGGCGACCGGCGCTCGACGTCATCGGGGCCTGGCCGCGCCCGGCCCTTCATCTATGCGCTCAGCCTCGCCATCTACTGCACCTCCTGGACTTTCTTCGGCTCGGTCGGGCTGTCCTCCGAGCGCGGCCTGGAGTTCCTCGGCATCTATATCGGGCCTGTTCTGGTGTTCGTGTTCGGCTTTCCGCTGCTGCAGCGCATCGTCAGGCTGGCCAAGACCGAGAAGATCACCTCGATCGCCGACTTTCTCGGTGCCCGCTACGGCAAGAGCTTCGCTGTTGCGGCGATCGCTACGCTGATCGCGACCATCGGCGCCGTGCCCTACATCGCGCTGCAATTGAAGGCGATCTCCGGCTCGGTCAGCCTGATGGTCGAGCACTATACCGGCTCGCCGCCGTCCTTCGATCCGTTCGTCAGTGACATCTCGCTGGTCGTGGCCATGCTGCTGGCGCTGTTTGCGGTGCTGTTCGGCACGCGCCATGCCGATGCCACCGAGCACCAGGACGGGCTGGTGCTGGCTGTGGCGGTCGAGACCGTGGTCAAGCTCGCCGCCTTCCTGGCGATCGGCCTGATGGTCACGTTCCTGATCTTCGGCGGGCCAGGCGATATGTTCGACCAGCTCGCCGAAAACACGCAGGTGCGCCAGGCGATGGGCTACAACACCTCGCTCGCCACCTGGCTGGTGCTGACATGCCTGAGCGGCTTTGCCATCCTCATGCTGCCGCGCCAGTTCTACGTCACCATCGTCGAAAACCGCAGCGAGGCCGAGCTGCGCACCGCGACATGGGTGTTTCCGCTCTATCTGGTGGCAATCAACCTGTTCGTGCTGCCGATCGCATTGGCCGGCCTGGAACTGGTCGGCCCCAGGACCAGCAGCGACCTTTACGTGCTGTCGCTGCCGCTGTTCAGCGGCCACGACGTGCTGGCCATGGCCGCCTTCATCGGCGGGCTGTCGGCGGCGACCGCAATGGTGATCGTCGAAAGCGTCGCGCTGTCGATCATGATCTCCAACGACCTGGTCATTCCGCTGTTCGTGCGCCGGCTTCTGCGGACCACGACATCCGAGAACGAGGACTGGTCGACGCTCATCCTCAATGTACGGCGGGCGGCGATCTTCATCATGCTGTTCATCGCCTTTCTCTACTACCGCGAGAGCACCAACAGCGCGCGGCTGTCCTCGATCGGCCTGATGTCGTTCGCCGCGATCGCACAGTTCGCGCCGGCAATGATCGGCGGCCTGGTCTGGCGCGGCGCCAACGGCCGGGGTGCGGCGCTTGGCATGGTCGCCGGCATCGTCGTCTGGAGCTATACGCTGCTGCTTCCCTCGCTCGTCGCGCCCGATACCGGCATCCTCGTCCACGGCCTGTTCGGCTTCGATGCATTGCGGCCGCAGGCTCTTTTCGGCACCGTCGCCGAGCCGCTGAACCATGGCGTGCTGTGGAGCCTATCGATCAACACGCTCTTTTTTGTGTTCGGCTCGCTGTCGCGCGCCTCTGTGCCGCTGGAACGCATCCAGGCGTCGATCTTCGTGCCGCGCGAAGCGGGTCCGCTGCCCAGCCTGCGCCGCTTCCGCACCACCATTACCGTCAACGACCTCAAGGACACGATCGCGCGCTATCTCGGTGTCGAACGGACCGAGCGGTCCTTTCAGTCGTTCGAAAAGAGCAGCGGCACTTCACTGCTCGGCAACGAACAGGCCAGCATGGATGTCATCCGCTTCTCCGAGCAGCTTCTGGCCAGTGCCGTCGGCTCATCCTCGGCGCGGCTGATCCTGTCGCTGCTGCTGCGCCGCAACGACCGCGAATCCAAGGACGCCTTCCGCCTGCTCGACGATGCCACCGAGGCGCTGCAGCACAATCGCGATCTGCTGCAGATCGCACTCGACCAGATGGAACAGGGCATCACTGTCTTCGACCGCGATTTCCGGTTGATTTGCTGGAACCGCCAGTACCGGGCGCTGTTCGACCTGCCCGACGAGATGGGCCAGGTCGGCGTCTCACTCGATCGTATCCTGCGCCACCTTGCCGAGCGCGGTGACATACCGGCAGACCAGCGCGTCACCATGCTCAACCGCCTGACCAGCTTCGTCAGTCCATGGCAGATGGAGCTGAAGACAAGCGGGCGCATCCTGGAATTGCGCTCCAATCCGATGCCGGACGGCGGCATCGTCGCCACCTACGCCGACATTTCCGGACGTGTCGAGCAGGATCTGGCGCTGAAGCGCGCCAACGAATCCCTGGAACAGCGAGTGAAGAGCCGCACCGCCGAGCTCACCCGCGTCAATGAGGAGCTGGCTCAGGCGCAGATGCTGGCCGAGGAGGCCAATCTCGGCAAGACCCGCTTCCTCGCTGCCGCCGGCCACGACATCCTGCAGCCGCTGAACGCCGCCCGCCTCTATTGCTCGTCGCTGATCGAGAAGACCGGCAAGGGACCTGCCGGCAAGGCGGCGATGAACATCGAATCGTCGCTGGAATCGGTCGAGACCATCCTCGGCGCGGTGCTCGACATTTCGCGCCTCGATGCCGGCGCGATGAAGCCGGACGATACGAGCTTCGGCCTCGACGGGCTGCTGCGCCAGATCGGCAACGACTTCCGGCCGCTTGCCGCCGAAAAGAAGCTCGAACTCTCGATCATGCCGTCGTCGCTCAGCGTCATGACGGACCGCAATCTGCTGCGCCGGCTGATCCAGAACCTGGTTTCCAACGCCATCAAGTATACGCGCCGTGGCCGCATCCTGGTCGGCGTGCGGCGGCGCGGCGAACTGGCCGAGATCCAGGTTATCGACACCGGCATCGGCATTGCCGGCGACGAGCTCAACACCGTGTTCCGTGAATTCACCCGGCTCGACGAGGGCGCACGCGAGGCGGAAGGCCTCGGCCTTGGGCTCTCCATTGTCGACCGCATCGCCCGCGTCCTGCGCCTCGAAATCCGGATCTTCTCCAACCCAGGCAAGGGCACACGCTTTTCCGTGTTGCTGCCGGTGGTGGCCGTGCAGGCACCGCGGCGCGAGGCCGAGGCGAAGCCGCCTGCCCGTGCCGCGGCCTCGCTTGCCGGGCTCCATGTGCTCTGCATCGACAACGACGCCCGCATCCTCGACGGCATGCGGCTGCTGCTCGAGGGCTGGGGCTGCAGCGTCGACACGCTTTCCGGCGCGGAGGATCTCGACAGATCCGGCATGCATCGGCCGGACATCGTGCTTGCCGACTATCATCTCGACAACAGGACCGGCCTCGAATTGATCGCCCAGTTGCGTGCGATCCATGGCGAGGACCTGCCGGCCGTGCTGGTCACCGCCGACCGCTCCAGCGAGGTTCGCGCCGCCGCCGGCAGGCTCGACGTGCCGGTGATCAGCAAACCACTGAAACCGGCGATGCTGCGCTCGATGATGGCCAGGGTCAGGCCGCTGGCGCCGGCGGCCGAATAGGAATCAGCCGGCCGTCTGCAGCGGGTCGCTGCCGATTTTGGACAAAAGGATGACCGCCTGCGTGCGGCTGTCGACGCCGAGCTTCTGCAGGATGGCCGAGACATGCGCTTTGATCGTCGCTTCGGAGACCCCGAGCTCATAGGCGATCTGCTTGTTGAGCAGTCCCTCAGCCAGCATGCCGAGCACGCGCGTCTGCTGCGGGGTCAGCGCCTGCAGCCGCTTGATCAGGTCGGAAATCTCGGGATCGCGCTCGACGCCGAGATCGATGCCGACGGGAGCCGCGATATCGCCTGCGAGCACCGACTGCACCGCATTGCGGATCTCCTCCATGCTGGCCGATTTGGAGATGAAGCCGGAGGCGCCGAGATCGAGCGCGCGCCGGATCGTCACCGGATCGTCATGCGCCGAGACCACCATCATCGGCACCGCCGGATGGATGCCGCGCAGCGAAATCAGGCCGGAAAGACCGCTTGCCCCCGGCATCGAGAGATCGAGCAGCACCAGATCGACATCCTCATTGGCCAGGACAAGCGCCTTGGCGCTTTCGAAATCGCCAGCCTCGTGAATGGCGGCAACATCTCCGATACCCGCGAGTGCCTCCCTCAATGCACCGCGAAAAAGCGGGTGATCATCGGCAATGACGAATGTGTAGCCCAACGGTGATATCCCTCCCCGAATCCCGTTGGCGATGTTCCGCCTTGCAGGATCTGAACGATTGTAACGCTACGCCTGCCGTCCGGCGTGGGCGGCTTGCTATTCCCGCCCCAGGTCTTTTGCGAATTGCCTAGGTCTTTTGCGAATTGAGCTTGGCGCCGTCGTCGTCCTTGTCCATGTCCTTGACGATATCCATGAAGCTGCGCAGGAAGCGCTCCATGTAGCCCATCGTCTTGTTGAAATCCTCCTCGCTGGGCAAAGTCGATTCGAAACGGGCGGCAAGCGAATTTTCGAGCTTGGCGACGCGTTCGTCGAGCGCCTTCACCGAACTTTGCAGCCGGTCGACCTCATCTTGTAGGGCGGCACGTTCGTCGGCCGCCGTCTTGCAGACGAGCTGGCCGGAGCGTTCCTCGCAGAGCGACATGGCGCCGGTTTGCGTATCCATGCGGACATAGCCATTGGCCGATTTCTCCAACCGGTAGCGATCGGCTTCCTCGGAAAAGGCCGACGCCGCGACAAGCGACACCAGTGCTGCGGGGATCAAGACGTGTTTCAGACGCATGTTTTCCTCCATGAGCCAGTCAGCGCAATCTATCACAGTTTGCGCCTGAAATGGGGATGAACCTGAAATGGGGAAGAACACGGGCCTGCCCTTCCCCGCGTGGTCGGTTCGGACTATAGCGCAACGATGTCCGAGATCATCTACAAGATAGTTCCCGAGGCGCTGTGGCGCGAGGCTGAAAGAGAAGGCGGCTTCACCGGCGCGCCGATCGACGTCGCCGACGGCTTCATCCATTTGTCTACCGCCGGGCAGGTTCGGGAAACGGCGGTCAAACATTTCGCCGGCCAAAGCCGGTTGCTGCTGGTCGCCGTCGATAGCGGGCGCCTCGGCGATGCGCTGAAATATGAGGTCTCGCGCGGCGGCGCCCTGTTCCCGCATCTCTATGGCGGGCTCGGCCTCGATGCGGTCGTTTCGGTGCAGGCATTGCCGCTCGGCGTTGACGGCCGGCATGAATTCCCGGCGCTGGAGGCCGAATGAGCGCGTTCGACCGGATCGGCCAGAAACTGCTGTTCACGCTCGATCCGGAAACCGCGCATGGACTGTCGATCGCCGCGCTGAGATGCGGGCTGCCGGTCGCCGGTCGTCCGCCGCAGGACAACAGGTTAAAGATCAGCCGTTGCGGGCTCGATTTCCCGAACCCGCTCGGCATGGCCGCGGGTTACGACAAGAATGCCGAAGTGCCGGACGCGCTGCTCGGCCTCGGCTTCGGCTTCGCCGAGGTCGGCACGATCACGCCGCTGCCGCAGACGGGCAATCCAAAGCCACGCATCTTCCGGCTGCCTTCGGAGGGGGCGGTGATCAATCGGCTGGGCTTCAACAATGAGGGCCACGCCGCCGCGGAGAAGCGCCTTGCCGCCCGCAAGGGCCGCCCCGGCATCGTCGGGATCAACATCGGCGCCAACAAGGACAGCGCCGACCGCGTCAGTGATTATGAGCGCGGCGTGATCCGGTTCGCGCGATATGCCGGCTATCTGACGATCAATATCTCCTCGCCGAACACGCCGGGCCTGCGCAACATGCAGGCGCGCGACCAGCTTGGAGAGCTCCTGTCGCGGGTCATGGCTGCGCGTGCGGCGACACCGGCAAAACCGCCCGTCTTCCTCAAGATCGCTCCGGACCTGGTCGAGCCCGAGCTTGAGGACATCGCCGCCGAGATCACCGACAAGCAAATGGACGGCGTCATCGTCTCCAACACCACGATCGCGCGAGCCGGCCTGAGCAGCGCCGGCTTTGCCGGCGAGACCGGCGGGCTTTCGGGGAAACCCTTGTTCGAACGCTCGACGATCATGCTGGCTAAGATGCGAAAACTGCTTGGCCCGGATCCCACCATCATCGGCGTCGGCGGCGTCGATTCCGCCGAGACGGCGCTGGAAAAGATCCGTGCCGGCGCCGACCTCGTGCAGCTCTACACCGGCATGATCTATGCCGGGCCTGCGCTGCCGGGGCGTATTCTTTCCGGCATGGTCCGTTTCATGGACAGTCAACGGCTGAAGTCGCTGCGCGAGCTTCGCGACAGCCGCCTCGATCAATGGGCGGCGAAACCGCTTTAGCGTTCAGTTAAAGGCTGTGCGCACCCGCAGCCGCAATATGGCGAGCAGGCTGAAGCCGCGTACCAGCAGGAAGACATGCAACGCCGCCCACAGGCCGTGATTGCCGAAGGCCGGCGCCAGGATCACCAGCGCGGCGCTGAACGCCAGGAATGACAACAGCATCATGTTGCGCATGTCGCGCGACCATGTTGCGCCGATGAAGACACCGTCCATCTGGAAAGCCAGCACGCCGCTGAGCGCGGTGAACGCCGCCCAGGGCAGGTAGATGTTGGCAATGGCGCGGACGTCCGTCGAGGTTGTGATCAGGGCGACGAGATCGGTGCCCTCCAGCAGGAAGAAGAGCGTCGCCGCGCCCGCCAGCCCGAGCCCCCAAAGCAGCGTTAGCCGCACCGCCTGGTTAAAGGCGGTGGCGGCGCGCGCTCCGATGGCGCGGCCGGCGAGCTGCTCGGCGGCTGTGGCGAAACCATCGAGGAAATAGCCGGCAACCAGGAAGAGGTTCATCAGCACGGCGTTGGCGGCCAGCGTCAGCGTGCCGAACTGCGCGCCTTGGCGCGTGAACAGCGCAAAGGCGGCGAGCAGCGAAAAGGAGCGGATCATGATATCGCGATTGAGCGACATCATGCGCAGGAATGCCGGCAAATCGAGGACGCGGTGGCGCGGCAGCCTGGGCGCCGCCCAGAAGCGCCGGCCGACGATGGCGAGACCCAGCAGCATGGCGACGAATTCGCCGGTGAGCGTCGCCCAGGCGACGCCGGCGACGCCCCAGCCGAGCTCCAGGCCAAGCAGGAAGCAGAGGGCGATGTTGATGCCGTTCAGTATCAACTGCAGCATCAGCCCGAGCCCGCCCTCGCCGCGCCCAAGCACGTAACCAAGGATGGCGTAATTGATCAGCGAGAACGGTGCTGCGAGCATCCTGATGCGGATATAGACGTCCATCGCCGCGCTGACGCGCGGCTCGGCGCCTATGAACCGTTGCCCGGCGGTGGAGACCAGCGGCGCAAGCGCGGCAAGCACGACGCCGGCGACGACCGCGATCAGCACGGCGCGCCAGAACACCGCCTGCTCCTCCAGCGCATCGCCGCGCCCGAAGGCCTGGGCGACGAGGCCGGTGGTGCCGGAGCGCAGGAAATTGAAGGTGGTGAAAACGACGTCGAAGATCAGGGCGCCGGCCGCCAGGCCGCCGAGAAGGGCGGCGTCGCCGAACTGCCCAACCACCGCCGTGTCGACAATTCCGAGCAACGGTGTCGTCAGATAGGCAAGCGTCATCGGCACGGCGATGGCGAGCACCGAGCGGTTGGTGACGACAAAGGCCCTGGCTTCGGTGGCGTGGGCTTCCGTGGGTAAAGCCTGCTCCAAACGCGTGTTGCTTTCCGTTGCGGCTTGATCGGCCAGCCGATGTGCCCCAGTTTGCGGACCTCGCGCAACCATCCACCCCGTTATGGTCAACCGAAACCCGCCTCTGGCGCACCGGCCGCCCCATGCCCTTGCAGATCGTTCATCATCCCGACTACGACGCCGGCTTCGCCGTCAACCACCGCTTCCCGATGAGCAAATATCCGCTGCTGATGGACGCCTTGCGGGCACGCGGCCTGGCGCAGCCCGAAGCGCTCAACATGCCGGAGGCGGCGCGGCCATCATGGCTGAAGCTTGCCCACGCGGTCGACTATGTCGACCAGGTGCTTGCCTGCGAAGTGCCGGTGGCGATCGAGCGCGAGATCGGCTTTCCCGTGGGGCCGCGGGTTTCGCTGAGGGCGCAGCTCGCAACGGCCGGCACGGTGCTGGCAGCGCGGCTGGCGTTGCTGAGCGGCATCGCCTGCAACACCGCCGGCGGCAGCCATCATGCACGGCGCGCGCAAGGCGCCGGCTTCTGCACCTTCAACGACGTAGCCGTTGCCGCGCTGGTGCTGCTCGCCGAAGCTGCTGTCCAAAACATCCTGGTCGTCGACCTCGACGTGCATCAGGGCGACGGCACGGCGGATATCCTGAACGACGAGCCGCGCGTGTTTACCTTCTCCATGCATGGCGACCGCAACTACCCCGCGCGCAAGATCGCCTCCGATTTCGATGTCGCCCTGCCCGACGGCGCCGGCGATGCAGCCTATCTGGAGCGGCTGGACGCCATCCTGCCGGAGCTGTCGGCGCGAAGGCGCTGGGACCTCGTCTTCTACAATGCCGGCGTCGATGTCCATGTCGAGGACCGGCTCGGCAGGTTGTCGCTCACGGATGACGGGCTGCGCGCCCGCGACGATATGGTGATCCGCCATTTCCGCACGCTTGGCATACCGGTATGCGGCGTTATCGGCGGAGGCTATTCGACGGATGTCGCAGCACTTGCTGCACGGCACGCCATCCTGTTCGAGGTGGCGGCGGGCTACGCCTGAAAATTCACTTCCGGTAGTTAGCGATCCTGAGCAGGATGAAGGCCGGCACGACGATCGCGGCACCGAGCAGGATGTAGCCGAGAAAGCGGTCGATGGCGTGGAAGCCCAAATTCCACAGGTCGATGAAGAATTTGCGAATGCCATAAAGCACATCCATCGGCGACCAGCCGAAGGCATTCATGACCAGCCCGACGAGGAACGACACCACAAGCAGCTTCAGGATCACCCGGAGCGGCGTATCGCCGAGAAAGCGGTTCAGTGCGGACAAGCCTGTCTCCACGGTCGGGTGCCACGATTCGGCACATGCCCAGAAATACGCAGTTGGTCGCGCTGCATCAAGCCGCGCCCTCAAATCGGATTGCGCATCGGCGCCGGGCCATGATATCGGAGGAACCAGCGCGGGTATGATGTAATGGTAGCTTGTCAGCTTCCCAAGCTGAACGCGCGGGTTCGATTCCCGCTACCCGCTCCAGCTTTTGGCCCCGGTGCATTGCACTTGTTCTGGCCAAGCTGAAAACCAGCGGATTTATAGGCAGTTTTACAGCCCGGCTGGCCGTCTTTCATTTGTTTGGCCGATGTGCCAGTTCGTGGAATATCTCACATTGAGGGTCGGCGGGGCCTCGAATGACCCCAACCGGAAAGTCTACCCTTTGCCCGCTGGCTTCTGCTGGCGGGCTTTTTTGAGCATCAGGCAGTAGTGGCCGACGTGCATCGGCGCCGCTGCTGGCGGGCCTGTCCGGTCGTCTGGCCGGCCACGGGATGCGCCCGCTACCCGCTCCAACCCTCAGCCCACCTCTCGCAAAATAAAATCGTGCAGCATCTTGGCTGCCGGTGACAGCGCGCGGTTCTTCACCGTGATCAGGCTGTAGGGCCTGACCTCGATGTCGAATTCAGTCTGGACGACATCGATAGCGCCGGCCAGGCCTTCGGGGTTCTGGATGAACTTCGCGACCTGGATCGACACCGGCGCGATGGCGTCGGATTGCGCGACCATGACCAGAGTCAATAGCAGCGAGCTGGTGTTGAGGATGCGGTCCGGCAGCGCGATGTTTCGGTTCAGGAAATTACTCTCCATCGCCTGGCGCAGCGGCGAGCCGCCCGACTGGAAAACCCAGTCATAGGCGGCGGTGTCTTCCAGCCGCACCGCCTTGCCCTTGGTCAGCGGGTGGCCGCGGCGCACGATCAGGCAGGCTTTCTCGACGCCGATGACGCGCGCTTCGAACAGCCGCGGATTGAGGTCGTCGGGGATGCGGGCGATGATGAAATCGTGGCGCGAGGCGATCAGCTCGCGCGCCAGGACGTTCGAGGTCTCGACCTGCATGGTGATTTCGATGCGCGGATAAAGGCGCCGGATTTCGCGGATCGCCGGCACCGCCAGCTCGATCGCCGGTGCTGTCACCGCGCCCAGGAACACCGAGCCGCCTTTGCCCGCCTTGAGCTCGAAAATCTCGCGGTCGACCTCGCGCATCTCGAGCAGGATCGATCGCGCGCGCCGTGCCAACGCCTTGCCATAGGGTGTCAGCGTGATGCCGCGCGGCAGCCTTTCGCAGAGCTTGACGTCGAGCACGGCCTCCATCTCGGCGATCATGCGCGAGGCCGCCGGCTGCGAGATGTTCATGACCTGGGCCGCGGCGCTCACCCGGCCGTGCTCGTCGAGGGCTGCGATCATGCGCATGTGACGCAGGCTCAAGCCGCTGCGCAGCAAGGTTCCGCCATCACCCGGAATTTCATCGTAACTGGCTGATATTCCGTCAGGATTTCGCAGCGCCGCCATGATTCTTCCCTACTCTTACGCCCGGCGCCCCGGCAAAATCCGGCAGCGTCGTCACTAGCCTAAGCCATATCAGTCTCGATATAGCAACCATCAAAGATCGCATTTGACAGTTATGGCAAAGCGACACACCCTTCGCGCGTCCTGAGGCTTGACGGTCGGTGACGAGGGAAAACTCGTATCGATGAAACCAGAGTCTCGGGGCCGATTGGGAGGATACCGGAGATCGATTGACGGCAGCGGCGCGTTTGGCGCTCCTGCACGATTGCGCGGCCCACGAAACCCAAGGGTACGCGTCCATCAACCAGGGAGAGTTAATGTGAAGATTGTCAAGACACTGGCCGCCGTCGCGGCCCTAGGCATCGCGGCCATGACGCTGCCGGCGCAGGCGGGCGAAGGCCTGATCGGCGTGCTGATGCCCACCAAGACCTCGCAGCGCTGGATCAACGACGGCGACGCCGTCAAGTCCCAGCTCGAGGCTCTGGGCTACACTGTCGACCTGCAGTACGCGCAGGACGACATTCCGAACCAGCTCAGCCAGCTGGAAAACGAGATCACCAAGGGCCCGAAGGCGCTGATCATCGCTTCGATCGACGGCACCACGATGGGCGATGCGCTGCAGAAGGCGAATGACGCCGGCGTTGTCGTCGTCGCTTACGACCGCCTGATCAAGAAGACGCCAAATGTCGACTACTACACCACCTTCGACAATTTCGGCGTCGGCGTCATCCAGGCCAAATCGCTGCTCAAGGGTCTCGGTTATCCCGAGAAGAAGGGCCCGTTCAACATCGAGCTGTTCGGCGGTTCGCCGGACGACAACAATGCGTTCTTCTTCTATAACGGCGCCATGTCGGTTCTTCAGCCGCTGATCGACGACAAGACCCTCGTCGTGAAGTCCGGCCAGATGGGCATGGACAAGGTCGGCACGCTGCGCTGGTTGGCGGCAACCGCCCAGGCCCGCATGGACAATCTGCTCTCCGCCAACTACTCGGACGGCAGCCGCGTCGATGGCGTGCTCTCGCCCTATGACGGCCTGTCGCGCGGCATCATCGCTTCGCTGCGCGCCGTAGGCTACGGCACCGCCGATCAGCCATGGCCGATCGTCACCGGACAGGACGCCGAGACCGCTTCGGTCAAGGCGATCATCGCCGGCGAACAGTATTCGACCGTGTTCAAGGACACCCGCGAACTCGCCAAGGCGACGGTCGAACTCGTCGACAAGGTGCTCTCGGGCGGCAAGCCGGAAGGCCTCGACACCACGACCTACAACAACGACGTCAAGGTCGTTCCCTCGATCCTGTTGACACCGCACGACGTCGACAAGTCGAACTATCAGGCCCTGGTGGTCGACTCCGGCTACATCAAGGCCGAAGAGCTGAAGTAATCGCGGTTACAAAGCCTGGGGTCCTGCGCAGGCAGGGCCCCTTTTCGTTGGCGAGCCAGCCCGGTATTGTTTGCGGACCTCGCAGGAGTGGTATTCTCAATGGCATCGACGATTTTGGAGATGCGCGACATCACCAAGACGTTTCCCGGCGTCAAGGCGCTGTCGAACGTCAAGCTCATGGTCGAGGAAGGCGAGATCCATGCCGTGGTCGGCGAGAACGGCGCCGGCAAGTCGACGCTGATGAAGGTGCTGTCGGGTGTGTATCCGTCCGGCACCTATGACGGCCAGATCATCTATCGCGGCGATGAGTGCCATTTCAAAGGCATCCATGACAGCGAGCGCAAGGGCATCGTCATCATCCACCAGGAGCTTGCGCTGGTGCCGATGCTGTCGATCGCCGAAAACATCTTTCTCGGCAACGAGCACGCCAGATACGGCGTCATCGACTGGAATGCCAATGAGGCGCGCACCAGCGCCCTGCTCAAGAAGGTCGGCCTCAAGGAAGACCCCAACACGCTGATCACCAATATCGGCGTCGGCAAGCAGCAGCTGGTCGAGATCGCCAAGGCGCTCAGCAAGGAAGTGAAGTTGCTCATTCTCGACGAGCCGACCGCGAGCCTGTCCGAAAAGGACAGCCAGGCGCTGCTCGATCTGCTGCTCGAATTCAAGCGGCAAGGCATCACTTCGATCCTGATCTCGCACAAGCTCAACGAGGTGAACCGGGTCGCCGACAAGGTCACCATCATCCGTGACGGGCGGACCATCGAGACGCTGGCCAAGAAGGACATCTCGGAGGACCGCATCATTACCTCGATGGTCGGCCGTTCGCTCGACGACCGCTATCCGCCGCGCGAGCCGAAGATCGGCGAGACCGTTCTCGAAGTGAAAAACTGGTCGGTCTACCACCCCATCCATGCCGAGCGGCAGGTCATCAAGGGTATCAACCTCAACGCCCGCAAGGGCGAAGTGGTCGGCATTGCCGGGCTCATGGGCGCCGGCCGGACCGAGTTTGCCATGAGCCTGTTCGGCCGCTCCTATGGCCGTCGCATCACCGGCGAGGTGTTCCTCAACGGCAAGCCGATCGACGTCTCTTCGGTGAGCAAGGCGGTGGAACACGGCATCGCCTACGTTACCGAGGACCGCAAGACCTACGGTCTCAACTTGATCGACCACATCAAGCACAACATCACGCTGGCCAACCTGCCCGGCGTGTCGCGCCACGGCGTGATCGACGATTTGCGCGAGCTTTCGGTCGCCAACGATTATCGCGGCAGGACCAATATCCGCGCCTCGAGCGTCTACCAGATGACCGGCAACCTTTCTGGCGGCAATCAGCAGAAGGTGGTGCTGTCGAAATGGCTGTTCGCCAATCCGGAAGTGCTGATCCTCGACGAGCCGACACGCGGTATCGACGTCGGCGCCAAGTATGAAATCTATACGATCATCGCGCGTCTCGCCTCCGAGGGTAAGGCAATCATCGTCATCTCGTCGGAAATGCCCGAACTGCTCGGCATCACCGACCGCATCTACGTCATGAACGAAGGACGCATCGTCGGCGAAATGGCGGCAAGCGACGCCAGCCAGGAAAAGATAATGCGCGCCATCGTCCGCGGAGAAGGAAAAGCATCATGAGCACCGAAAGCGCTCCCGGGCCGCAGACCGGCGTTGCCCAGGATCTACAACAGGGACCTCGCATTGCCGTCTCGGCGCTGGTCACCAACCTGCGCGAATACGGGTTGGTGCTGGCGTTGATCGCAATCATGGTGTTCTTCCAGTTCACCACGTCCGGAACGCTGTTCAAGCCGGTGAACCTCAGCAATCTCGTGCAGCAGAACAGCTTCATCATCGTGATGGCGCTGGGCATGCTTCTGGTGATCGTTTCGGGTCACATCGATCTCAGCGTCGGCTCCGTCGCCGGCTTCATCGGCGCACTGGCGGCGATGATGATGGTCATCTGGCCGCTTGGCCCATTGAGCAATCCGCTGGTGGTGTCGATCATCTGCCTGATCGTCGGTGGTGCGATCGGCGCGGCACAAGGCTACTGGATTGCCTATCACCGAATACCGAGCTTTATCGTCACGCTGGCGGGCATGCTGATCTTCCGCGGCATCTGCCAGGCGCTGCTGGGTGGCGGGTCTTCCGTAGGGCCGCTTCCCGTCGGCTTCAAGGCGCTCAGTTCCGGCTTCATTCCGGACCTGATCGGCCCATTGACGCTGATACCGCCAACCGTGAACGCCGCCGGCAAAACCATTGTCGGCAGCGGCCTGACGCTGCACCTGACGACGATCGTGATCGGCCTCGTCGCCGTGCTCGCCTATGCCTATTTCGGGCTCAGGGCACGGCGCACCCGCGAAAAGCATGGCTACGAAGCCGAGCCCTTCTCGCTGTTCGTCGTCAAGACCCTGGTGATCAGCGCGCTGGCGCTGTTTCTCGTCTACCAATTCGCCACCTATAGGGGCCTCCCCATCGTTCTCATGGTGATGGGCGTGCTGATCGCGTTGTTCGTCTTCGTTACCAAACGCATGACGATCGGCCGTCGCATCTATGCGATGGGCGGCAATGCCAAGGCAGCCCAGCTATCGGGCATCAAGACCGAACGGCTGACGTTGATGGTGTTCGTCAATATGGGCGTGCTGTCGGCACTCGGCGGCCTGATTATCGCAGCGCGCCTGGGGCAGGCTGTGCCGGCGGCCGGCCTCGGCAGCGAGCTCGACGTCATCGCCGCGGTGTTCATCGGTGGCGCTTCGGCGATGGGCGGCGTCGGCCAGGTGATCGGCGCGGTGGTCGGCGGCTTCATCATGGGCGTCATGAACAACGGCATGTCGATCATGGGCGTCAATGTCGATTGGCAGCAGGTGGTCAAAGGCCTGGTGCTGCTCGGCGCCGTCGTCTTCGACGTCTACAATAAGAACAAGGCTTGAGAGGCAACCAGGAGGCATACGGGTCACATCGCGGCGCTGCCGGGCGGCGCAAAGAAGTCCCCCCGAGGGACCTGATCCGCGAGCGCAATCCGGACGAAGAATTTCAACCGAGGCGCGGACAGGGTCCGGGCCGCGCGGGGCAGGGTTTGCCGAGAAAGGGCAGGCCAGCCCACAATTCAGAGAGGGTTACCATGCTGATCTCACAAATCCTCGACGACGCCGAGACGATCCGCGTCGTTGCCCGCAACGGCGGCAAGACCCGCGTCATCAACGGCGCCCGCAGCGTCTATTCGCTGGCGATGGAAGCCGCGCGTACCGGCAGCGGGCTTGTCGCCCTGATCGAGCGCAAGGGCTTCGGCGAAACCGTCGATCTCGACGCAGCCTACAAGAAGGGCCGGCTGCTGTCGCCGATCAACCATCCCGATCCGGCGCATCTCCATCTCACCGGCACCGGGCTGACGCATCTCGGCTCCGCCGCGACCCGCGATTCCATGCACAAGAAGCTCAGCACGGACGGCGAGGAACAGCTGACCGATTCCATGAAGATGTTCCGCATGGGGCTTGAGGGCGGCAAGCCGGCGAAAGGCCAGACCGGCGTGCAGCCGGAATGGTTCTACAAGGGCAACGGCACCATGGCAGTAGCGCCCGGGGCGGCGCTTATGTCGCCCGCCTTCGCTCAGGATGCCGGCGAGGAGCCGGAAATTGCCGGCATCTATGTGATCGGTGACGACGGCGCCCCGTTCCGTGTCGGCTTCACCCTGTCGAACGAGTTTTCCGACCACGTCACCGAGCGTGTGAACTACCTCTTCCTCGCCCATTCCAAGCTGCGCAACGCCTCGTTCGGGCCGGAGATCCTGATCGGCGACCTGCCGTCCGACATCCGCGGCGCTTCACGCATCCTGCGCGACGGCAAGCTGCTTTGGGAAAAGCCGTTCCTGTCGGGCGAGGCGAACATGTCGCACACCATTGGCAATCTCGAGCATCACCACTTCAAATACTCGGCCTTCCGCCAGCCGGGCGACGTGCATGTGCACATGTTCGGCACGGCGACGCTGTCCTTCGCCGACGGCATCAGGACCGAGGCCGGCGACGTATTCGAAATCGAGGCGCAGGATTTCGGCCTGCCTCTGCGCAACCCGCTTGAAATCGAGCAGCCGGTGAAGGTGGCGGTGAAGGCGTTGTAAACTGGTGACATAATTCAGGGGCGAGAAATGAACGGCCTGCGGATTGGCACCGTGTTCGTAAGTTTAGTCCTGTTCCTCGCCTATTTCTCCCCAGCGGCTTACAGCGCCGGACAATGCAGCGCAAAATCCTATCGCGAGGCCCGGATGTCGATGACTAACCGGCTTCTGGCCACCGGCTATTCGAAATCGCAAGTGAGCTTTCTGATGCGCAACGCGGATCGCATGACGTCCGCACTCCGCGCTGACAGACTGAACGACAATGGCAGAGCCTGCGGTGTCGACTCCGCCAGAGCCCATGTGCTGGGATGTATCGACAAGCAGTTGTTCCCCTTGCAGTCCACCTCAAGCGCCTCACTTGACGACGAGAAGCAAACCAGAGGATTTTGGGGGAAGAAGCGATTGGCAGTGCGAGAACTGCTCTTTGTCGGTCAGTTTCATGGCTGCCTTGGCGCCGCGAAAGAATATCTGTTTCGCGGCTGACGGCTTGCGAACAACCTCAGCGCGCGGCGCGGAAATGCTTGGACAATTTCAGACCCTGCGCCTGATAGTTCGAGCCTAGATCTGTTCCGTAGAGTGCCTGCGGCCGTTTCAGCATGTGCTCGTAGACCAACCGTCCGACGATCTGGCCGTGGTCGAGGATGAACGGCACTTCGTGGCTACGCACCTCGAGCACCGCCCGGCTGCCGGTGCCGCCCGACGCCGAATGGCCGAAACCCGGGTCGAAGAAACCGGCATAATGGACGCGGAACTCGCCGACCAGCGGATCGAAGGGCGTCATTTCGGCCGCGTAGAGCGGCGGCACATGCACCGCCTCGCGCGACACCAGGATATAGAATTCGTCCGGATCGAGCACCAGCTCGCCGGCACCGCTCTTGTAGAGCGGCTCCCAGAAATCGACGACATCCTGCGCGGCGCGCTTGTCGACGTCGACCAGGCCGGTGTGGTGCTTGCCGCGATAGCCGACCAGCCCGTCCTTGTCGCCGTCGAGGTCGATCGATAGCGCGATGCCCCCGCCTGAGATGTTGGGTGGTTCGGTGGCGACCAACATTTCGGCGCGGTGCAACTCGTGCAGCTCGTTTTCCGACAAGAGCGCATTGCCGGTGCGGAACCTGATCTGCGACAGCCGCGAGCCGGTCCGCACGACGATCGGGAAAGTGCGCGGGCTGACCTCCAGATAGAGCGGGCCTTCATAGCCGGCGGCGATCTTGTCGAACTCGTGGCCACGGTCGGTCATTACCCGGGTGAAGATATCGAGCCGTCCGGTCGAGCTTTTCGGGTTGGCGGAGGCGGAAATATGCGCGGGCAGCGCCAGGCTTTCGAGCAGCGGCACGATGTAGACGCAGCCGGTTTCCAGCACGGCACCTTCGGCGAGGTTGATCTCGTGCAGCTTCAGCCGGTCGAGCTTGTCGACAACCCTGTAGTCCGGGCCGGGCAAGAAGGAAGCACGCACCCGCCAGGCCTTGTCGCCGAGCCTGAGGTCAAGGCTGGCCGGCTGGATCTGATCGGCATCGAGCGTGCGCGGCGATTTCAGCGCGCCCGTCTGGAACAGCGCGGAAATATCCTGATCGGGAAGAATGCCTGTCTGCCGCAAGGGTCTGGCTCCGTTCGAACGCCGGGCGAGGTCTTGTTCTGTCGCAGGTCCGACCGTGGACGCCTTTGGCACCTGCTTGGTACAACCCTCTTAATCATGCCGGCAATTGACGCAAGCGTGGCGCGGGTCTAAAGCTCGTTATCCCGTGGTGATTTGGCCGGTCGGCTTGCAGCCACGTTAAACAAGTCGCTAAAGGACCGTCGGGCCGCAAGGCCATATGGACCGGTTGCGACTTTCGCGACCGGTTTTTTGTTGTTTGGACCAATTTTGGTGTTGGATGGAATGATGACCAAGAAGCGCGACTGGAAGCCTCAGACCGCACTCGTGCATGCCGGGACGCTGCGTTCCGGCTTCGGCGAGACCTCCGAGGCGATGTATCTCACCCAAGGCTATGTCTACGAGACAGCGCAAGCGGCGGAGGCCCGCTTCAAGGGCGAGGAGCCGGGCTTCATCTATTCGCGCTATGCCAATCCGACGGTCGACATGTTTGAGAAACGCATGTGCGCGCTGGAAGGAGCCGAGGACGCGCGCGCCACGGCATCCGGCATGGCGGCGGTGACGGCAGCACTGCTGTGCAGCGCCAAGGCGGGCGACCATATCGTCGCGGCGCGCGCGCTGTTCGGCTCCTGCCGCTGGGTGGTCGAGACGCTGGCGCCGAAATACGGCATTGAGGCAACGCTGGTCGACGGCACCGACATCGCCAATTGGGAAAAGGCGGTCAAGCCCAACACCAAACTGTTTTTCCTGGAAAGCCCTACCAATCCAACGCTGGAGGTAGTCGACATTGCCGCCGTCGCGGCACTTGCCAATTCGATCGGCGCCAGGCTGATCGTCGACAATGTCTTCGCTACGCCCTTGCAGCAGAAACCCCTGCAGCTCGGCGCCCACATCGTCGTCTATTCGGCCACGAAGCATATTGACGGCCAGGGGCGCTGTCTTGGCGGCATCGTTCTGTCGGACAAGAAATGGATCGACGAGAACCTGCATGACTATTTCCGCCACACCGGCCCAAGCCTCTCGCCCTTCAATGCCTGGACGCTGCTGAAAGGCCTGGAGACGCTGCCGCTACGCGTACGCCAGCAGACGGAAAGTGCCGGCCGCATCGCGGATTTCCTGGCCGAGCGCCCGCAAATCGCCCGCGTCATCTATCCCGGCCGCGCCGACCACCCGCAAGCGGCCGTGGTCCAGAAGCAGATGTCGGGCGGCTCGACGCTGATTTGCCTCGATGTGAAGGGCGGCAAGCAGGCGGCCTTTGCCTTCCAGAACGCACTCGACGTCGTGCTGATTTCCAACAATCTCGGCGACGCCAAGAGCCTGATCACCCATCCGGCGACGACCACACACAAGAACCTGACCGATGAAGCCCGCGCCGAGCTCGGCATCGGACCGGGAACGCTCAGGCTGTCAGTCGGCCTTGAGGACGCCGACGACCTGCTCGAAGACATCGAGCAGGCACTGAGAGTTGCCGGATAAGGGCTGGCCGAACAGAGGCGAGCGGGGACGCGCCGATCAGGCGCCGGACGGGGTCTCTTCCAGCTCCGCGACGGCCTTGGTCTGGATAGTCATCACATTGCCGCGCCAGTCGACGGCGCCGCTCAGCCATCCGCGCGCCCAAATGGCGGGAAGCATCAGGTCTCGCGCCATCATCGCCAGGATGGTGCGCAGCGACAGGTGCCATCCCTTGGCCGAGGCCAAGGCGCATTCCGGCAGGTAGGCCGCGACCAGCACGGCGATGGCGGTTGCCGGCAGGCTGACGCCGGCGTCAGCCGCCGCGATCAGCGCAAGCACCAGCGGCGGCGCTGCGCCGATCAGGATCTCGGGGGCGAAGAACAGCGCGAAGGTGACGCGGCGCAGCCGCGCCCAGCGCGCCTGCCGCGACCAGATCTCGCCAAACGTGCGCCGGCCGAGCGGCTGTTCGAAGGGCGAGGCGACAAGATTGACCCGCAGTCCGAACCCGTTGACCAGCTTGGTCGCGGCGGCGTCTTCGGCGATCTCGGCAGCAAGCGCGCAGATGCCGCCATTGGCGTCGAGCATCGGCTTATTCCACAACATGCTCTTGCCCTGCGCGAAGCCGAGGCCGAGCGCCTCTCCGGCGTACTGCCAGCGTGCCTGCAGCGTGTTGAGAAAGGCGCATTCGACCTCCCCCCAGAAGCCGTCCGGCCGCGAGCCGATCGGCGTCGAGCAGACGAGGCCAGTGTCGTGCCGCCACGCCGCCATCAGGTGCTGGACGTAATCGCTCGGCATAAGCACGTTGGAATCGGCAAGGATGACCCAGCTATAATGCGCCGCTTCCCAACCCTTCACGCAATTGTTGAGTTTTGGATTGCCGCTGATGCGGTCGTCACCGACTAGAAGGCGGGCGCGAATAGCTGGAAAGCGCGCCATTGCGGCGGTGATCGGCTTGACCACCGGGTCGTCGGCATGGGCAACGCAGAAGATGAGTTCGTAGCGCGGCCAGTCGAGTGAGAAGGCGCGCTCCAGCGTCTCTTCGGCAAACGGCTCGACGCCGCGCGCCGGGATGACGATCGATACCGGCGGCGCGTTGGCCGCGGGCGGTGCGATCCTGCCTGGTCGCTTCAGCTTCAGCGAAGCTAACAGGATGCTGGCGAGATTTGAAAGAAGGAGGGCTATGGAAAGGAGGGCGGCTGCGAATGTCGGTTCCATCGAGATCTGGTCACTCCAGAAGTGCCGGCCGCATGACGGCCGTTTTCAACAATTCGACAGAACGCTGAGTCGCCCGGCACAAGCCTGCACACCATCATTGTCATGTGTCACTTAAATGACATTGTTTTTCGGCACCTGCGCTCGAGTCGGGCAAGGAGATGACGCGCATCGTTGATCAAACTGCGCTGAGCGTCGAAGTTCCATCTACATTGCTTTGGAGCAGTTTATGTACAGCGCCGTCACCCGCAACATCGAAGTGCAGGTCAGGCCGTTCTATCTGGAGGATCACTCCGACCCGCCGCAAAACCGCTATGTCTGGGGATATCAGGTGACCATCGACAATCAGTCGGATGAGTTCGTGCAGCTTCTGTCGCGCTACTGGCACATTACCGACGGCACCGGCAAGGTCGAGGAAGTGCGCGGCCCCGGGGTCGTCGGCGAGCAACCCGGACTCAACCCCGGCGACAGCTATCAGTATACGTCTGGATGCCCGCTCTCGACGCCGTCCGGCATCATGGTCGGGCACTACACCATGCGCAACAAGCGGGGCGAGACGTTCGACGTCGCCATCCCCGCCTTCTCGCTCGACTTGCCGGGAATGCGGCGCACCGTCAATTGACGGCCGTCATCCGGCCGCTGCAAACTCCGCCGGGTCGAAGTCATATTGCTTCGAGCAGAATTCGCAGGCGACGTGAATGCTGCCATCCTCGGTGCTGTCCCTGATCTCCTCGGCGGAAAAGCCTTCGAGGATGCCGTGGATCTTCTCCCTCGAGCATGAGCACTGGTCGGCGACCGGCACCCCGCCGAACACGCGGACGCCATGCTCGTGGAAAAGCCGGTAAAGCAGCCGTTCGGCGCCGATCGTCGGATCGATCAGCTCGGTCGGTTCAATAGTACCAACCAGCGCCAGCAGCTCCTGCCAGGAATTGTCGGTCGGGTCGTGGATTTCCTCACGCGGATCGCCGTCGCCACCGGGAAGGTCGGGTACGCGCATGCGCTCCGCCGACTGCGGCAGGAATTGTGCCAGCAGGCCACCGGCCCGCCATTGCTCGCGGGCACCGCCGACGCCGGGCGTCAGAAGCTTGGCAACCGAAAGCCGGAGGTCGGTCGGAATCTGCTCCGACTGGCGGAAATAAGTGCGTGCGGCATCTTCCAGTGTGACGCCGTCGAGCTGGACGATGCCCTGGTAGCGTTGTGTGTGAGCGCCCTGGTCGATGGTCAGCGCCAGGACGCCGCTGCCGAGCAGCGTCTGCGGTGACGTCTCGCCGGCAGAAGTCAAAGCCTGCAGCCGGTCGGCATCGAAGCGGGCATAAGCGCGCAGCGCGTGCGGCGTGGAGAAATCCGCGACCAGCATGTCGACCGGCCCGTCGGTGCGGGTCTGCAGAATGAACTTGCCCTCGAACTTCAGCGAAGTTCCGAGCAATACCGTCAACACACAGGCTTCAGCCAGGAGCCGGGCGACCGGCTCGGGATAGTCGTGGCGGCTGAGAATAGCATCGAGCATCGGCCCGAGCTGGACGGTGCGACCGCGCACGTCGAGCGGGCCGACCTCGAACGGCACGACATGGTCGTCGCCGGCGTAGCCGAATTCGCCGAGCTTGGGTTTATGTTCAGCCAATTGATGAGTTTCCAACATGACAAAGCTCCGGGGCGCGGCGATGCCGCCCTCCGGGGCGCATGCGACGAGACGCGCTCGATTTGCGTGATGCGCCTGAGATAGGCACCACCAACTCCCGGATCAAGGCGGCCCAGATCAAGGCGGCGCAGATCAGGCCGGCCCGGATCACCGCGGCTCGTATCAAGCGCCCAGGCACCAGGCCAAGACCGCCTTCTGGGCATGGAGCCGGTTCTCGGCCTCATCGAACACCACCGAATGCGGTCCGTCGATGACCTCGTCGGTAACCTCCTCACCGCGATGCGCCGGTAGACAGTGCATGAACAGCGCGTCCGGCTTGGCTTTCGCCATCAGTGCCGCATTGACCTGATAGGGCAGGAAGACATTGTGGCCGCGGGCACGGTGCTCCTGGCCCATCGACACCCAGCAGTCGGTGACGATGCAGTCGGCCTCGTGAACGGCCTCCTCGGGCGAACGGCTGAATTTCAGCTTGCCGCCATTGGCTTTCGACCAGTCGACATGCTTCTGGGCCGGTTCGCTGCCCTCGGGCACGGCGACGTTCAGCTTGAAATGGAACCGCGCGGATGCCTCCAGCAGCGAATGCAGCACGTTGTTGCCGTCGCCGGTCCAGGCGATCGTTTTACCGGCCACCGGACCGCGGTGCTCTTCGAAGGTCATGATGTCGGCCATCAGCTGGCAGGGATGGGTCTCGTCGGTCAGCCCGTTGATGACGGGGACCGTAGCGTTTTCCGTCAGTTCCAGCAGCCGGTCATGCGAGGTGGTGCGGATCATGATGGCATCGACATAGCGCGACAGCACCTTGGCCGTGTCGGCAATGGTCTCCGAGCGGCCAAGCTGCATCTCGGTGCCGGTCAGCATGATCGTCTCGCCACCCAACTGCCGCATACCGACGTCGAACGACACGCGCGTGCGCGTCGACGGCTTGTCGAAGATCATCGCCAGCACCTTGCCTTCGAGCGGCTTGCTGCGTTCGCCGGCCTTGAGCCTTGCCTTTCGCACCGCTGCGTCGTCGAGCATGAAGCGCAGATCGCCTTCGGAAACGGCGGAAAGATCGGTGAAATGGCGAAGGGACATCAGAAATTCCAGGATTACTTCGCAGCGGCAGCGACGATGGCATCTGCCAGGCTCTTGGCGCCGGCACGAATGCGCTCGAGCGCTTCGTGGATCTCGGCGTCGGTGACGGTGAGAGGCGGTAGCAGGCGGATAACGTTGTCGCCGGCCGGAACCGTCAAGAGATGCTGGTCACGCAGTGCCACCGTGACCTTGGTGTTGGGCATCGCGCATTTAAGCCCGAGCATCAGGCCGGTGCCCCTGATGCTTTCGATAACATCCGGAAATTCGTCGGCGACGCCAGCGAGCCCCTGCTTCAACAGCAGTGCCTTGCGCCGGACGTCTTCGAGAAAGCCGTCTTCCAGCACCACGTCGAGCACGGCGTTGCCGACCGCCATTGCCAGCGGATTGCCGCCGAAGGTGGTGCCGTGCACGCCGGCGGTCATGCCGACCGCTGCCTCGTCGGTGGCGAGGCAGGCACCCATCGGAAAGCCGCCGCCGATGCCTTTGGCCACCGCCATGAGGTCGGGTGTGACACCCGCCCACTCATGCGCGAACAGCTTTCCGGTGCGGCCGACGCCGCATTGGACCTCGTCGAAAATCAGGAGCAGTCCGTGCTGATCGCAGAGCTGCCTGAGCCGCTTCAGCGATTGCGTCGGCACTTGCCTGATGCCGCCCTCCCCTTGCACCGGCTCGATCAGGATCGCCGCGGTTTCAGGCGTGATCGCCTTCTCGGCGGCATCCACATCGTCGAAGCCGACCTGGTCGAAGCCGTCGACCTTGGGGCCGAAACCTTCCAGATACTTGTACTGGCCGCCGGCGGCGATGGTCGCCAGGGTGCGGCCGTGGAAGGCGCCTTCGAAGGTGATTGTGCGGTAGCGCTCGGGATGGCCCTTGACGAAGTGGTAGCGCCGCGCCGTCTTGATGGCGCATTCGAGCGCCTCTGCGCCGGAATTGGTGAAGAACACCTTGTCGGCGAAGCTTGCGTCGGCCAGCCGCTCGCCGAGCCGGCTCTGTCCAGGAATCTCGTACAGATTGGAGACGTGCCAGAGCTTGGCGGCCTGCTCGGTGAGGGCCGCGACCAGATGCGGATGGCTGTAGCCCAACGAATTCACGGCGATGCCGCCGGCGAAATCGAGATATCGCTCGCCCTTGTCGGTGACCAGCCAGGTGCCTTCACCGTGGTCGAAAGCCAGGGGTGCGCGAACAAAGGTCTCGAAAAGCGCCGAACCGCTCATTATATGCGTCTCCGGAACCGGAAAAATCAAAAAGCCGCCAAAGCGGCGGCCCTTGTGGCTTATCGTGTTTTTCGGCCGTGAAGTCAACGAAAAGGTCGCGCAAGGTCGCGCGGCAAGCCCCCCAGCATAACGCCGGCTCATAAGCGACCGGGCAAGTTGGGGAAAACCGAAAAAACCGATTCGTGTTGGCCTTGGGACTCTTGTCACCGAGTCAGCGCATAAGGTAATTGTAGTAGAGAAATAACTAGATTTCGTGCGGCGGACCTAATCACCCGATATATGTGGTGTCTGCCCGGCAGAAGCCGGGTCGGGAATGGATTCCGATTGCCGCACGTTTCAGCAGGAGCGCGGTCTCATGAACTGGACTGACGAGCGAGTCGAACTTCTCAGAAAATTGTGGTCGGAGGGCCTCAGCGCCAGCCAGATCGCCGCACAGCTTGGCGGGGTCAGCCGCAATGCGGTCATCGGCAAAGTGCACCGGCTGAAACTGTCCGGTCGCGGACGCACGACCGCCTCACCGGCACGCCAGAAGAAGACGGTGCAGGGATCGACGATCCAGAAATCGGTGTCCCGGGCAGCAAGCGCCACGCGCCATGCCACCACCTCGATGTCGATCGGTGCGACCGCGCTCAAGGCGCAGTTCGATGCCGAACCGGTGGCGCGCCACTATATCCGCCCGGTCGAGAACGTCGTCGTGCCGATCTCGCGGCATCTGCAACTTGTCGAACTCAACGAGCGCACTTGCAAATGGCCGAACGGCGATCCGCTTTCGGAAGACTTCCATTTCTGCGGCAACGACGCAGCCGAAACCGGCCCCTACTGCAAGTACCACGCCCGCGTGGCGTTCCAGCCGGCATCGGAGCGGCGGCGGAGCAGGTGAATGGTGAATGGTGAATGGTGGCGGGCTGAGCTTGGAGTAAGAAAGCAAGGCTCTTGTCTAGCCCTATTCACCATTCACCCACTTCATAGCCACCCATTCTTGCGAAACCGCCAGTAAAGAAACGTGCAGATCAGGGCAATTGCCGCCAGGACGGCCGGGTAACCATATTCCATCCTCAGTTCCGGCATGTCGCTGAAATTCATGCCGTAAATGCCGGCGAATGCCGTCGGCACGGCCAAGATTGCGGCCCATGAGGCAAGCTTCTTGGAGATCGCCGTCTCCTGGCTTTGACCGACCAGAAGGCTCGCCTCGAAGGCGAAGGCGAGAACCTCACGCAGGCTGTCGATCTTTTCCTGGACAGTGCGGATGTGGTCGGTGACGTCGCGAAACAGCGGGTGCATGGCTGTGTGGATTTGCGGCAGATCGGCGCTGGTGAGCCGCCGGCAGACCTCCACCAGCGGCAGGGCCGCATTACGCAGGCGCAAGAGATCGCGGCGCAGCATATAAAGCCGTTCGATATCGGAGCCGGTCATCGGTTTCAGCAGAACCTTGTCCTCGATCGCCTCGACCTCGTTTTCGATCTGCTCAAGCACCGGCATATAGTTGTCGACGATGAAATCGAGAATGGCGTAGAGGACGAAATCCTCGCCCTTGGCAAGGGAATGCGGGCAGCTTTCCCAATGCTGCCGAACGGCGGCGTAGGAGGTCGACGGGCCATGCCTGACGCTGACAATGTAGCCCGCGCCGACGAACAGATGCGTCTCGCCGAAGGTGACGCGGCTCTCGATCAGCTGCGCCGTGCGGGCAACTATGAACAGGGCATCACCATATTGCTCGATCTTCGGTCGCTGGTGCGGATGCTCGGCGTCCTCGATCGCCAGCTCATGCAGATGGAATTGCGCCTGGACGCGCAGCAGCAAATTGCGGTCGGGCTCCAGCAGTCCGATCCAGACCACGTGACCCGGCTTCCCGGCCCATTCGCCGGCTTCCTCGATCGGAATGTCGGCGATGCGCCGCCCAGCCGTATAGACGCCGCAAGCGATTATACCCGACATCGGCGGCGCAGGAGCAAACTCGCGGACGTATTCCATCGCAGCCTCCTGAAGGGCGGGGCCTTCATCGCGGAACTGAGAAGTCGGCGCGTCGAAAGCTTAGCGCAATTTTCTGTCAGGTGGCGAATCCGAAATTCGCATCAGTGCTGAGAGAACTCACTTCGCTGGTTGGGTTGCGGGAAGAATAATCTTGTCCGTCTTGTCGCCCTTCGGACGATCGGCCGGCATCTGATCGCCGGTGACGATATAGTAGATCGTCTCGGCGATGTTGGTAGCGTGGTCGCCGATGCGCTCGATGTTCTTGGCGCAAAACAGGAGATGTGTGCAGGGCGTGATGTTGCGTGGGTCTTCCATCATGTAGGTCAGCAATTCGCGAAACAGAGAGGTGTACATGGCGTCGATCTGGTCGTCGCGGTCGCGCACGAAACCGATTTTCTCCACCGACCGCGACGCATAGACGTCGAGTACTTCCTTGAGCTGGGTCAGTGCCAGATTGGCCAAAGCCTCGAGGCCGCGGAACAGGCTGTTCGGCTGGCGCCCGTCTGCGACGGCAACCACCCGCTTGGCGACGTTCTTGCCGAGGTCGCCTATCCGTTCGAGGTCAGCCGAGATGCGGATCGCGCCGACGATCTCGCGCAGATCCGTCGCCATCGGCTGGCGTTTAGCGATGATGATGATCGCCTTGTCGTCGATCTCGCGCTGTCCCTCATCCAGAACCAGGTCGTCCCGAATGACTTTCTGGGCAAGCCCCGGATCCGCATTGACCAGCGCCGCGACCGCCTGCTCGACCATGCGCTCGGCATGCCCGCCCATCGCCGCGATGCGCTTCGACAGATATTTCAGCTCCTCGTCATAGGCGCTGACGATATGCACGGACTGCATGGACGAAATGCCTTTCCCGGGATCTCGTGGTTGAGTCGTTCCCTCGAATCCCCGCTGATACGCTAGCCGGATGACAGAAAAAAGAAACGGCCCATTATGTGCTAGAGATAGTACTACGTTAGCGAGCCGGCAAATGGACCGTGAACGCCGCACCCTTGCCGACCTCCGACCTGATGGAGAGTCTGGCGTTGTGGCGGGTCAGGATATGCTTGACGATGGACAGGCCAAGGCCGGTGCCCTTCTGGGTTCGGCTGTTCTCGACGTCGACGCGGTAGAAGCGCTCGGTGATGCGCGGGATGTGCTCTTCGGGGATGCCGGGGCCAAAATCCCTGATGGTGACGTCGATGCCCGGTTCGGGATCGCTGTCGCTGCGTATGATCGACACCACGACGCGTCCGCCCGACTGACCATATTTGCAGGCGTTTTCCAGCAGGTTTTCGAAGACCTGGAAAAGCTCGTCCCGATCGCCGGGCACGTCGAGCGGCCCTTCCGCGAAATCACGCTCGATGACGACGCCGTTTTCCTTTGCGAGCGGCCCAAGCGAATCGATGACGCTGTCGATGGCCTGGCGCAGGTCGACCTCGGTTCCCGGCTTGAGATAAGGCTTCATCTCCAGGCGCGACAGCGACAGAAGGTCGTCGATGAGGCGCGCCATGCGGCTGGTCTGGTTCTGCATGATCTGCAGGAACTGCTCGCGCGCCGCGGGGTCGTTGCGGGCCGGCCCGCGCAGCGTCTCGATGAAACCGGCGATCGAGGCGAGAGGCGTGCGCAGCTCGTGGCTGGCATTGGCAATGAAGTCGGCACGCATTCTGTCGATCCGGCGCGCCTCACTCTGGTCCTTGAACACCAGTACGTAGAGATCCGTGGCATGGCCGACTGAAGACGCGCTCACCCGATAGGCTCGTTCGACCGGCAGCTTTTCTATGTAGTCGACGCTGTCCGAAGCGACGTTGCCCGCCAAGATACTATCCAGCAAGCCCTGCATTTCCGGCGCGCGGAATTTCAGCGACAGCGACATGCCGGGGGCAATCCCGCCGAAGGCGGCAAAGGCAGCGGCGTTGGCGTGGACGATGGCGGCGGAGCGATCGAAAATGATCAGCGGATCGGCAACCGCCGCCGCGAGATATTCGCCGGAAAGTTGTTGCACGCTCGACTCGATGGCCGCGGCATTTTCGGTCGATTGGCGGGCGATGCCGGCCGGCAGCATCGCAGCGGCAACCAGCACGGCGCCAGCCAGCAGCACCACATAGCCAGACATGCCGGCAAAACCATAGACCATCAGAACCGCAACGAGGCCGGCCGCCAGCAGCCAGCGGCTGTTCCACAGCCGCATGGCGACGGCTTGCGCCCTGCCTCTCCGCTCTGTGCCGATGTCGGCCATTTGCGCTCCGTCTGCGGCCACTTCAAGAACTTCTTGCTGGACCGGCGCTAGAGCGCAGTGCGTCCAATTGGACGCACAAAGGACGCTCTACCACTTTATCTGCTGCATCGTTCTTTCCGAAAATCGATTCCGATTTTCGGGCCGATGCAGTAAGGCTCCCAATAGCACGAGTCCGGAAGCTGGAAAGGTTCGCCTCGATGAAAAACGCTAAGGAAAGCCCCGCCGCACCCTCATCGGGGCCGCTGAAGATCATGATCGACGGCAAGGAGAGAGCGTTCGACATCGAGGCCCCCGCGCTTCCCGACTGGGTCGAGGACCGCAAGCTCACCGCCGGCGGTTACCCTTACGACAAGAAGATGAAGAGCGAGGAGTATGGCGAGAGGCTAGAGAAGCTGCAGATCGAGCTGGTCAAGGCGCAGGCGTGGCTGCAGTCGACGGGCAAGCGGGTAATGTCGCTGTTCGAGGGGCGCGACGCTGCCGGCAAGGGCGGCACTATCTTCGTTTTGCGCCAGTATCTGAACCCTCGCACGGCGCGCAACGTGGCGCTGACCAAGCCAACGCCCACCGAGCTTGGACAATGGTACTTCCAGCGCTACGTCGACCACTTCCCGACGTCGGGCGAATTCGTCACCTTCGACCGCTCCTGGTATAACCGCGCCGGCGTTGAACCGGTGATGGGATTCTGCACGCCCGAGCAGCACAAGCAATTTCTGGACGAGGTTCCGCATTTCGAGCGGATGATCCGCAACGAGGGCATACATTTCTTCAAATTCTGGCTGAACATCGGCCGGGAAACGCAGCTCGAGCGATTCCACGACCGCCGCTGGAGCCCGCTGAAGAGCTGGAAGTTTTCGCCAATCGACATCGCCGGCATCACCAAATGGGACGAATACACCAAAGCGCGCGACCTGATGGTCGAGCGCACGCACAAGGAGTTCGCGCCCTGGATCATTGTGCGGGCGAACGACAAACGGCGCGCGCGGCTGGCCGTCATGCAGCGCATTCTCCTTTCGCTTCCCTATGACGGCCGCGACCTCGACGTCATCGGCAAGGAGGACAAGAAGATCATCGGCGAAGGGCCGACTTTCCTCGAAAAATAAGCTCACCTCATCGATACGCGGCTCTCATGCCGCCAGCCGGGCAATCCGCTGCAGTCGCTTCAGCGTGGTGTCGTCCTGCAGCGCCTGCTGGAAAAGCGAGATCTCCTGGTCGATGCGGTCGCAGAGCGCGCCGGTGTCGCCCCTAAGCAGGTCGCGCGTCTGTAGCAGCGCCGCGACAGGCTTCTTGGCGAGTTGCCTGGCTCTTGCCAACGTGGCTTCCTCGACGCTGCCGTCCGTCACGATCTCGCCGACAAGGCCCAGTGCCCTGGCATCTTCGGCGGCGAGCGTGTCGCCCAGGCAGAAGAAGCGGAACGCCCCGGCATAGCCGAGCTTCTGCGGCGCCAGAATGCTGGTCGCCGCGTCCGGCACCAGGCCGAAATCGACGAACGGCACCCGAAACGTGCTCTTGCTCGAGGCGATCACCATGTCGCAGTGGAACAGGATGGTGCAACCGACGCCGACGGCGTCGCCGTCGACACAGGCAAGGACCGGTTTCGGGAACGTCGCCAGCGTGCGGAACATATCGGTGACGGCGGCGATCAGTCGCCGATGTTTGGTGGCGTCGAGAAATTCGGAGAAATCGGCACCGAGGCAGAAGCACCCGGCCAAGCCGCGCAGGACCACGACGCGGACGTCGTCGTCGACAGCGGCTTCGTGGAATGTCCTGGCCAGGCTTTCATAGGCCCGCCTGTCCAGCACCGGGCGGCCGTCACCCGACGATACCGTGACGATCAGCGTGTGATTGCGGAATTCTGCTTTTGAGTGAACGTTCATGGCCTCTCTCCAATCTCACGAGGCGCGTCTCTGTCCGAGCATGTCCGGGTACCCTCTGGCCAGCACCGGCGCAAAATGGTTGCGGCGCGAACGCACCACGTCGAGCGTGTGCTCGTTGAAGGTGAGCAGTGTGGCAACCACCTGCTGGTTGCCATAGGTACGCTGGTAACCGAGCGGCGTTGCCAGGAAATGCAGCTGCAGCGCGCGAAGCACCCACATCGGCTCGAATTCGATGATCACCTGGTTGACGTTGCGCTTCAGACCCCACTCGACGAAGCCGGCGATCAGCTCGGTGCCGACCGTCGACACGCCGCGCCGACCGTCGCGGAATCCCGGCGCAACCGCATAGCGGGTCAGTTCATAGACATTCGGGCCCGACGGTGGGGTTCCCTCATAAAGGTCCGCCAGCACATCGGTTAGAAGATGTGCCCGGGTCGTCGGCAGCATCCGCTGATAACCGGCGAGCTCGCCATTGCGGATGACGATCTGGTGCACTGCCTCGTCGTGGTCGAATTGATCGATCTCGAGGCCATCAGGGCGCTGCAGATCGGTCCATCCCATCTCTTCGACGAAAACTCTGTAACGCAAACGATGAACTGCCTCCCAGAGGTCGGGCCGTTCCATCAATTCCTGGGTCGTGAGGGAAAAAAGCATTTGCCGTCTCCTAGTTTCAATAGGAAGATACGGCCGTGCTTTCCCAAAAAAATTACGCGATCACGCAAGCAAGAATTTCTAGGCCGGCGCGGCCGACCTAGTTAATATAGCCGCGCCTTATCGCTTCCGCGACGGCCTGGACCCGGTTGACGGCACCGAGTTTGCTTTTGGCGTTAAGAAGGTGTTTCTCTGACGTGTGTTCCGAAATGCCGAGAATTTGTGAAATCTCCCATTCGGACTTGCCAACAGCAGCCCATTGCAGGCATTCGCGCTCACGCGGCGTTAATTCGACATGATCGATGGTTTTGCCCGCCATGGTGTGGAGCTGCATTGCGCGGCCAATCGCATAAGTCGAGACCAGCGACACCAACCCGAACTCGGCGCTCGACAATTCGACAGCCTCGCCGCCTAGCGACACCATGACGATCTGGCCATCGAGCGTGATTAGCGGGAAGGCCAACCCGTCGCGCAGCTTGAATTCGCCGGCATCGCCCATCACCTCGCCGCCGCTCTTGCCGATGCGGATGCCCTGAGATGCTTCCCGCCACTGGAATGGCGCTTGAAGCTGCTTCATGTGGCTGACGACGGGGTCGTGATCGACGTAGTTGCGCGCGACGTAGCGCTCAAGCCATTCAGCCGGCCAGTCGCAGAGCAGCACATGGTCCTTTTGCTGGTTTCTCGGCGTGCCAGGTTGCGGAACCGTCCCGGCCATCAGCGCCGTCAGCCCGAACCCGCTTGTTACCCCCAGCAGCTTTTCGCAGACGGCGGCGGCTGTGCCGGCGTGCTGCAACTGATCTATCAACTCCAGCGTACGATCGAAATGACCCATCGCAACATCTACCCCATGTTGCCTTCCGCTCTTGAGGCCAATGGCAGTGATCAACCCGCACCACGCCATCAACCCCGGACTGCAAAGCTGCCTCCCCTGTGCGTCCTACTGCTCCTCTTCAGCCGGCATCACGCAGTCACTTGCAAACTCACTAAACAATATCCCTAAATTGCAATGATGAAACCAAAAACCGTCGTACCTGTGTTTTTTTCGTACAAAAACCTGTGTTATTTCGTACGAAAGGCGGGGCAAGACCGGACGGAGTCGTCGCGTGGCGTTTCGGCGCATATCCATTTCATTGATCTTGATATTGATCGGAGCGCAATCGCTTGCGGCTGCTGCGCTCGCCGCGGAGCCGCAGGTGCCGGTGTTCTGGGACGCCAAGGAGCGGCTGCCAAAGCCGGACCTTTCGATGCTGCCGCGGCTGCGATTCCTGACCACCACGGATTTCCCGCCGTTCAATTTCCTCGATGGGGCAGGCCGGCTGTCGGGCTTCCATGTCGACCTGGCGCGCGCCATCTGCGCCGAGCTCGGCATTGCCGAAAAATGCCAGATCCAGTCGCTGCCCTGGGCCGAGCTCGAAGGTGCGCTCGGGAAAGGCGAGGGCGAAGCGATCATTGCCGGCATCGCCGCGACGCCGGAGTCGCGGTCGAAATACGCATTTTCACGCTCCTACCTGCAATTTCCGGCACGCTTCATCATGCTGAAGACACAGGCGCTGACCGAACCAATGTTCGACAAGCTGCGCAGCAAGCGTGTCGGCGTGATCGCCGGCTCCGCGCACGAGCGGATGCTGCGCGATTATTTCGGCGACGTCCAAATCGTCCCGTTCGCAAAGCCGGAGGAGCTTTATGGCGAGCTGAAAGCCGGCAAGATCGACGCCGCCTTCGGCGACGGCATGCGTTTCGCCTTCTGGCTCGGCGGTTCGGATGCAGCGGGCTGCTGCCGCTTTGCCGGCGGCCCCTATCTGGCGCCCGAATATCTCGGCTCAGGCATGGCAATCGCCACTAGGGCCGACGATCCGGCACTGGCCGCCGCTTTCGACTACGCGCTGCAGGAAATCTCGGTGAAAGGCACGTTCGCCGAGTTCTATCTGCGCTATTTTCCCGTCAGTTTTTTCTGAGCTTGGCCGCCGGCTCAGGTCAGCGTGCGAAGGCGGGCCTTGGCGGCTCGCGCAACGGCGGCGACCGTCAGCGCATCGAGGTCGAGTTCCCGGCGGACGAGCTGCAGGACGCGCACCTCCTCCAGGCGCATTTCGAGATCGACAGCTGCGACCTCGAAGGCGGCGGCATAGGCGGTGTCACGCAGGCGTTCGGGCAGCGCCTCGGCGACGCGCGCCAGGACGCCCTCCAGCCCATCCTTTTCATGCAGCATTTTCTGGCAGGCCTGGGCGACCTCGACCAGCCGCTCCTGGTTGAAATCCTCAAACACCGGCCAGGATCGAACGACGTCGCCGATCCGCGCCAGTTCGACGTCGGTCATGTCGCGGTCTGACGCCGAGGTGATGACCATCAGGTAGATCATGGCTTCGTGTGGCGACAATGGCATTTACAACTCCTTGAGATGGTCCCGAAGTTAGGAACGAGGGACCGGCGCCGCAAGGAAAAACAGCCGCGATCGTTGGCGCTCCGATCACGCCTTGGAACTTGATCCATCCTGACTATCGGGACGGGGGCTCTTAATCTTCTTGCCTGATCACGGTCCTGCCCGAAAACCGGGTTCCACTTTTCGGGATCATGGTCTAGAGCATGCGGCTGCCGGCATGGATGCTGGCAAAGTTGCAGGAATAGCATCATGGCCGAACAACAGCCGATCGATCTCAGCCCGGAAGTCCTCGCCGCCGCCGCCGAAAGCAAGGCGTGGCCATTCGAGGAAGCGAAAAAGATCGTCGCCCGCTACGCGAGCAGCGGCTACCCGGAAACGGTGCTGTTCGAGACCGGCTACGGCCCGTCCGGCCTGCCGCACATCGGCACGTTCGGCGAGGTGGCGCGCACATCTATGGTGCGCCACGCCTTCCGCGTGCTGACTGAAGACAAGGTCAAGACGCGGCTGCTGTGCTTCTCCGACGACATGGACGGATTGCGCAAGGTGCCGGACAATGTGCCTAACAAGGACATGCTGCGCGCCTATCTCGGCAAGCCGCTGACCAGGATACCGGACCCGTTCTCCAATCAGTATCCGTCCTTCGGCGCCGCCAATAACGCACGGCTGCGCGCTTTCCTCGACCGTTTCGGCTTCGATTACGAATTCGCTTCCTCGACCGACTATTATACTTCCGGCCGCTTCGACGCGACGCTGCTCAAGATGCTCGAGCGCTTCGATAAGGTGATGGCAATTATGCTGCCGTCGCTGCGCGAGGAGCGGGCGCTGAGCTATTCGCCCTTCCTGCCGATCCATCCCAAGACCGGCATCGTCATGCAAGTCGCGATCGACGAGCGCAAGCTCGACGCCGGCACCATCGTGTGGCGCGACCCGGACACCGGCGAGCGCTTCGAGACGCCGGTGACCGGCGGTCATGCCAAGCTGCAATGGAAGCCAGATTGGGCGATGCGCTGGGCAGCACTCGGCGTCGATTACGAGATGTCCGGCAAGGATCTGATCGATTCCGTCAAGCTCGCCGGGCAGATTTGCCGCGCGCTCGATGCTCCGGCACCCGAGGGCTTCAATTATGAGCTGTTCCTCGATGAGAACGGCCAGAAGATCTCGAAGTCGAAGGGCAATGGGCTGACCATCGACGAGTGGCTGACTTACGCGCCGACCGAGAGCCTTAGCCTTTATATGTTCCAGCGCCCGCGAACCGCGAAGAAGCTTTATTTCGACGTCATCCCGAAGGCGGTAGACGAATATTACACGTTCCTCTCTGCCTATCAGAGGCAGGACTGGAAGGAGCGGCTGGGCAATCCGGTCTGGCACATGCATGACGGCAATCCCCCGGCAGTCGACCTGCCGGTTCCGTTCTCGCTGCTGCTCAACCTGGTCAGCGCCTCGAATGCGCAGAACAGGGACGTGCTGTGGGGTTTCATTTCGCGCCACGCGCCGGGTGTGACGCCGACAACCCATCCCGAGCTCGACCGGCTGGCCGAATATGCCATCCGCTATTTCGACGATTTCGTGAAGCCGGCGAAAGTGTACCGTGCTGCCGACGCGGTCGAGCGCGAGGCGCTGACCAAGCTTTCGGAAGCGCTCGCCGCGCTGCCGGCTGATGCCGACAGCGAGGCAATCCAGAACGCTGCCCTCAATGTTGCGCGCAAGATCGAGCGCTACCAGGATCATTCCAAGCAGAGCCCGGAGGGCGGACCCGGTGTCTCCGTCGCCTTCTTCCAGATGATCTATCAGGTGCTGATAGGTCAGGAACGCGGGCCGCGCTTCGGCTCCTTCGCCGCGCTCTACGGCATCGCCGAAACGCGCGAGCTCATTCAGCGGGCGCTGGCTGGTCAGCTGGCGGCATGAGGACGCCGTCTTGCTCCTCCAGGATCGAGCTAGGCGCTACAGGCGCGGATCGCGACGCAGCAGCCGGGAGCGGCGGCAGGCCTGAAACGCTCGGCGCCGGCCCGAAGACGCCTTTTTTTGCTGCACGCGCCTTCTCGCCGGCTTCTACGTAAGGGCCGCCCTTGGCGGCGCGCGCCCAGCCATTTTCGACCAGCCATTGGCCGATATCCTGATTGCCGATCCGGCACTCGGCGGCGATCAGATCACGACCGCCTTCGGGCGGCACGGCACAGACCACCGCACGACTGCGGAGAAAGGCGCGGAAGGCCGTTCGCGCCCGAATGCCGCAATTCCAGGACTCGCCGCCGTCGGTGCAAGTCTCCTCCTGCTTGACGATGTCGATACCGGAAACCGCAATCGAATAGCCCTTTGCTTCGATGACCCCGGCGGCCGACGCGACGGGCTGGAATAGTTTCGTGCCTTTCCAGTCGTCGGGCATTTTCGTTTTTGGCGGCTTGGGCGGTCCGGCCAATGCCAGATCGCTCAACGGGGCGCGCGGCTCTATCCGTTCAAGCTCGTTGGAACCGAGCTGCGGCGGCACCACGATTTCTGGATCGATTGCCCTCGAATGCGCCGCCTGCTTGGCCGGCATTGATTTCGGGATGGCCGACGTAGCCGGCGCGGCGGGCTGCGGTTCAGCGCCGACCTGGATTTGCTCCCAGGGGCCGCCGCTTTCGCTCTGGACGGCGCGGCCGCCGGCGACAATTGCCGTGGCCATCGCCGGGATCGCCAGAACAGCCAAGGCAAGGTGAGGTAGACGCACCGGCCCCGCGCCTACTGGCTTGCCCAGACAATCCGCGCCACCCATTCGACATCGCGCATGGGGATGTCGCGGTCCGGGTGATCGGGATTGAGGGAGACCAGCGCGATCGACCTCGGTGTCTGGCGGTCGAGCACCTTGGCCATCACCTCGCCGGCATTGGTCTTGACGACGACGCGATCACCCTTTCGTATGGTAGCCCCTGGCTCGACGATCAGGACATCGCCATTGCGATAGAGCGGCAGCATGGAATCGCCCTGGACCTTCAAGGCATAGGAGGTTTCGGTTGCCCGTGCCGGAAGCTCGATCAGGTCCCATCCCTGCCCCGCTGGAAACCCGGCGTCGTCGAAGAAGCCACCGGCGCCCGCCTGGGCGAAGCCGAGCAGCGGCACCGACGATCTCTGCACGGGTAGTGCGTCGGAATTACCCCGACCCTCGACCAGCCCCGCAAATTCATCCAGCGAGGCGCCGGTCGCCTCGATGATCTTGGCCAGCGATTCGGTCGACGGCCAGCGCGGCCGTCCATCTGAGGACAGCCGCTTCGATTTGTTGAAGGCGGTCGAGTCGAGGCCAGCGCGCCTGGCCAGTCCAGAGGCCGAAAGCGAATAACGCTCGGCAAGAGCGTCGATGGCGGCCCAAACGCGGTCGTGCGAGAGCACCTTGCTCTTCCTTCGAAACAGGAAAAAATACCTTCCCTGTTCTAACCCTTGGCCGCCATCTTGTCCACCGCCGAAGACGGCGTCAGGCTGCCTCCTTGGCCTCGTCCCTGGTATAGGGATCGAAGCGCTCGTAGAAGGTCTCGCCCTTCTCGGCCATATCAAGCAGCAGCTTCGGCGCCTTGAACTCGGTGCCGTATTTCTTCTGCAGGCGCTTGGCGAGTTTGACGAATTTCTTCGCGCCGATGCCGTCGATGTAGGACAGTGCACCGCCTGTATAGGGCGCGAAGCCGAAGGCCAGGATCGAGCCGACATCAGCCTCGCGTGGGTCGGTAACGATGCCCTCTTCCATCACCCGTACCGCCTCCAGCGCGATGGTGACCAGCAGCCGCTGCTTCAGTTCCTCATAATCGACCTGCTCCGGCGCCAGCTGCGGGTAGAGATCCCTGAGGCCTGGCCACAGCTTCTTCTTGGCCGGTTTTGCCGGATAGTCATAGAAGCCCTTGCCGTTCTTGCGGCCCAAGCGACCATGCGTGTCGACCATCGTGTTGATCAGCGCCATCTGCTTCGGATCGACCGCCTTGTCGCCGAGGTCGCGCATGGTCTGCTTCATGATCTTCTGGGCAAGGTCGATCGCCGTCTCGTCGGTCAACGCCAGAGGACCGACCGGCATGCCGGCGGCTTTCGCCGCATTCTCGATCATCGGCGCCGGAACACCTTCGATCAGCATCTTGTAGGCTTCCGACATGTAGCGCAGTACGCAGCGATTGACATAGAAACCGCGCGTATCGTTGACGACAATCGGCGTTTTCTTGATGGCACGGACAAAGTCGATCGCGGTTGCCAGCGCCTTGTCGCCGGTCTTCTTGCCGAGGATGATCTCGACCAGCATCATCTTGTCGACCGGCGAGAAGAAATGGATGCCGATGAAATTCTTCGGCCGCGCCGAATTCCTGGCCAGCGATGTAATCGGTATGGTCGACGTATTCGAGGCGAAGATCGCCGACGGCTTGAGCACAGCCTCGGCCTGTTCGGTGGCACCCTTCTTTACGGCCGAATCCTCGAATACCGCCTCGACCACGAGATCGCAGCCGGCGAGATCCGCGTAATCGGCCGTTGGCGTGATCAGCGACAGCAACCGATCCTTGTCCTGCGGCTTGGCACGGCCCTTCTTCACCTGATCCGAGATCAGGGTCTCGGAATGCGCCTTGCCCTTGGCGGCAGACTCCATGTCACGGTCGAGCAGCACCACCGGAATGCCGGCCTTGGCCGTCACATAGGCAATGCCAGCGCCCATGAAGCCGGCGCCGAGTACGCCGATCTTCTTGAACTTCGTTTCCGGCACACCGGCCGGGCGGCGCGCGCCCTTGTTCAGTTCCTGGAGCGACACGAACAGCGAACGGATCATCGCTGCCGCTTCCCTGGTCTGCATAATCTCGGTGAAATAGCGTTGCTCGATCCGCAAGGCGGTGTCGAACGGTACCAACAGGCCCTCATAGACGCATTTCAGGATGGCGGCAGCGGCGGGATAATTGCCATAGGTCTCTCGGCGCAGAATGGCGATGGCCGGCGGCCACAGATTGGCACCGGCCACCGAATAGATCGGGGCGCCGGGCAGCTTGAAGCCCTTTTCATCCCATGGCGCCACCGGTTTCAAGCCGTTCCTGATCATCGCCTTGGCGGTTTCGACCAGCTTGTCCGGCTCGGCAATCTCATGGATCAGGCCCATCGACTTGGCCTTCTGAGGCGACAGCGTCTGGCCGGACGTCAGCATTTGCAGCGCCTGCTGCTGGTCGGTCAGCCGTGGCACGCGCTGGGTGCCGCCGGCCCCCGGAAAAATGCCGATCTTCACTTCGGGAAGCGCCATCCTCACTTTGTCTGAATCGGCCGCGACACGGCCATGGCAGGCGAGCGACAATTCGAACGCGCCACCCATGCATGTGCCGTTGATCGCCGAAACCCATGGCTTTCCCGAAGTTTCCAGCTTACGGAACAGGCCGTTCATGGTGCCCGCATTGTCGAACAGCGCCTTGGTCGCCTTCTCCGGGTCCTTCGCCTTGTCGGCGGCGAAGGTCGCCAGCATCTTCTGCAGCATGGTGATGTCGGCGCCGCCCGAGAACGTATCCTTGCCGGAGGTGATCACCGCGCCCTTTATCGCTGCATCGCTCGCCACTTTGTCGACGATGGTATTCAGTTCGAGCATCACCTCTTCGGTGAAGACGTTCATCGAACGGTCCGGCATGTCCCAGGTGACCAGCGCAATGCCGTCGGCGTCGATGTCGAGGGTGAAATTGGTGTAGCTCATCATCTCTCTCCGTCAGACGCGTTCGATGATCGTTGCAGTGCCCATGCCGGCGCCGATGCAAAGCGTCACCAGCGCGGTGTTGAGGTCGCGGCGTTCCAATTCGTCCAGCACCGTACCGAAGATCATCGCACCGGTGGCGCCGAGCGGATGGCCCATGGCGATGGCCCCACCATTGACGTTGATCCGGTCATGCGGAATGTCGAAAGCCTGCATGTAGCGCAGCACCACCGAAGCGAAGGCCTCGTTGAGCTCGAACAGGTCGATGTCCGACAGCTTCATCTTCGCCCGCTTCAACAGCTTCTCGGTGACGTCGACGGGGCCGGTCAGCATCAGCACCGGTTCGGAGCCGATGTTGGCGAACGCACGGATGCGTGCGCGCGGCTTGAGGCCGAGCGTCTTTCCCGCCTTTTTCGAGCCGAGCAGCACGGCCGCCGCGCCATCGACGATGCCGGAGGAATTGCCGGCATGGTGGACGTGGTTGACCTGTTCCACCTCGGGATGCTTCTGCACGGCGACGGCGTCGAAGCCGCCCATTTCGCCGGGCATGACGAAGGACGGGTTGAGCGCGGCCAGCGACTGCATGTCGGTCGAGGGCCGCATATGTTCGTCATGGTCGAGGATGGTCAGGCCGTTCTGGTCCTTGACCGAGATCACCGAATTCTTGAAGCGGCCCTCGCCCCACGCCTTGGCGGCACGCTTCTGGCTTTCGACCGCGTAGGCATCGACGTCGTCGCGCGAAAAGCCGTATTTGGTGGCGATCAGGTCGGCCGAGATTCCTTGCGGCACGAACCAGCCGGGCAGGCCGACCGATGGGTCCATGAACCAGGCGCCGCCGGAGGCGCCCATGCCGACGCGCGACATCGATTCGACGCCACCGGCAATGACGATCTCGTCGGCGCCCTGCGCGATCTTGGCGGCGCCGAAATTGATGGCGTCGAGGCCCGAGGCGCAGAAGCGCGATATCTGCATGCCAGGCGCCTTGGTGTCGTAGCCGGCCTCGAAAGCGGCGGCACGTGGAATGACCGCACCCGCCTCGCCAACCGGATCGACACAACCGAAGATGATGTCGTCGACGGTGCCGGTGTCCAGCCCGTTGCGGTCGCGGATGGCCTCGAGCACCTTGGCGCCGAGCCGCACCGCCGGCACTTCGTGCAGCGAGCCATCCTTCTTGCCCCTGCCGCGCGGCGTGCGCACGGCATCATAGACATAAGCTTCGGCCATTTTCCTGCTCCTTGGGTTTGCTGAAACTCGCTCAGAGCGAGCGCCCGATCAGCAATTTCATGATCTCGTTGGTGCCGCCGTAGATGCGCTGGACGCGGGCGTCGCGGAACATGCGCGCAATCGGATATTCATTCATGTAGCCATAGCCGCCATGCAATTGAAGGCATTCGTCGACGACTTTTCCTTGCAGGTCCGACAGCCAGTATTTGGCCATAGACGCGGTCACCGGGTCGAGGCCGCCGTTAATGTGACGGGCAACGCAGTCATTGTAGAAGACGCGGCCGATGGTCGCCTCGGTCTTCAATTCGGCAAGCTTGAACTGGGTGTTCTGGAATTCGATGATGGGCTTGCCGAAGGCCTTGCGCTCCTTGACGTAGTCGATGGTAAGCGCCAAGGCCCGCTCGACCATGGCGATAGCAGTGGTGCCGATCTGCAGCCGCTCCTGCGGCAATTGTTGCATCAACTGGACGAAGCCCTGGCCTTCGTCGTTGCCGAGCAGGTTCGAGGTCGGCACACGTACGTCGTTGAAGAACAGTTCCGACGTGTCGTTGGCCTTGAGGCCGATCTTGTCGAGGTTGCGGCCGCGCTCGAAACCTTCCACCTCGTCAGTCTCGACGACGATCAGCGAGATGCCCTTGGCGCCCTTCTCAGGATCGGTCTTGGCAACGACGATGATGAAATTGGCGAGCTGGCCGTTGGTGATAAAGGTCTTCGAGCCGTTGAGCTTGTACTGGTTGCCGTCCTTTTCGGCGCGCGTCTTGACGCTCTGAAGGTCGGAGCCCGCACCGGGCTCGGTCATGGCGATGGCGCCGATCAGCTCGCCGGTCGCCAGCCTCGGCAGCCATTTCTTCTTCTGCTCGTCCGAGCCGTAATGGAGGATGTAGGGGGCAACGATCGAATTGTGCAGGCCAATGCCGAACCCGTCGACGCCGACATGGCCGATCGCCTCGATGATGGCGCTCTCATGCGCGAAGGTGCCGCCCGATCCGCCATATTCCTCCGGCATAGAGGCGCAGAGCAGGCCGGCAGCACCCGCCTTCAGCCAGCTCTCGCGGTCGACCATTTCGTTCTTCTCGAACTCGTCGTAACGCGGCGCGATCTCTTCCGACATGAAGCGGTGCGCCATGTCGTAAAGCATGCCGACCTCGTCCGCCGCCCAGGCGGGCTTGGGAAGGCCAAGGATTTCGGCGGGGTGGGTCATGGTTTCTCCCTCGCGCCGACGTTCCCCTCCCCCTCGAGGGGAGGGTGGCCGCGAAGCGGCCGGGTGGGGTCGCCGATGACTTGCTCGACCTTACCTTTTACAACCTGCGCCATGTGCCACGGCATTGCGATCATTTTCCTCCAAGGCATGCACCAGAATGGAGGTCGGCGCACTGCACGCAGGACCCCTCCCGGCCCTTCGGGCCACCATCCCCTCGAGCGGGAGGGAGACGCCGAACCTAGAACGCTTCCGCCGGCAGTGCCATCAATGTGTCGGCGCCGCTGGAGATGCGGGCAAGATGCGCCGACGTCTCCGGCATGATCCGCTCCATGAAGAAGTGCGCCGTCACCAGCTTGTTGTCGTAGAAGGACGAAGCGCCGTCGGCGCCGTTCGCCAATTTCGCTGCGGCCACCTTGGCCATCTGCGCCCACATATAGCCCAGCGCCACCAGGCCGAAGAGATGCATGTAATCGGTCGAGGCGGCACCGGCGTTATCGGGCTTGGCCATGCCGTTCTGCACCAGCCACATCGTCGCCGTCTGCAGATCGTTGAGGCCCTTCTTCAGCGCCTTGGTGAAGGGCGCCATCGTCTCGTCGGTGCGGTTTTCCTCGCAGAACTCTCCGACTTCCTTAAAGAAAGCCTGGACCGCGCGGCCGCCATTCAAGGCCAGCTTGCGGCCGACGAGGTCGAGCGCCTGGATGCCGTTGGCACCCTCATAGATCATGGCGATGCGCGCATCGCGGACGAACTGGCTCATGCCGTGCTCTTCTATATAGCCGTGGCCGCCGAAGACCTGCTGCGCCATTACCGCATGATCGAACCCCTTGTCGGTGAGCACGCCTTTGACCACCGGCGTCATCAGGCCGGTGTAGTCGTCTGCGACCTGGCGATCTTTGTCGTCACCGGAGCGGTGAGCGATGTCGGACTTGATCGCCGTCCACAGCGCCAGCGCGCGGCCGGCCTCGTTGAAAGCCTTCATGGTCATCAGGCTGCGGCGGATGTCCGGATGGACGATGATCGGATCGGCCTTCCTGTCCGGCGCCTTCGGCCCTGACAGCGAGCGGCCCTGCAGACGATCCTTGGCGTAGGAAACCGCATTCTGGTAGGCAACCTCAGATAGCGAAAGTCCCTGCAGGGCGACGCCAAGCCGCGCCTCATTCATCATGGTGAACATTGCTTTCAGCCCGCCATTGGCCTCGCCGAGCAGCGTGCCTTCAGCGTCGTCGTAATTCATGACGCAGGTCGAGTTGCCATGGATACCCATCTTCTCCTCGATCGAGCCACAGGAGACGGTGTTCTTCTCGCCCGGATTGCCTGAGGCATCGAGCTTGAGCTTCGGCACGATGAACAGCGAGATGCCCTTCACGCCATCCGGCGCGCCCTCGATACGGGCCAGCACCAGGTGGACGATATTGTCCGACATGTCATGCTCGCCGGCCGAGATGAAGATCTTCTGACCGGAGATCCTGTAGGTGCCGTCGCCATTTGGGACGGCCTTGGTGCGCAGCAAGCCAAGATCGGTTCCGCAGTGTGGCTCGGTCAGGTTCATGGTGCCGGTCCAGGCGCCCTCGACCAGCTTCGGCAACCATGTTGCCTTCTGCTCTTTGGTGCCATGGGTGATGATCGCAGCGATCGCGCCTTGCGTCAGGCCGGCATACATCATCAGCGACATATTGGCCGACACCATGTATTCGGCAACCGCAGTGTGCACCGCGTAGGGCAAGCCTTGCCCGCCAAACTCGACAGGTGCCGCGAGCCCCATCCAGCCGCCTTCGCGATACTGGTCGAAAGCTTCCTTGAAGCCTTTCGGCGTCGTTACCGAACCGTCGTCATGGCGCATGCAGCCTTCCACGTCGCCAACGCGGTTCAGCGGCTGCATCACGTTTTCGGCGAGCTTCGCGCCCTCGGCAAGGATGGCCTCGAGCACATCCGGCGTCGCGTCGGAAAATCCGGGAAGATTGGAATAACGCCGATATCCCAGCACTTCGTTCAGCACGAACAGCGTGTCCCGGACCGGCGCTCTGTAGATCGGCATGCGTTTCCTCCACCATGCGGTCTTGGCCCCGAAATCAGCCCCAGCATATGAGGATGGCAGACGGACCAACGTTGTGGTCGAGATAACAAATATTGACGTTTGCGTAAACGTCAATTCGGCGGTGCGTCAAATTTTCCCCCGCGCGCCAGGACGACAAACGACAAAGCACGGCAAACGACGAAGAACCGCGCAGCGAAAGCCACGCGGCTCTTATTCGTCACAAATCGAAAGCTTAGTTTAGCTCGCTACGCTGGCCTGCGGCGTCGAGCGCTCGATCAGCATTTGCCGGACGGTCGACATCGAAGCACTCAGTTCGCTGATGGCGTCGTCGATCAGCGCCCGCTGCTTCTGCAGACGGGCAAGCTGCTTCTCCGACTTGTCGAGCGCCAGCCGCAATTGCTTGGTGTTGGAGCCGTTCGGATCATAGAGGTCCATCATCTGCTTGACGTCGCGCAGCGAGAACCCGACCTTGCGGCCAAGCAGGATCAGCTTCAGCCGGGCCCTGTCGCGGCGTGTATAGAGACGGGTCGAGCCGTCGCGCTGCGGGTTGAGCAGACCCTTGTCCTCATAGAAACGCAGCGTACGCAGCGTCACTCCGTATTTCTTGGCCATTTCGCCGATGCGGACAAGCTCTTCACCGGCTTCGCTCGACATATCGTTGGTGTTGGCCGCGGCTTGGCCGGGCGAAATAAGTTTCATGGTCACTGGCTTTCCCCGTCTGGTGGCGTCGCGGTCGCGGACCTTGCGTCGCCTGAGTGAAAGCGGGGGCGTACTTCCACTCGTGGTTTCAACAAACAAATCGCAAACGGCGTAATCCGCTCATTTACGTTTACGTCAATTCTATATCGATAGCCGCCTCACCACGCAAGAGCGTTCTGGTCTTGCAACTTTATGCCGCAGCACCAGCGGACAACCTAAAAGGTCGTTGCCGATTTCGGGAGCGATCATGCGGCTGATCAAAATTCTACAACGTCTTTTGCGCGTCCAAAAAAGACACCCGGCGCCGTCGGCGGCCAGCCGACAAAGTTGCAACTTCTTAAGCTTGGTTAACGCGTTGTTTACCACGTTGGGGCGAAATGTGCGCATGTCGGTTACCCGTGTCTATCCTGTACTGAATTTTTCACGGTTTTTCGGAGCGCGGATGAGACCCGGGAAGCTCGTCTTCCACTGCAACAAGCCAAGCAGTCGCCTTCGTCCCGGCAGGACTTTGGGAACCTGGTGAAAGCCAGCAATTCTGAAACGGGCGCATTGATGAACAGCAAGCGGTCCTACCTCGATACACTCAACGCCGGCAGGCAACGCCGGCCGCACACGACGCTTGAAGAGCTCAACCGCTCCCTGGAAACTCTGGAGCAGCGGCTGGAGCGGACGCGCGAGGAGACGGCAAGCCACCCCGATCCGCGCCGACCAGCGGCAGAACCACGCTATCCCAGCGCCCAACCCTATGGCCAGCAGCGCCGGTATGAGGATCCACGCGCGCAGCGGCCGAAAGGTCCAGCAGCGGCTTTCGACCAGAATTACCAGGCGATCGCCCGCGATATCGACCGGGTACGCGGCCAGGAGGACAGCGTCGCCCTAGCCGGCAAGATCGCCGGGGAATTGCGCGGCCTGCGCGAAGACTTGCGCCAGCAGATGACCTCCGGCCTGCAACGCGAGTTCGAGGTACTGCGCAAGAATATTGGGCGAGCCTTCCAGTCAAATGGCGGCGGCAAAGGCAGCGCCGAACTCAGCGTCGAATTCGAGCGGCTTTCCGGCGCCATCCAGACACTGGCCGAAAAAAGCGACGACAGAAGCGTCAATATGCTGCGGCTCGAGCTTGAGCAGGTCAAAGCCGCGCTCGATACGCTGGCGCGCGAGGAGAGCGTGCAGGCGGTCGGACGCCGCTGGGACGATTTCGACCGCCGCTGGAACGCTTTCGAGGATCGCGTCGAGGCCGATCAGCGCAAGCGTTCCGATGCACCCGGCCTGTCGGCGCTGACGGAGCGGCTCGAACAGATCAGCAATGCCGTCAGCAATCTGCCGGAATCGCTGTCGCTGCGCTCGCTCGAGGAAAAGGTCCGCACGCTTGCCGGAGCGGTCGACCATTTCGCCCGCCAGCAGGACAATCGCGGCGGCGACACATTCAGTCAGATCGACGAGCGGCTCGACGAGATTTCCCGCGCGATCGTCGCCTCGACGGTTGCCGCGCAAGCCAATTCGTTCGACCCCGAGCCCTTCGAACGCATCGAGAAGCGGATCGATTCACTGGCCCAGCAAATCGAAGAAGTGTCGCAGGATCGTCCGGGTCGGGAGGTCATCGACCGTCTCAACACATTGTCGAGCCGCGTGGATGAACTGGCCGGCCGAGCCAATCTGCCGGAACAGGCGATGGAGCGCCTTGCCAGGCAAGTCGCGCTTATTGCCGACAAGATCGACCACGCGCCTGCCATGCCCGACGCCGACTACATCTTCCAGGGGCTCGAGCAGCGCTTCGACGTGCTGTCCAGCATGATGGAACGTCGCCAGGGCGACGCAATCGAACAAGGCAACATGCTGTTTCGCGACCTTGAGCGCCGGTTGGACGAGGTCGCCGACAGGCTGGACCAGCGCATGCCGCAGGTCGATAGCGCCGGCATTATGGATGCTATCGACGCCCGCTTCACCGCGCTGGCCAAGCGGATTGAGACGCGCGTTCCAGATCCCGCCAACGAGGCGGCGATCCGTGGCCTGGAGAGCCGGCTCGAAGACATCTCAAGCCGGCTGGATTCGTCCGCGGCGCAGGTCGCCAGCATCGACCCGGCGTTGATCCGCAGCCTTGAAGCGCAGGTCGCCGGCCTGACGGCGCATCTTTCCAAGCCCGGCACGCCGCTGCCGGAATTCGACGACATCAGCCCGCGTCTCAACGAAATCGAGAAGTCGCTGGCCGGAACCCGCGATTCCATCCTCGGCGCGGCGCGCGAGGCGGCTGAGAGCGCCGTCCGCTCACTGGCCGGATCAAGCGCCAACACGGCGGCCGTTACCGGCCTCGCCCAGGACCTGAAGACGCTCGAGGCACTGACGCGCCGTTCGGACGAGCGCAATTCGAGAACGTTCGAGGCTATCCACGATACGCTGCTCAAGATCGTTGACAGGCTTGGTTCATTGGAGACGGGCGAACCGGCAAGCGCGGAGTTGAGCAAGCGTTTCGGCCGGCCATCCAAGATCTCGGTGCAGGACGCACCGTCGATGGACCTCGACCAGCCGCTGCCGTTGACGGGCAGCATGGCCGATCTCGACGGCCGCGCCGCGGCGCTCGTGCGCGACGAGCCAGGTCCGCGTACGCCAGCCGAGGCCGCCGCCGCAGCAGCCCTGGCGGCTCTCGGTTCAGACACGACGCGTGAAAAAACCGAGCAAGGCGGCGGCAGGAAATCGATGTTAGGCGGGCTGGCGCGCGCCTTGAAGGGCAAGAAGGACGCCGAGATGCCGCCGCTTGCAGGCTCGGCGCAGAGCGCCGAGATACCGAGCGTCGATCTCGACGAGCCCCTCGACCCCAAGCTCGCCAACCGGCCACTGGAACCCGGCTCCGGCGCACCCGACCTCAGCGCCATCATGAAGCGCGTGCGCGACGAGCGCGGGCAGCCGACCCGGGAAGGCGGCGCTGAGGCGGCGAAATCGGACTTCATCGCGGCAGCCAGACGGGCTGCGCAAGCGGCGGCCGCCGAGGCGGACGCCCTCAAGCGCCAGTCGACGATGAAAGGCCCGGTCAAGGCACTCAGGATCGGCGACCTGCTCAAGGCGCGGCGCAAGCCGATCCTGATGGGGGCAATCGCCATCATGCTGGCGCTTGCCGGCCTGCAACTGGGCAAAGCCTTCTTCTCCGACCCGGTCGAAGTCACCAACAATGAGGCGGCACCGGCCGTGGCCGTACAGCCGGTGGAAACCGCTTTGGCCAGCGTTGCCAGCGAGCCGAAGGCGGACGCGCAGACGACAACACAGGAGAGCGCGCCGTCGCCCACCGTCAGGCAGGCAGAGCCATCCGCATCGATGACCAAGGACGACACGGCGGCGCAAACCGGCCCCGCTACACCGGCAGCCGAGACATCGACGGCGCCCTCGGCTTCCGCGGCGCCTGCTGACCTGGCGGCGCAAGACACCGCGGCCGCAGTGCCCGCGCCGGCAGCGGCGACGGCCAGCGACGCCGAGCCAATGGCTGCCGCGCCTGCTATAGCCACCACTGCGACGCAGGACACGACCGGCACGGTGCCGCCGGCGGATGCTGCCGCGGCAGGCGTTGCCAAGATCGACGTTCCGGCCGATGCGGGTCCGGCCGCCCTGCGCGATGCAGCGGCCGGCGGCGACGCCAAGGCGCTGTTCGAGATCGGCTCGCGCTACGCCGAGTCTCGCGGCGTCAAAGAAGACATGGCGGCGGCGGCCAAATGGTATGAGAAAGCTGCCGAACTCGGTTTCGTACCGGCAGAATACCGCATCGGCAATTTCTACGAGAAGGGCGTCGGCGTCGCACGCGACATCAAGAAAGCGAAAACCTGGTACCAGCTTGCCGCAGCGCAGGGCAATGCCAGCGCGATGCACAATCTTGCCGTGCTGTTTGCGATGGCGACGGATGGCGTGACCGACAATGAATCGGCAGCGCGCTGGTTCCAGGCGGCGGCGGATCTCGGTGTCAAGGATAGCCAGTTCAATCTCGGCATCCTCGCGGCGAAGGGCGTCGGCATGAAGCAGAACCTCGAGGAGAGCTACAAATGGTTCGCACTCGTCGCCAAGACCGGCGACAAGGATGCGGCGGCCAAGCGCGACGAGATCGCCAAGGCGCTGAGGCCCGACCAGCTGGAGCGTGCGCGGGCCGCGGCTGAACTGTGGAAGGCCAAGCCGCTCGATCCAGCCGCCAATTCGGCCGACGTTCCTGAATCGTGGCAGGACGGCACACCGCAGACGACCGCCGGCATCGACATGAAGAAAGCGGTCCAGAACATCCAGCGCATTCTCAACAAGAACGGCTACGAGGCCGGCAATCCCGACGGCATGATGGGCCAGAAAACCAAGAACGCGATCATGGCCTTCCAGGCCGACAACGATATGAAGGCAACCGGCGCGATCGACGAAAAGCTGGTCAAGGCGCTGCTTGCGCGTAAATAACGGCGGATGCGTCGTTTCCGCGACGCCTTTGCCACAGATTTGCCTGTTAACTGATTGAGTTGTTTTTTGTTTCGGCGGTGCTGCGAAGTTTGACTTCACGGCCCGGCCGGCGCAAGAACGAGATAGCCTTCTGACGCAAAAATGCCCGCAACGGTTGCATTCGCCAGGAGGCAAACTGATCGAGACTGACGGGTGGGCATCTATCTCCCGATCGCGGAAATTTCCGTCAACATCTTCGTGCTGCTGGCCATGGGTGCGGCGGTGGGTTTCCTGTCGGGCATGTTCGGCGTGGGCGGCGGCTTTCTCATTACGCCGCTGCTGATCTTCTACAACATACCGCCGGCAATCGCGGTCGCCACCGGCGCCAACCAGGTCATCGCTTCCTCCTTCTCCGGCGCCCTGTCGCACATGAAGCGCGGCACGCTCGATTTCAAGCTCGGCGGCGTGCTTTTAGCCGGCGGCATCGTCGGCTCGACCGGTGGTATCTATGTCTTTGCGCTCCTGCGCCGGCTCGGCCAGCTCGACCTGTTCATCTCGCTGCTCTACGTCGTGCTGCTCGGCACCGTCGGCGGACTGATGCTGGTCGAGAGCGTCAATGCGCTGCGCGCCACTCGCAGCGGCGCCGCACCGGTGTTGAAGAAATCCGGCCAGCATAATTGGATCCACCGCCTGCCGCTGAAGATGCGGTTCAGGGCCTCGAAGCTCTTCGTCAGCGTCATTCCGGTGCTTGGGCTGGGCGCGGCGATTGGCTTCCTGTCCTCGATCATGGGCGTCGGCGGCGGCTTCATCATGGTGCCGGCCCTGATCTACCTTTTGAAGGTGCCGACCAACGTCGTCATCGGCACCTCGCTGTTCCAGATCATCTTCACCTCGGCTTACACCACGCTGGTCCACGCCACCACCAACCAGACGGTCGACGTCATGCTCGCCTTCCTGTTGATGGCAGGCGGCGTCGCCGGCGCGCAATATGGCGCCAAGGCTGGTCAGAGGCTGCGGGGCGAGCAACTCAGGGCGCTGCTGGCGCTGCTCGTGCTGGCGGTAGCCATCCGGCTTGCCATCGATCTTTTCGTCACGCCGCCCAATCTCTATTCTCTGTCCGGCGTGGGCCTGAGCTGATGGCCGGCCTAAGGACGCTCGCGGCCGCCGCCTTGCTGTCGCTGCTGGCTGCTGCGCCATCGGCGAAGGCGCAGGCGCCACTAACCGAAAACATCCAGATCGGCCTTTCCACCGACAATGTCTCGATTACCGCCGGCTTTTCCGGCGCCGACCTGACCATTTTCGGCTCGCTGGAAAATGCCGATCCGCTTGTCGCGCGGCAAGGGCGCTACGACGTGATCGTCGTGCTGGAAGGCCCGGCTCGGCCGGTCGTCGTGCGCCGCAAGGACCGGGTGCTCGGCGTCTGGGTCAATCTGGAGTCGGAGACCTTCAAAAACGTACCTGTCTCCTATTCGGTGGCGACGACGCGGCCGCTGCAGGACGTCACCGATCCGAACAGCTACAAGCAGCTGTCGCTTGGCGCCTCCAACCTCTATTTGCAGCCCGCCGACGCGGAGGACAGCCCGGCGACAATCGAGGAGTTCACCGCCGCGCTGCGCGAACGCAAGGCGGCGACCGGCCTCTACAGCGAGAATGTCGGCGGTGTGCAGTTTCTGTCGCAGAACCTGTTCCGCGCCACCGTCAGGCTCGCCCCAAACGTTCCGGTCGGCACCCATAAGGCCCGCGCCTTCCTGTTCAAGAGCGGCTTGTTCATCAAGGAAAGCTCCGCCCAGCTCGAAATCCGCAAGTCCGGTTTCGAACAGTCGATCTTCCGCGTCGCGCACGACTATTCCTTCCTCTATGGTGTCTTTGCCGTATCGCTGGCCATGCTGACCGGCTGGCTCGGAAGACTGGTGTTCAGGAAAGACTGAACTCTCGTAAAAGTGGTTTCCCTTTCCGAGGGTATGGGTTAGACCGCGACCCCCGGCCCGACCGGATACGAGCTGCTGCTCCCCAAATCAGAACTACAGGAACGCACGATGCGACCAGCATTTGCCGGTATCGACTTCGGCACTTCGAATTCCACCGTGAGCGTGGTCAGGAACGGGCAGCCGCGGCTGGTGGCGTTGGAAGACGGCCAGGTCACGCTGCCCAGTGCGGTATTCTTCAATTTCGAGGACAACCTCACCTATTTCGGGCGACGCGCCATTGCCAACTATACGGACAGTATCGAAGGCCGCCTGATGCGCTCGCTGAAGAGCGTGCTCGGCAGCTCGCTCGCTCACGAAAAGACGCGCATCAAGGTGCGCTCGATCGGCTTCATGGAAATTGTCGGCCTATTTGTCGGCCACCTGAAAAAGAAGCTGGAAGAAGAAGCCCATGACGCGGTCGACAGCGTCGTGCTGGGACGGCCCGTGCAGTTCGTCGACGACGATGCCGAGGCCGATGCGAAGGCGGAGCACCAACTCGAAAACGCCGCTCGCGCCCAAGGCTTCAAACATATCGCCTTCCAATTCGAGCCGATCGCGGCGGCACTCGATTACGAACAGAAGGTGACGCGCGAGGAACTGGCGCTGATCGTCGACATGGGCGGCGGCACGTCCGACTTCTCGATCGTGCGGGTCTCGCCCGAGCGCGCCCGCTCGCTCGACCGCAAGGACGACATACTGGCCAGCCGCGGCATCCACATCGGCGGCACCGATTTCGACCGGCTGCTGAGCATCGCCCATGTAATGCCGCAGCTCGGTTATTTGACGCCAACCAAGGACGGCAAGCGCAATCTGCCGGCGAGCTACTTCATCGAGCTGGCGACATGGCAGCGCATCAACCTGGTCTACACAGCGAGGGCGATGACGCATCTGCGCCAGATCCGCTACGAGGCGGAGCGCCCGGACCTGGTCGAGCGCTTCATCCACATCGTCGAGCATCGTTACGGCCATGCGCTGGCGGCGCTGGTCGAAAAGGCCAAGATCGAGCTGACGGACCGATCGTCGGCCGATGTCGAGGTCGCGCTGCCCGAGGTGAGGTTCACGGCAGAAATCACGCGCAAGGGTCTCGAAGCCACCATAGTCAGGGACATTGAGCGTGTTGCGGCTACGGTCGAGCAGACCATCCGCGACGCACAGGTGAAGGCCTCGGACATCACCGCGGTGTTCCTGACCGGCGGATCGACCGCGATCCCGCTGGCCAGGCAGCAGATCCTGGCGCTGGTGCCGCAGGCGTCGGTAATCGAAGGCGATGTGTTCGGCTCGGTCGGGCTTGGACTGGCGCTCGACGCGCAGCGGAAGTTCGGCTGATCGGCTTAAAGCGGCGCGGATCTCTCAGCTTTGCCGCCAAGATGCGCCTTGAGCGCCATCTGGGCCAGGCTTGGCTGCCGGTCGCGATGCGTGATCATGGCAAATTCGCGCTTCGGCAGATCGACCGGCACAGAACGCAGGCTGCCTTCGGCGACCGCGCGGGCGACGACGAGTTCCGAGATGATGCTGGCGCCGGCGCCGGCCTCGACCGCCTGGCGAATAGCCTCATTGCTCGGCAATACCAGGAATATCTGCAGGTCCGCGAACGAAACCCCGTCGCGTCGGGCAAGGTCCTCCAGCGCCTCGCGTGTGCCCGACCCGCCTTCGCGAATGATCCAGCGAAGCCCGCCAAGGTCGGGATGTCCAGGCGAAACTTCCGCGATCTCAGGGTGCGAGCGCGCCACGACCAGCATCATGCGATCGATATCGACCTTGGCACGCCGCAAAATGTCGGATTCGGTGCGCCCCTCGACCAGGCCAAAATCGGCTGCGCCATCAAGTACATTGGTCTCGACCTGCCTGGTGTTGCCAATGCTCACACTCAGCCTGACGGCAGGATAGGCTTCGTGGAAAGAGGCGAGCCGGCGCGGCAGCCAATAGCTGGCGATGGTCTGGCTGGCAGCTATCGAGAGACTGCCTGATATCGTCTGCGAGACATGCTCCAGCACATTGTGGGCCGCCGCAGCCCGCTCGAGGACCGCCTTGGCTTCGGGCAAGAATCGGCGTCCGGTCTCGGCGAGCTCGATGTTGCGGCCGACGCGGTTGAACAACTGGACGCCATGCTGCAGTTCGAGCGAGCGGATCGCGGCGGATGCGGCCGACTGTGAGATGCCCAGCAACTCGGCCGCTTTGGTCATGTGCGCCCGTTCGGCGACGGCGACGAAGATCCGCAATTGGTCCAGAGTCATGCCAGCAATTAAGAAGCAACTCCGATTAGAATTACAAGAGCAATTTGTTAGACAGATTGATTGCTTTGTTCTAAATTTTGGCTCGAAATTGGAAAAAAGTCGCGCCAGAACAGTCGAGGGTAGAGATTTGGTGAGGCTGTTCAAATCGGTGTTCACGCATTGGTCCCGCAGCCTGCGGTGGCGGCTCGTCGGTGAACGCTATCGTCCGGAACAACATTACATGCGCGGCCCAGGTCCGAAGACGAGAGCCAAGGCCGCCGAACGCAAAAACATCGCCGGATCATGACCAACAGACCGCTGCGCGGCGCCAACTCAGCACCATCCCAACGGCCGCTCGCCGATACCCGCCCGCCCGCTGAAGGCGACGGCGTCGATACGTCGCCCGATGTCTCCGACAGCGTCGCCAAGACGACTTGCTATATGTGCGCCTGCCGCTGCGGCATCGACGTCCATATCAAGGACGGCAAGGTCCGCTACATCAACGGCAACAAGGATCACCCGGTCAACCGCGGTGTGCTGTGCGGCAAGGGCAGCGCCGGCATCATGCAGCATTACAGCCCGGCCCGGCTGAAGAAGCCGCTACTGCGAACCGGCCCGCGCGGCTCGGGTGAGTTCCGCGAAATCGAGTGGGAGGAAGCCTTGTCGATCGCGACAGAACGGCTTTCGAACATCCGCCGAACCGATCCGAAGAAACTTGCCTTCTTCACCGGGCGCGACCAGTCGCAATCGCTGACCGGCTGGTGGGCGAGCCAGTTCGGCACGCCGAATTTTGCCGCCCATGGCGGCTTCTGCTCGGTCAATATGGCGGCCGGCGGCCTCTACACGATTGGCGGTTCGTTCTGGGAGTTCGGCGAGCCCGACTGGGACAACACCAAATATTTCATGCTGTTCGGGGTTGCCGAAGACCATGATTCCAATCCGATCAAGATCGGCCTCGGCAAGCTCAAGGCGCGCGGCGCCAAGGTGGTTTCAATCAATCCCTGCCGCACCGGCTATAATGCAATTGCCGACGACTGGATCGGCATCCGGCCCGGCACCGACGGCCTGTTCGTATTCGCCCTCATCCATGAATTGCTGAAGGCAGGCCGCATCGATCTCGAGTACCTCTTGCGCTACACCAATGCCCACATCCTGGTCGTTCAGGAGCCTGGAGCTGTCGATGACGGGCTGTTCATGCGCAATGGCGACGGCAATCCGCTGGCTTGGGACAGGGTGGCGAAGATGCCTGTCGACGCCGGCGATACCGACGCAAAGCCCGCACTGACCGGCAGCGTTCTCGTCGACGGCCGCCGATGCGTGCCGGTCTTCCAACTCGTCGCCGACCGCTATCTGGACGAGTGCTATTCGCCCGACGCCGTCGCTGACCGGTGCGGCATCTCCGCCGACACCATCCGACGCATTGCTGCAGAACTCGCTCATGTCGCCTTCGAACAGCAAATCGAACTGCCGGTGGCCTGGACGGACTGGGCCGGCCGCCGGCACGAGACCATCAAGGGTCGGCCGGTGTCGATGCATGCGATGCGCGGCATCTCGGCCCATTCGAACGGATTTCACACTTGCCGCGCCATTCATCTGCTTCAGGTGCTTCTCGGCACGGTGGACGTGCCGGGCGGCTTCCGCTTCAAACCGCCTTATCCGCGGTCCGCGCCGCCGGGTCCAAAGCCCGCCGGCAAGAATGTGAAGCCGATGACACCACTCGAAGGCATGCCGCTCGGCTTCGTCTGCGGGCCGGAAGACCTGCTGATCGACGGAGGCGGCAAACCGATCCGTATCGACAAGGCCTATTCCTGGGATGCGCCGCTGGCCGCACACGGACTCATGCACACGGTCATTCGTAACGCCTGGGCCGGCGATCCCTACACGATCGACACGCTGTTCATGTACATGTCCAACATGGCCTGGAACTCGTCGATGAACACCGTCGAGACGATGGCGATGCTGACCGACGCGGACATATCGGGCGAATACAAGATCCCGTTCATCATCTATTCCGACGCTTATTATTCCGAGACCGTGCCTTTTGCCGATCTGGTGCTGCCGGACACGACCTATCTCGAGCGTCATGACTGTATCAGTCTGCTCGACCGGCCGATCAGCCACGCCGACGGGCCGGGCGACGCCATCCGCCATCCCGTCGTCGAGCCGGACCGCGACGTCAGGCCGTTCCAGACGGTGCTGATCGAACTCGGCGCGCGGCTCAGCCTGCCCGGCTTCGTTGACGACGACGGCTCCGCCAAATACCGCGACTATGCCGACTACATCGTCAATCACGAGCGCACGCCAGGTGTCGGTCCGCTCGCCGGCTGGCGCGGCGAGGACGGGACCTCGGTCGGGAAGGGCGACGTCAATCCCGACCAGTTGCAGCGCTACATCGACAATGGCGGCTTCTGGCACCAGGACTTCGCCGCCGATCAGCGCTACTACAAGATGGCCAACCGCTCCTATCTCGACTTCGCCGAGAACATGGGCTTCATCCCGAAAGCCGAGCCGATCGTGTTCCAACTCTATTCGGAGCCGATGCAGCGCTTCCGCCTTGCGGCGCGCGGCCATGGCCGGGTGCTGCCGCCGGAGGCGGAGCGCAGCCGCATCGAGACCTATATGGATCCGCTGCCATTCTGGTATGCGCCCTTCGAAGAGGCTGCGGTCGACAGCCAAGCCTATCCGCTGCACGCGCTGACGCAGCGGCCGATGCACATGTACCATTCCTGGGGCGGGCAGAATGCCTGGCTAAGGCAGATCACCAGCCAGAACCGGCTGTTCGTGCACGATCGGACCGCCGCCAGCCTCGGGCTTGTCGATGACGACTGGGTGTGGATCGAGAGCATCAACGGCAAGGTCAAAGGACAGATCAAGCTGGTCGACGGCGTCAACGCCAATACGGTGTGGACGTGGAATGCGATCGGCAAGCGTCGCGGCAGCTGGGGGCTGAAGGATGATGCGGCCGAATCCAATCGCGGCTTTCTACTCAACCACATCATCGGCGACCAGACCTCTGCCGATGCGAATGGCAAACACTATTCGAATTCCGATCCTGTCACCGGCCAGGCGGCATGGTTCGACCTGCGCGTGCGCATCGTCAAATGCGCAGACGAGGAAGCAGGCTTCACCGAACCGCAGTTCGAGCGGTTCCGACAGCCCCCGCATTTTGAGCCCCCGCCCGATAAGCTTAGTTTCGGCGCCGAATTCCGTCGGGAAAGAGAAGCTGCCAAATGACTTGCCTTCCCACCCATACCGACAAGAAGCTCGGCCTTGTCATCGATCTCGACACCTGCGTCGGCTGCCAGGCCTGCGTTACCGCCTGCAAAGAATGGAACACCGGCGGCCATATGGCGCCGCTAACCGACATCGACCCCTATGGCGGCAATGTCGACGGCGTCTGGTTCAACCGCGTGCACAGTTATGAGCACATGACCGAGATGGGTGGGCGCACGGTCAATTTCCCACGCTCCTGCCTGCACTGCGAGACGCCGGCGTGCGTCACGGTCTGCCCGACCGGCGCCTCCTACAAGCGGGCGTCGGATGGCATCGTGCTGGTCGACGAGGACAAATGCATCGGCTGCAAACTGTGCAGCTGGGCCTGTCCCTACGGAGCGCGCGAATTCGACACCAATGTCGGCGTGATGAAGAAATGCACGTTGTGCGTCGACCGCATCTACAACGACAATCTGGCGGAAGAAGATCGCGTGCCGGCCTGCGTCGCTGCTTGCCCGACCAGCGCGCGGCATTTTGGCGATCTGGGCGATCCGGCATCCGCTATCTCGCAACTGGTGGCCGAGCGCGGCGGTGTCGATCTGATGCCGGAAATGGGCTATAAGCCGACCAACAAATATCTGCCGCCACGTGCCCACACCACCCGCGCCGCATCGGTGCCGGCGCCAGCGCTTGAAGCGGTGCGGGCCGAAGGCGGCTTCCTCGGCTGGGTCGACCGCATGCTTTCGAACTGACCCGTGCCTTCATGCATCCAGCCTTCTCCGTCGTCTTTTTCACCACGGCCACGGGCGCCGGTTACGGCCTGCTCGCGCTGCTTGGCGTGCTCGCCGGACAGGGCTTTATCCCGCCCGATTTCTGGCTTGGCCTCACCGGCATGGGGCTGGCGCTTGGCCTGATCTCGACAGGCCTGCTGTCGTCGGCCGGCCATCTCGGCCGGCCCGAACGCGCCTGGCGTGCCTTCTCGCAATGGCGTAGCTCATGGCTGTCGCGCGAAGGTGTTGCCTCGGTCGCCACCTTCGTGCCGGCGGGGTTGTTCGGTATTGGCTGGGTGGTCCTCGGCCGTACGAGCGGCTGGGCGGCTGTCGCCGGGCTGCTCGCTGCCATCGGCGCGGTCGCAACCGTCTGCACCACCGGCATGATCTACGCGTCGTTGAAGCCGATTGCCCAGTGGCACAGCCGCTTCACCCTGCCCGCCTACCTGGTCTTTTCGGCGATGACCGGCAGCGTACTGCTCAACGCCCTGCTGCAGGGATTTGCCGCAGGCTCGAATATGCTTCTGGCGGCTGCCCTGTTGCTGACCGCGCTCGGCTGGGGTTTGAAGCTGGCGACCTGGCGATACAATGACAGGCTGGAGATCCCGACCAATGCCAACACCGCAACCGGGCTTTCCGGCGGCACGGTGCGGTCGCTGGAATGGCCGCATACCGAGGAAAACTATCTGCTCAAGGAGATGGGCTTTCGCATTGCGCGCAAGCACAGCGCTAAACTCCGCCAGATCACGCAGGTGCTGGCCTTTGCTTTGCCCGCGTTGCTGCTGGTCGCGGCGTTCGCCTTGCCGTGGCCCTATGCGGCAGCACTGTCGATACTCGCCGCAATCGCCCAACTCGCCGGAATGCTGGTCGAGCGCTGGCTGTTCTTCGCCGAGGCCAAGCACACGGTCACTTTGTACTACGGCAGGTAGGTTCAGCCCGGCCTGAGCATCGCGTGGGAAATCGCGAAAATGCGCTCTGTGCCAAGCATATAGGCCATCAGCGTTTCGCGGCGGAACAGCCCGGCATAGGCGCGATCGAGCACGTTGAGCGAGCCGGTATAGGCGCCGAAAGCCGGCATGATCATGCGGCCGCCATCGCCGGCAAAGCAACGACGCCGCACCGAACGGCCTTGCTGCACGATGCGGGCGCAAGGATGCAGGTGGCCTGATATCTCGCCTTCCACTCTCACCGCCGAAGGCTCGTGCCGGAAGAGTAGCGAGCCTATGGCCAGCTCGCGCACGGTCTCGCCTGGCAAGTCGGCCGGCGCTTCTGGATCATGATTGCCGGCGACCCAGAACCAGTCGCGCCCGACCATCAGCCCTTCCAGCCTTTGGCGAAAGCTCGCGTGCATACGTGCGGCGCCGCCGCCATCGTGAAAACTGTCGCCCAGGCTGATAACGATCGCAGGCTGATAATCGGCGATCACCGCCTGTAGCCGGAGCAACGTCGCACCGGTGTCGTAAGGTGGGACCAGCGTGCCGCGCCTGGCCAGTGATGAGCCTTTTTCCAGATGCAGGTCGGATACGGTCAGAAGCCGGAATTCGGGAAAATAGAGCACGCCGCGACGGTCGCAGATCGCGCGTTCGCCGGCGATACGGACAGCGCGCGCATCCGCCAGAGGCGCAGCCATGGCGAGCGCGACAGTCATTTCGTCCCCATGGCCTCCTCGACCAGTGTGGCTGCATCCATCAGCAGCGTGTCATCGGCCTCGCCGTGCACCGGCATTTTGCCGATCTCGAGCATGATCGGCACGGCGAGCGGCGATATCTGCTCGAGGTTCTTATGCATGATTCGACCTTGGACGCGCGAGAGCATCTCGGCAAGTCTGCTGACATCCAAGAGACCGGTCGCGGCATCGGCACGCGTCGCCTGCAAAAGGATATGGTCGGGCTCGTGGCTGCGCAGCACGTCGTAGATGAGATCCGTCGACACGGTTACCTGGCGGCCGCTCTTCTCCTGCCCCGGGTGGCGTTTCTCGATCAATCCCGAGATCAGCGCGCAATTGCGAAAGGTGCGCTTCAACAACCAACTGCCTGCGAGCCAGGCTTCGAGGTCGTCGCCCAGCATGTCCTGATCGAATAGCGCAGCCAGCGACGGTTTCTTCGCCCTGAACATATGGCCCATATCGGCCAGCGACCATATGGCAAGCGCATAGTCGGTGGCGACGAAGCCGAGCGGCTTGGCTCCCCCCCTGTCGAGGCGGCGGGTGAGCAGCATGCCGAGCGTCTGGTGCGCCAGCCTGCCCTCGAACGGATAGGCCACCAGATAGTGGCGGTTGCCGCGCTGAAAGGTCTCGATCAGCAGATCGTCGCGTTTCGGCAGCACCGACTTGTCGGCCTGGAAGCGTAGCCAGTCGGCGACCTGCTCCGGCAGCTTCTTCCAGCGCTGCGGATCGTCCAGCATGGCGCGGACCTGTTCGGCCAGGTACGTCGAAAGCGGGAATTTGCCACCACCGTAATACGGCACCTTGGCGTCGCTGCCGGGTGCATTCGAGACAAAGCACTCATTCTCGCGGATACCTTCGAAGCGCAGCACCTTGCCGGCGAACATGAAGGTGTCGCCATGCGTCAGCGTTTCGAGGAACGCCTCCTCGATCTTGCCCAGAACCCGGCCGCCACGCGAAGCCGCGCCTCTGCTGCCGGCCTGGACGTAGCGGACGTTGAGCGCCGGCACTTCGATGATGGTGCCGACGTTGAGCCGGTATTGCTGGGCGACGCGAGGATTTGAGACCCGCCACAGTCCGTCCTTGTTCAACCGGATGCGGGCATAGCGCTCGTAGTTCTTTAGCGCATAGCCGCCAGTGGCGACGAAATCGATGACGCGATCGAATGTCGGGCGATCGAGATCGGCATAGGGTGCTGCCGTCCGCACCTCCTCGAACAGCGCATCGGCATGGAACGGCGCACCGCAGGCACAGCCCAGCACGTGCTGCGCCAGGACGTCGAGCCCGCCATCGACCAGCGGCGGCGTATCCTGGGCACCGAGATAATTGGCGTCGAGCGCCGCCCTGCATTCCAGCACCTCGAAGCGGTTGGCCGGTATCAGGATCGCCTTGGACGGCTCGTCCATACGGTGGTTGGCACGGCCGATGCGCTGCGCCAGCCGGCTGGCACCTTTCGGCGCGCCGACATGGACGACCAGGTCGACATCGCCCCAGTCGATGCCGAGGTCGAGCGTCGACGTGGCGACGATGGCGCGCAGGGCGTTCTCGCCCATTGCCTTTTCGACACGCCGGCGCTGCGCGACGTCGAGGGAGCCGTGATGCAGCGCGATCGGCAAGGTCTCCTCGTTGACCCGCCACAACTCCTGGAACAGCAACTCCGCCTGGCTGCGCGTGTTGACGAACAGCAGGGTTGTCTTGTGGCGCTTGATCTCGTTGTAGATTTCCGGCGTTGCGTAGCGGGCCGAATGTCCCGCCCACGGCACGCGCTCCTCCGAATCGAGAATGGAGATGTCGGGCTTGGCGCCGCCAGTGACGACGATCAGTTCGGCCATCGGCCCCGGTGGATTCTGGCTGACCAGCCAGCGCCGCAATTCGTCAGGCTCGGCGACCGTCGCCGACAGGCCTATCGTCTGCAGGGCGGGCATAAACGAGCGCAGCCGGGCCAGCCCGAGCGACAGGAGATGCCCGCGCTTCGAGGTCACCAGCGAATGCAATTCGTCGAGCACGACATAGCGCAGGTCCTCGAAGAAGCGCCTGGCATCGGGCGCGGCAATCAGCAGCGCCAATTGCTCGGGCGTGGTCAGGAGAATGTCGGGCGGCGCCAGCTTCTGCCGCTGGCGCTTGTGTGCGGGCGTGTCGCCGGTGCGCGTCTCGACGGTGACCGGCAGCCCGATTTCTGCGACGGGTTTGCCGAGATTGCGCTCGATGTCGACGGCCAGCGCCTTCAGCGGCGAGATGTAGAGTGTGTGGATGCCTCGATGCGCCTGCCCCGGCCTTCTCCTCGGCCGGCCGGCCAGTTCGGTCAGCGATGGCAAGAACCCGGCCAGCGTCTTGCCGGCGCCGGTCGGGGCGATTAGTAATACCGACCGGCCGCCCTGGGCTTTGGCCAGCAAATCGATCTGGTGGGCGCGCGGCGACCAGCCCTTTTCTTCAAACCATTTGACAAATGGCTCGGGCAGGACGACGGCGGCATTCTGTTCGGCAAGGCGCGGCTGCTCTGTCACGCGCCAGACGTAGCGCGGCGGCGCGCAATCGCCAAGCAGAATCAGAACAAAAGGTGATCGATTCGCGTTACGGCCGGCGAAACCCGGTCGGTCCGCCATAGAGATAGCCGATACGGGCGACCGCCTCCCTCAGTCCTTCACGCGACACCAGCATGGTGTGGCCGTTGGCGTGGATCATGGTCTCCGGATCCGTCATGATCGCGACGTGGCCTTTCCAGAAGACCAGGTCGCCGCGCCGCAACCCGGCAAAATCCGGCCCGAGGTCGAGCGGTTCACCGACGGTCGCCGCCTGCATGTCGGTGTCGCGCAGCACTTGCCTGCCAGCCATGTGCATTGCAAGTTGCACGAGACCGGAACAATCGATGCCGAAGCCGGAAACGCCGCCCCATAGATAGGGCGTGCCGAGAAACGCCTCGGCGACCGCGACGTAGTCGGGGGCAACCTCGGCGACAGGCCTGAGATGGTCAGATATGACCGCCTCGCCGGATGGCAGCAGAGCATAGTACGTGCGGCGTGTTTCAGCCGCGCCTTTCACTGTTACCGCTGACCCCATCGAGAGCTCCCCGCTCACCGGGAACCGCAAATCCGGTCCCGGATAGAGGAAAGTGCGCGGCACCGAGACAACATGCGTGGGTGCATGGTCCCGACCGCCCAGCACAGTGTCGGCGACATAGCCGACATAGCCGTCGCGCTCGGCCTGTATCCAGGCCCAGCCCTCAACGTCCTCGAAGACGAGGACGTCTTCGCCGAACAGAAGCTGGGTATCGACGCCGGCATCCGGGCGCGGAGCCTTGCGGACATCGGCCGCGGAGGCTGATATGCGAGCCGGCCGGCCGGCGACGAAACGGTCGGCGGCGACCTCGCCTGTCAGCCTGGCGTCGGCGAGATCGGAGCGGAAGGCATGGAGGCGGGCATCCCTGGCGGTCAAATCGGCAACTCGTTCAAATGGGCAACTCTTGGGCTCTGGCAATGATAACATCGCCAAAGCGCTCGACAAAGAGCGCGCCTTCGACTGTGCGCCTGACCAGCACGTTGCGCTTGTCGAGCTCGTCGCGGTGGCGCGACACCAGTTTCAGCGCCCCCATCGTATCGAGCGCACGGGTGATCACCGGCTTGGTGACGTTGAGTCGGGCGGCTAACCCCCGCACCGTGTGCGGCGGCGGATCGAGATAGATGGTGAACAGGATCGCCGTCTGGCGCATAGTGAGATCGGGCGCGTCGTCACGCACCTCGGATAACACCACCTGTTGCCATAGTCGCAAGGCCTGGCTTGGACGCATGATAATCGACATCCGTCCAGCATGACGGAAAATTGTTTCGGTTCCGTTTCAGTCAATACCTTCGTCGGCTATGCCCGAGAATCAGCCGTAGCGGTTCGAAATGACCTGCTCCAGCGCCCGGATGCCTTGCGCTTCGCCACCGGCAAGGCCGTGCGGGCGGTCGAACGGGTTCCAGGCGAAGATGTCGACATGCGCCCAGCCGGCGGTCTTTTCCACGAAGCGCTTCAGGAAAAGCGCCGCGGTGATCGAGCCGGCGAAACCGTCCGACGTGACGTTGTTGATGTTGGCCACCTTCGACGCCAGCTTGGCGTCATAGGGCTTCCACAACGGCATGCGCCATAGCGGATCCTCGACCGCAACGGAGGCGTCCGCCAGCTCGGATGCAAGCGCCTCGTCACCGGTGTAGAACGGCGGCAGGTCGGGACCGAGCGCAACACGGGCAGCGCCTGTCAGCGTCGCCATATCGACCAGCATCTGCGGCTCTTCGTCGTCGGCCAAGGCCAAGGCATCGGCGAGCACCAGCCGTCCTTCGGCGTCGGTGTTGCCGATTTCGACGGTGATGCCCTTGCGGCTCACCAGCACGTCGCCTGGCCGGAAGGCGTTGCCGGCTATCGAATTCTCGACAGCCGGGATGAGCACGCGAAGCCGGACCTTCAGCCCGGTGGCCATGATCATGGAAGCGAGGCCCAGCACGTTGGCAGCGCCGCCCATGTCCTTCTTCATCAAAAGCATGCCCGAGGACGGCTTGATGTCGAGACCGCCTGTATCGAAGCAGACGCCCTTGCCGACCAGCGTTATCCTGGGGGCATTGTTCGGCCCCCAAATCATGTCGATCAGGCGCGGCGCGTCGGCAGAAGCCCGACCGACGGCGTGGATCATCGGAAAGTTGGCGGTAAGAAGATCGTCGCCTTTGGTCACCGATAATTCGGCCTTGTGCGTCGCGGCCAAGGTTCGGGCGGCTTTTTCCAGCTGATCGGGGCCCATATCGCTGGTCGGCGTGTTGACCAGATCGCGCGCCAGGAAAACTCCATTGGCGATGCGGCGGATGCGGGCAATGTCGGTGCCTGCCGGCAGCGCGAGGCGAAGCGTCTTGCCTGGCTTCTTGCCGTAGCGGGTGAAGACATAGCCGCCGAGCGCTACGGCGAGTGCCGTAAGCTCCGGCTTGGCCGGTGCGGACGCAAAATGCCACTCGCCTTCGGGCAAGGCTCTCGCTAGTGCGCCGATGGCCAGTGCGCCCTCGCCATCACCGGTGCCGAACAGGGCTCCGGCAATCGCGCCGTTGTCGCCAGGCACGATCAGCGTCCTGCCAGCCTCGCCGGAAAAGCCGTTGGCCTTGGCCCAGGCGACCGACGATGGCGCAAGGCCCGCCGCCGCCAGAGCATCCTTCGCCACCAGATGGACCGGCAGCGCATTGCTCAATTCTTTCTCGACGAGTTCGACAGGCATTCGCTGGCCTCCGGCTTCCGAGTCGGCGTTTCTTAACTCTCCGTTAGGGTTAACAGAATATTTCTGCGGGAGGAAAGATGACCTCGCAAATGGTCACGCGCATGAACGGAGCCCTGGTGCCGATGCCGACCAACCGCAGGATGAACGCCAGCGCAAATAGGCTGATCAGCACGGCGTTGATGATGGCGCTTGCCGCAGGCGTCGCCGGCTGCGGAACCAGCAAATTGACGACTGGCTCGATTTCTCGTCCAAGCGGCAAGCCGCTGGAAACAATGTCGGCGGGCGAACTGCACAACGCTACGATGGCGCTCGGCCAGTCCTATTCGAAAAACCCCAGCGACAAGCGGATCGCGACAAATTATGCCGCGGCGCTGCAGATGGACGGCGACGCAGACCAATCGCTTGCGGTGATGCGCAAGCTGGCGATCGCCCTGCCGAAGGACCGCGACGTGCTCGCCGCCTATGGCAAGGCGCTTGCCGCCAACGGACAGTTCGAACCGGCTCTCGATGCCGTGCGCCGCGCCCAGACGCCCGAATATCCTGACTGGAAACTGGTATCGGCGGAAGCTGCTATTCTCGACCAGCTCGGCCAGAAGGACGAGGCGCGCCAAGGCTATCGCAAGGCGCTTGACCTCAGGCCGAACGAACCGTCGATCCTTTCCAATCTCGGCATGTCGTACGTGCTGGAAGGTGATTTGCGCACGGCCGAAACCTATATGCGCTCAGCCGCCCAGCAGCCGAATGCAGATAGCCGCGTCCGCCAGAACCTTGCGCTGGTCGTCGGTCTGCAAGGCCGTTTCGACGAGGCTGAGAAGATCGCCTCGCAAGAGCTGTCGCAGGATCAGGCGCAGGCTAACGTCGCTTACCTTCGCCAGATGCTGGCGCAGCAGAATGCCTGGAGCCAGCTCAAGGACCAGGACAAGGCAAAGCCCGCCACCAACTGACCGCTTCGAGCGCCGAACCGGCGCGCGAATTCCGCAACATGTCTAACGCAAAGAGCCGCGCTGCACCGGCAGCGTGGCTCTGAATCGTATCAGCGTTTCTGGCAACGCCGCTGGCGCTACTCGCTGCTGGATTTCGGCTGGTCGCCAAAGATGCCGCGCTGGCTCACCTGGATGCCGGCGGGACCCAGAATGATGGCGAACAGCACCGGCAGGAAGAACAGGATCATCGGCACGGTGAGCTTCGGCGGCAGCGCGGCCGCCTTCTTCTCGGCGGCATTCATGCGCATGTCGCGGCTCTCACTGGCAAGCACCCGCAACGCATGCGCCACGGGCGTGCCGTAGCGCTCGGCCTGAACCAACGCCTGGGACACCGACCTGACGGATTCCAGGCCAGTTCGGCTTGCAAGGTTCTCATAGGCCTGCTTGCGCTCCTGCAGATAGGAAAGCTCGGCGTTTGTCAGGATGAATTCTTCCGCCAATGCCACCGATTGCGCGCCGATCTCATCGGCGACCTTGCGAAGCGCCGCTTCCACCGACATGCCGGACTCGACGCATATCAGCAACAGGTCGAGCGCGTCCGGCCACGCCATCTGAATCGATTGCTTGCGCTTGGTAGCGCGGTTGTTGACGTAGAGCACCGGCGCGTAGAATCCCGCATAGGCTACCACGATGCACACGAACAGCTTCACGAAAAGCGGCTGCTCGGGCAATCCGCCGAGCACGAACAGATACATCGCCGCCAATGCAAAGCCGATGAAGGGCAGGACGAGACGGAAGAAAAGGAAGCGCGTCAGCGGATTTTGCCCGCGAAAACCTGCCACTTTCAATTTCTGCAAGGTACCTTCATCCGCCAGCGCACGCCTGAGATCCAGGCGATCGACAATATTGCGCATGCCGACCGACTGTTCTTCGCGCAGGCCCCTGCGGCGGCGGTCGGCTTCGACTGCCAGCCGCGCGCGCTGCTTGGCGCGCAGCTCATCGCGCTCCAGCGCTACGGATTTCATGCGCGCCTTGAGCTGGTTCCCGCCAAAAGCGGGCAGCAGCGTGAAGACGGTCGCAAACACCGCGATGCCGACCAGCAGTGCGATCAGCAGGGACGGGTCGGTGAGAGTTCTGATGACGTGATCGGTCATACGCGAGTCCTAGACTTCGAAATTCATCATCTTGCGCATTACCAGGACGCCCATCGACATCCAGATGCCGGAACAACCGAGGATCAGATGGCCGGTGCTGGTGATGAAGAGGGGCATGATGTAGTTCGGGCTCGTCAAATAGACGAGAAAGGCGACGACGAAAGGCAACGCGCCGATGATCACGGCGGATGCCTTGGCTTCCATGGACAATGCCTGGACCTTGGCTTTCATTTTCTTGCGGTCGCGAAGCACGCGCGAAAGATTGCCCAGCGCTTCGGAAAGATTGCCGCCGGCCTGAGACTGGATCTGGATGACGATGCCGAAGAAGCTCGCCTCGGTGCACGGCATCGTTTCTGGCATGCGCATGGCCGCGTCGGGGATCGACAAACCCATTTGCTGCGAATCGACTATGCGGCGGAACTCGGTCTTGACCGGCTCGGGGGATTCGTTGGCGATCAGGCGCACGGCGTCGTTCAGCGGCAGGCCGGATTTTACCGCACGCACGATGATATCGAGCGCGTTCGGAAATTCGTTGAGGAACGCCTTGACGCGGTGCGCGCGGCGAAACGAGACGAACCAGCGGGGCAGACCCAAGACGCCGACCAGCAGCGCAGCCGGCAAGACCAGCAGCGGTGCGCCGATGAAATAAACAAGAGCCGTCAAGACGACGCCGCAGACCGCCGAGTAGACATAGAAGCGCTCGAGCGAGATCTTCATGCCGGCCTGACGGATTTGGATCTTCAGCGGTGGTTTCTTGACCAGGCTCTGATTGGACTTTTGCTTTTGATCGAGATCCTTCAGCGAATCCTGGACGGACTTGCGACGCTTGGCCGCTTCCGCCACGCGATCGCGCGACGCCTTGACGACGGATCGATCCGTCTCGGCGGTCTTGATCGATTCAAGCCGCTTGCCGACCTGCTTCTCGGTGCTGATCCGGTTGAACAGGAAAGCATAGGCCACAGCGCCGGCGCTGAAGCCGGCGAGCACAACGAATGCCAATACGGTGCCGTCAATTCCGAACATCGACCCTGGCCCCCACGCTTCCAGACGGATCAATCAGCGCGTTTCTCCATCGCCTCGAGCGCAACCGCGAGGCGCTGCTCCTCACCGTAGTAGCGGGCGCGCTCCCAGAAATGCGGACGGCCGATCCCAGTCGACACGTGCTCGCCCAGCAGCCTGCCGTTCGCGTCCTCGCCCTTGATGTTATAGAGAACGATGTCCTGGGTGATGATGACGTCACCTTCCATGCCGATCACCTCGGTGATGTGGGTGATACGCCGCGATCCGTCGCGCAGGCGTGCAGCCTGTATGATCACGTCGACGGAGCCGACGACGATTTCGCGCACGGTTTTTTGCGGCAGCGTATAGCCGCCCATGGCGATCATCGACTCTATACGGTTGAGGCATTCGCGCGGGCTGTTCGAGTGGATCGTTCCCATCGAGCCGTCATGGCCGGTGTTCATCGCCTGCAGCAGGTCGAACACTTCGGGTCCGCGCACTTCGCCGACGATAATACGTTCGGGGCGCATGCGCAGACAGTTCTTGACCAGGTCGCGCATGGTCACTTCGCCCTCGCCTTCGAGGTTGGGCGGACGGGTTTCGAGACGCACCACATGCGGCTGCTGCAATTGCAGCTCAGCTGAGTCCTCGCAGGTGATGACGCGTTCTTCGCGGTCGATATAGTTGGTCAGGCAATTGAGCAGCGTCGTCTTGCCTGAGCCGGTACCGCCCGAGATGACAATGTTGCAGCGGACACGCCCGATGATCTTGAGAATCTCGGCCCCTTGCGGAGAAATCGAGCCGAACTTGACCAGCTGGTCGAGCGTCAGCTTGTCCTTCTTGAACTTGCGGATGGTAAGTGCGGTGCCGTCGATAGCCAGGGGCGGTGCGATGACGTTGACACGGGAGCCATCAGGAAGACGCGCATCGCAGATCGGGCTTGATTCATCGACGCGGCGGCCAACCTGGCTGACGATACGCTGGCAGATGTTGAGGAGCTGCTGGTTGTCGCGGAAACGGATGCCGGTCTGCTCGACCTTGCCGTTGACTTCGATGTAGACGTTCTTGGAGCCATTGACCATGATGTCGGCAATATCGTCGCGGGCAAGCAGTGGCTCCAGCGGCCCGTAGCCCAAAACGTCGTTGCAGATATCCTCGAGAAGCTCTTCCTGCTCGGCGATGGACATCGCGAAATTCTTGATCGCGATGATGTCGTTGACAATGTCGCGGATTTCCTCGCGCGCGCTTTCGGGATCGAGTTTGGCGAGCTGCGACAGATCTATCGTATCGATGAGTGCGGCGAAGACCTGGCTTTTGGTGTCGTAGTAGGTTTCGCTCTTTTGGCGCTGGATACTTTTCGGCTCCGGGGCCAATGGCGGCGGCTCGACCGCACGGCGAACCGCCGGCGCGGCAGGCGCGCCGGATGGCGGCAGCGCCGCCGACCTGGCAGTTACAGCCGCTTCCACAGGGTTCGCGGCCGCCGGCGCAGCAGGTGCGGGTGCTGGCTGACGGAATTCCGGAATGGTCCGGTTGCCGTCGTCGCTGCCTCTTTTACCAAACATGATCGCTTACCAATTCCACCGCTGAGGCATCACTTCTTGTTGCGCGAAAGCTTGCCGATCAGATTGCCGAGGCCAGCCTTTTTCTTCACTTTGATTTCGCTGCGCCCTGTCAGCACATGGGCGATCTCGTTGATCGTGGCGACAACCGGACTCTTGGCATCCATCTCACCGAGCATACGTCCGTTGTTGGCAGCATTTCCGAACAAAAGCGGCTCGAACGGGATGACCGACATCGGCGAAAGGCCGAGCGATTCGGAGAAGTCGGACGGCGTAATCTCAGGACGTTTCGGCACACCGGCCTGGTTGATCACAAGCTTTGGCGCGGGATCGTTCGGACGAAGCCGCTTCAGCATGTCGACCAGGTTCTTCGTGTTGCGCAGATTGGCCAGTTCGGGCGTCGCCGTGATGACGATCTCGTCGGCCTTGACCAGCGTGTTCTTGGTCCAGCCGGCCCACACGTGGGGAACATCGAGCACGAGGAGCGGCGCGCTACGCTGGGCTATGTCGATAAGCTGGGTGAAGGCGTCGGGATCGAAATCGTAGACCCGCTCCAGCGTCGAAGGGGCCGCAAGCAGCGACAGGTGCTCGGCGCATTGGGCGAGCAGCCGGTCGAGATAGACCTCGTCGACGCGTTCCGGCGAGAAGACTGCCTCGGCAATGCCTTGCGCCGGATCCTGGTCGAAATTGATATTGGCCGTTCCGAAGGCGAGGTCGAGATCGGCGACAACCACTTCGGATTTGAAAAGGGACGACATGGCCCAGGCCACATTATGGGCTATGGTCGAGGAGCCGACGCCGCCTTTGGCGCCGATGAAGGCAATCGAGCGGCCGATCGGCTCAGCTTCCGGATCAACGAAGATCGAAGACACCACGCTGACGATGTCGGCCATCGATACGGGCGCGATGACATACTCGGAAATGCCCGAACGGATGAGTTCGCGGTACAAGCCGACATCGTTGTAGTGGCCGACAACCACCACCTTGGAGGTCGGGTCACAATGCTCGGAGAGCTGGGCGAGTTGTTCCAGCAACAGCTTCGGCTCGCTGCGCGATTCAAGCAGGATCAGGTTCGGTGTCGGCGCCGACTGATAGAATTCGATAGCGGTAGGGATGCCCCCCATATGCACTTTCAGATGGGCCTTGGCCATGCGGCGATCCTCGCCGGCGCGCTCGACCGGATTGGCTACGCCTTCGGTCTCGCAAAATGCCTGGATCGAAATGCGCGGGATCGGCCGCAACGCCTGCATCGCGGCAATATCCTGCTCCGAGGTTTCGCCGCCCGGTACCTCTGTGTCGTAGGCAAGATTGCTCATTGTCATCACTTTCCGTGACTTGCGCGGCTTAGGGTTTGTTGAGCCTCAACACTCGTTAATATTCGACTTCCGAATTGCCGAGGAATTCGTCCGAAATACCTCTGTCACGATAGACGTCGATCACCGCGCTCCGATTTGCCGCGTCGATGGGTGTCTGTTTGCGCGGTCCGATCAGATCGACCGGATTGGCCATCTGGGCGGCAAGGTTGTTTTGGTACGAACAGCCGAAATCGGCATAGTGCTTGTTTTCCGAAGTCTCCAGCAGGTCTTCGGGCCAGCGCCCGCATTTATCCGTCTGAGCCTTCACCGAGACGTAGGCGACACGGACCGGGGCGGACGCTTCGACCGAACCGGATTGATAGGACCGCATGGCGATCCGCTTCCGGCTGATGCCGCTGGCCATGGCAAGCCTGGCGAAATCGCGGCCGGCGGCGGCCGCCGCGATTTCGTTGGCCGAACCGCTCGGAATCTCGATCGTCAGCACCGGAGCCGCGCTCCTGTCGTATCCGTCCAGGAAGCCCAGGAGCGTGTCGCGCTGGGATCTGGTCATGCCACGGTCGCCGGCGCCGACCGGAAGGTCGATCTTCTGTATCTTCTCGGCTATGACGATCGGATGGGTGGTGCGATAATCGTCCGGTATGGCACCCACCGTGACGCTGTCGCGATTGGCGCAGCCGGCCAGCAATGCCGCCACCGCGATCGCCATAATGGGAACGGCCGGCCGCCAGATTCGCGAATGGACCGACCGCGTCGCGGTGATCGCCCGTGCCTTCGATGCTGCCTTAGACATGACCGCTTCCCCGCTTACTTGTAGATGAAGCCGACAACGCCGTGGTAACGGCCGTTGGGCTTGTCGGTCTGCATGGTGCCGTAGACACGGTTGACGCGGCCAAGGAAAATGCCGGCACCATCGCTGGCGGCGTTGAAATTGTCATCCGGCTTGGCAAGATCGTTGCGCGCCACCGGCTTCACCAGATACGGCGTAATGATGATGACGAGCTCGGTCTCGTTGCGAACGAAATCCCTGCTGCGGAACAGCGCGCCAAGCACTGGAATCTTTGTCAGACCGGGCAAGCCGTTGACGGCTTGCCTGAGATCATCGCGGACAAGGCCGGCAATCATCATCGAGCCGCCCGAAGGCAGTTCCACTGTTGTGTCGGCCAAGCGCTTGCGGAGCGACAGGGCGTTCATGCCGGGGCTTGTTACGCCTTCGGACAAAGATACTGATCCCTCCGTTGTCGGCTCGGAGACCGAGGTCCTGACCTTCAGGCTGATGCGGCCGGGAGACAGCACCACCGGCTGGAATTCCAGGCCAATGCCATATTCGATCTTCTCGATTGAATAGGTCTTCAGACCTGTCTGGTTATCGTTGGATACGGCTTGGGAAACGCTGGTCACCATATTGTATTCACCGCCGACCTTGAAGGTCGCCTTCTCGCCGGATACCGCTGTCAGTGTTGGCTCGGCCAGGGTTTTCATGACGCCTGACTGTTCCATGGCGTTGATGTAGGCCTGCAGCGTCGAGCTGCCGATGGCGAGGCCCGAGTTCGACAGCGACTTGCCCAAACCGGTGAAATTGTCGCTTACCGCACCCCAGCTGATACCGTTGCTGCTGCCGCTGCCCATCATATTGACGCCGAGCTGCTTCATCACCGAGCGGCTGACTTCCGCAACCGTCACCTTCAGCGTGACCTGGTCGTCGCCGATGATCTGCAGCAGGTTGACGATCTGGCTGACGCGACGCTCGGCATCCGGGTTGTCAATGGCGACGCCAGCCTCGGCCGAACCGCCGGCGGCAGTCTGCGAATATTGTCCCGTGGTCGCTTCACCGCCCGACACGAAGATGGTGGCCAGCTGTTCCGCCCGCTTGGCATCCAGGGGCGTGTCCACGGTTCCGGTCAGAACGACATTGTCGTTCAGGAGTTCGACTTTGACGGTCGATGACGGGATGAAGCGCCTGATATAGTCCTCCAGCCCGGCAACATCGCGTTCGACCGCCAGATCAAGGCTGACGATCTGCTCGCCATTCGGGCCAAAGACGAAGATGTTGGTCTCGCCGACCGCCTTTCCGAACAGATAGATGCGCCTGGCAGTGCGGGTCACCGCGTCGGCTACAGCTGGGTTGGCGACGAGAATATCGTAGGCATCGCTCGGCAGGTCGATGACCACCGATTTGTTCAGTCCGAGCTTGACCCGCTGGGTGGCGGTCGAAGCCGTGACCCTGGCGTTGTCGCCTGCTGCGCTGGCACAGAGAACGCCATATGCATTCGTTCCAAGGAAAAGCAGGCCGATCGCCGCAGCCAGCGTGACCGGCAATTTGGTTTTTAGCCTCATTTCCTCGCCCCCACTTCGGAAACTTCGCCCGACTTGATCAACCGCACGGTTCCGCGCCGGCCATTGCCGGAAACCAGGTAATCGGCTTCGCCCACATTCTTGTCCTGACTGTCCTTGATCGAGCGCAGCGCCAATGTCAGGCGATCCGCCATCTGCTGTGCGACGGTGATGATCTCGGACTGCTGCGGCGTCAGTTCCAGGGTGGCGGTCTGGCCAACCCTGGTCTTCTTACCTTCCTCGTCCTCCTGAATGGTCTGGTCGATCGCCAGGACGCGAATGTTCTTCAGGATAGTTTCGGTCGTGAAGCCCGGACCACCGCCATTGGCGGGATCGGCTCTGCGGGTCATGATGACGTCGACGAAATCGTTGGGAAGAATAAAGCCACCGGCCGAGGTGTCGGCCGAGATGCTTGTGGCAACGGCCCGCATGCCGGAGGGCAGGATCGACGACATGAAGCTTTGCCCTTCACCGATCAGCTTCGAGCGCCGCAGCGGCTCGCCGGCGTAGAGCGCCACGCGAGCGACGGCGCCCTTCAGCTTGTCCAGCGCTTCAGGCTCGGCGGCGCGGGTGATGAAATTTGCGTTGATGCCTGCGGACGGCCATGACTCCCAGGAAATGTTGTTTTCAAGCGGACTGCCCATCGGAACGTCGCCGGAAAGAACAAGCACATCCTGCAGCGCGATCGCCGGCGCCTGAGGACCGGAATCGACAACCGGAGGCGGCGGAGCCACGACCATGTTCTTCGCGACATAGCCTGCACCACCGGCCGCGGCTATCGCCACGCTCAGAATAATCAATCGGGATGCTGGCATCTGTCCGAACCTCGCCTTGGCAAACCACGTAGCCAAGCGGGACTTTGCAGCGGCAATCGTCAAAACAAGGTTAATGTTATACTTACGATCGTGATTAATTTAACGTTTACATAAATTGGACCGACAAGCCCGGCCCGAAGGAAAACGTGGCCAACTCGCCTGCTCGGCGCCAATGGCGTAAAGCGAAATTCAGCCCGCCAGCCTGGTAAGTGCCCAGGCCATCAACGGCGAGTCGGAATAGGTGAGCAGACCGCCAATGCCAAGCGCAATGCCGTACGGAACGCCGGTCGCCTCATCGGCGAAATGGCGCAGGAACGGATTGTGGCTTGTGACGGCGGCAAGCGGCGATTTTCGATAGGCGAGGATGGCTAGCGTCAGCAGGCCGCCGATGAATGTCGAGGCGACGAGGTATTCGATGAGATGGATGTTCAGTCCCATCCACATGGCAGTGGCAGCCAGAAGCTTGGCGTCGCCGCCGCCCATGCCGCCCAGCGCGAACAGGCCGAACGTCACCGCGAGAACCAGGCCGGCGGCGGCGAAATGCCAGCCATAGGTGGCCCAGTCCATGCCGGTCAAAGGCGCAACCAAGGCGAAGACAACCACAAGCAACACCGGCACGCGATTGGCGATCGTCATCGAAAGCATGTCGGAGATCGCGGCAAAAAGCATGCAGAACGGAAACACGACGAAGATCACGGCTTCAAGCATCGGCGCGCCTATGACCCAATTGCATCTGGCCCCAGCCTAATCCTATTCGATTAACGACTGATGAGGCCTAAATTTCAAATCATACCAGGACTAAATAAGGGCCGCCAGTGCGGCGGCCCTTATTTCAGAACAACCGAACCCGTTACGGTCAGCTACCGTTCACCTTAGTGGAGATGGCGGTGAACTTGGCGTTCAGCGAGTTGCCGAGCTGGCCGGCGCCGACCATGATGGCGAGTGCGATAAGAGCGGCGATCAGACCGTATTCGATAGCGGTCGCGCCGGATTCGTCCTTCACAAAACGTGCGATGAGGTTAGACATTCGAGCTCCTACTCCAATTGTTACAGCACTTCCGTCAACTTCTCTTGGTGGCTGATCGGATACTGCGAATCTAAGGAGAAGCTGTTTCAATCGGCTTAATAAACAGGCTTACCGATTCCTTTCCCGCTTCGACGAGATTGCGTGGTTAACCCAGAACTAAAATACCCGCCGCTAGGCGCCCGGGCTGACAAAAGGCGCAAAAGGCGCAATTCGGCAAAGACGTTCCAGCCGTGCCGGCTAGGCCCAATGCCGGTTCCGGCTTGATCCTGAACTCCAGCCGCTTAACGGTTGGTTCACCAATCTCGTTCATGTTCCGTTGAACAGTTTGCCAGGGGGCGCCTCAATGGCCGGGCCGAGATCATCATTTCCAGTTGCCGTGCTTTTTGCCGCAGCGGCTTTCGCCTTTCCAGCCAAGGCCGGCGCCGGCATCGAGGTGACGATGAACCAGGCAAAGATCATCAAATTGTCGCGCGCCGCCGATACGATTGTCGTCGGCAATCCGGCGATCGCCGACGCCTCCGTGCAGGACGCATCGACGATCGTACTGACCGGCAAGGGATTTGGCGTCACCAATCTCGTCGTCCTCGACCAGGAGGGTAACCCGATCGTCGATGAGCAAATAACCGTCGTGCGCCAGGCAGCGTCGTCGGTGCGCATCTATCGGCGTTCCGAAGTACAGACCATGTCCTGCGCGCCATATTGCGAAAGCTCGTATAAGAGCGATGCCGAGAAGGCCTCTGAAGCCGAAATGAGCGCCGGGCATTAGCTAGCCGACGTGTCCGCCTTTGGCGGGAACGTGCTTCGGTTATCGCCGGGTTAAGGCCTTCCCGTTGAATTTAACGGTCATTCCAACCGGACTTCAATCGGTTCCGACTAAGGGTGGGACCGATACAGAAGCGGCATCGGCGGGCAGAGGACATGAACAAGGCAGGACGAGCAGGTTCTCCAAGACGGTTTTTGGGCGACCGCCGCGGAAGCACGGCGATCGAATTCGCCATGCTTGCAATTCCTTTCGCGCTTCTTGTCTTCGCCATCCTGGAGAGCTGCATTTCTTTTGCCGCACAGGAAGTGATGGCAAACGCCACCGACGACATCGCGCGCCAGCTGCGTACCGGCCAACTAAGACCGGCCGATGTGTCCGGGACCAAGCTGCGGGATATGATCTGCACCAAATTGGAGATCATGGTCGCCAAGACCTGTCCCGGATTGCTGGTGGACTTGCGGGAATATCCGACCTTCGCCGATGCGGCGCTGGCCGGTTTCAAGATTCAGGATGGCGATGTCGTGCTGACCAAGGGCACGAGCACACAGACCTTCACCGTCGCACCTGGCCTGGCGGAGTCGAGAAACATGCTGCGTGTTTTTTACAAATGGCCGGTGATGACCGACTTCATGGCCAAATCGATGGCCAACCTGAAGGACGGCAAAACGCTGCATTTTGCTTCGATCACTTGGCAGAACGAGCCGTTCGACAACTGAACCACGTAGTCGCTTGAAAAGGGCAAAGCCATGATTCGTGCGGGGGCACAGCTGGGCATCGCAGGGATTTGTACAAGAGCAGTCCGGCTTTGCTCGGACCGCCGCGGTATTGCGGCTGTCGAGTTTGCCCTCATCGTGCCTGTCCTGTTGATCATGTACTTTATGACAATGGAGGCCTCGCAAGCCATCGAGACCAGCAAGAAGGTCAGCCGCATCGGCAGCATGGTAGCGGACCTCGTCACGCAGCAGCAGACCGTCAAGGCGGCCGATGTCGATGCCATCATGGCGATCGGCAGTTCCACGCTCCAGCCCTACAACCGCTCGAAACCGAAGATCATTATCACGGCGATACAGGTGACGAACGAGACGACGCCGAAAGTCCTGGTCGTGTGGTCGCGCAAACTGGTCGATGGCGTCTCTAGCGTCGACGCTGTCAAGGATTCCACCACAACGGTCCCGAGCGCGCTCAAGATCAAAGGCACGTTCCTCATTCGGGTCGAAAGCGATCTCGCCTACAAGCCAATCATCACCTGGTCGGCGGACGGCCAAAGCCGGTTCGGGTTGAGCTCGGTCTTCAATTCGATATCGATGGCGGAAACTTATTATCTGCGGCCGCGCAGGAGCCCGACCATTCCGTGCAGCGATTGCTGACGCCTGAAGCCCGCTAACCGGTCTGTTGCTATTGCTTGCGACCGCGGGCCGAGACTAGACGCACGATGGCTGCAGCCAGCACATAGTCCCTCGGACCGGCAACGGTTCGGCGACGATACCGATACGGAACGTTCCGATAACATCGCGCCAATCGGCTCGCGCCAGGTTTGTGCAAGACGCATCCAGCAGCAAAGCCAGTACGGCGGCGAATGCCGTCAGGGCAAGCCTCATGCGAGCTCCGCGCCGCGCATTTCCATCCGCAGATCGACCATGCCGCGATTCGTCTCTCCGGGACCAGCACGCCAAGCCGTGCCGTTGGGTTTCCGAATTGCCAATGGCGGCGCGGAACCCTATGTCTGAGCCAACACACAGGCAATGATGAACCTTTCGATGGCACGCGCCTTCCTTTTTGTCCTCGACTCCTTCGGCATCGGCGGCGCGGCCGATGCCGAACGTTATGGCGACACCGGCTCTAATACGTTCGCACACATCGCGCGGGCCTGCGCAGAAGGCCGCGCCGATCGCGAAAGCCTGCGTGCCGGACCCCTTCTTGTACCAAACATGCTCGCGCTCGGCCTCGGCCAGGCCGCGGCAACGGCGACGGGTTTCAGGTTCGAGAATGCCGGCAGTGCGCCGCTTGCCGCCGCCTTTCACGGCGCGGCCCAAGAGGTTTCGAGCGGCAAGGACACGCCATCGGGCCATTGGGAAATAGCCGGCCTGCCGGTCCGTTTCGACTGGGGTTACTTCCCAGACAAGATTCCCGCCTTTCCGGCCGAGTTGACCGACGCAATGGTGCGTGAAGGGAAGGTGCCTGGCATCCTCGGCAATTGCCATGCTCCGGGCACCGAGATTATCGAACGGTTCGGCGAAGGCCATATCCGCACCGGCAAGCCGATCTGCTACACCTCGATCGACTCCGTCCTGCAGATCGCCGCGCATGAGGTTCATTTCGGCCTGGAACGGCTTTACGAGTTCTGCAAAGTGGTGCGCAGGCTCGTCGATCCGCTGAATATCGGCCGCGTCATCGCGAGGCCGTTTATCGGTGAAACCGCCGCCACGTTCGAGCGAACGCATAATCGTCGCGACTATGCCGTACCGCCGCCGGAACCGACGCTGCTCGATCGGCTGACGGCGCGCGGCAGCCGGGTTATCGCGATCGGCAAGATCGGCGACATTTTCGCCCATCGGGGGATCTCGGAAGTCCGCAAGGCTGCCGGCAACATGGCGATGTTCGACAAAACGCTTGGTGCCATGGAAGACGCCCGCGACGGCGACCTCGTCTTCGCGAACTTTGTCGACTTCGACACCGAGTTCGGGCATCGGCGCGACGTTGCGGGATATGCCGCCGCACTCGAAGCTTTCGACCGGCGCCTGCCCGAGGCATTCGCACGGCTGAGGCCAGGCGATCTGCTCATTTTGACCGCCGATCACGGCAACGATCCGACGTGGCGCGGCACCGACCACACGCGCGAGCGTATTCCGATTATCGGGACACGGCCGGGTTTCAAAGGCGCAGAGATCGGACTGAGGACAACATTTGCCGACATCGGCGAAACCGTGGCCGAACATCTCGGGCTGGCGCGCGGCCGTCACGGCACCTCCTTCCATGCCACGATAGGTGGCCATGCCTGAGCTGCCGGAGGTAGAGACAGTCAGGCGCGGTCTGCAGCCGGCCCTTGAAGGTGCCCGCATTGTCGGTGTCGAGGCACGCCGGCCGGATTTGCGGTTTCCGTTCCCCGAGAGATTTTCGGAGCGGCTGACCGGCAAGACGATTGCGGCGCTCGGCCGCCGTGCCAAATATCTGACAATGCACATGGACAACGGCCCGGTTCTGATCTGCCATCTCGGCATGTCGGGTTCGTTTCGCATCGAAACGGCCGACGAGAGCGCAACGCCCGGCGCGTTCCACCACGAACGTTCGAAAAACACTGCTCACGATCACGTCGTCTTCGACATCGCATCCCCTGCCGGCGTCCGCTCTCGCGTGATCTTCAACGACCCGCGCCGCTTCGGGTTCATGCTGTTTTCGGAAGGCGAGCCCGACATGCATCCGATGCTGGCGGGATTAGGCGTCGAGCCTACAGGCAACGCACTGGACGGCGCGCTGCTCGCTTCGTTGCTGAAAGGTCGCAAGTCACCGCTGAAAGCGGCACTTCTGGACCAGAGGCTGATTGCCGGGCTAGGCAATATCTACGTCTCGGAAGCGCTTTGGCGGGCCGGCCTGTCGCCGCTGCGCGAAGCGGGCACCCTCGCGAGAGCCGGCAAGAAAGCCAAAGAGCAGAGCGAACGCCTGGCCGCAGCAATCCGCTCGGTCGTCGCCGATGCGATCGCCGCCGGCGGCTCGTCGTTGCGCGATTATATGCAGACCGATGGATCGCTGGGCTACTTCCAGCATTCCTTCGCGGTTTACGATCGCGAGGGGGAAGCCTGCTCCAAGCCTGGTTGTGGCGGCCACATCGAGCGTATCGTGCAAAGCGGTCGTTCGACTTTCCACTGCCGGGCCTGTCAGGCTTGAACCAGAAGCGAGGAGGAGCAAAGCATGGGCTATGAAACCATCATCGTCGAAACCCGCGGCAAGGTCGGGCTGATTACGCTGAACCGGCCGCAGGCGCTCAACGCGCTGAATTCACAAGTGCTGGCGGAACTGGTCGCGTCGGTGAATAGCATGGGCGCCAATGCCGACATCGGCGCCATGGTCATCACTGGTTCGGAAAAGGCTTTCGCGGCAGGTGCCGATATCAAGGAAATGCAGTCCATCTCCTATGTGGATGCCTATCTGCAGGATTTCTTCGTCGGCTGGGAAGAATTTACGCGGGCACGAAAGCCGATCATCGCGGCGGTGGCGGGCTATGCGCTGGGGGGCGGCTGCGAACTGGCGATGATGTGCGACTTCATCATCGCCGCCGACACCGCCAAGTTTGGCCAACCCGAGATCACGCTGGGCGTCATGCCCGGCATGGGCGGATCGCAGCGCCTGACCCGCTTTGTCGGCAAGTCAAAGGCGATGGATATGTGCCTGACGGGTCGAATGATGGACGCAGCCGAGGCCGAGCGTTCCGGCCTTGTCTCGCGCGTGGTGCCAGCCGGCGAGTTGATCGAGGAAGCGCTTAAGGCAGCGTCCAAGATCGCTGGTTTTTCCTTGCCGTCGGTGATGATGGCAAAGGAGGCCGTCAACCGCGCCTATGAGACGACGCTCACCGAGGGTCTGCGGTTCGAGCGCCGGCTGTTTCATTCGCTGTTTGCGCTGGATGACCAGAAGGAAGGCATGGCGGCCTTCACCGGCAAGCGGAAGCCGAATTTCACGAACCGATGAGATGACGAAGGCGCCGGTCAAAAAGAAAGCGCTGCAGCGTTGACGCGCCGGAAAAGCTGAACTATAAGCCGCACCAATCGAGGCGGCCCTGTGGCTGCCCGTTTGTTTTTTGCGCCCTGCGGTATCCCGCAAGCGCCCACCAGATCAGAAGAGAGGCACCATGGCCAATACCTCCTCGGCCAAAAAGGCAACGCGCAAGATCGCCCGTCGCGCAGCGATCAACAAGAACCGCCGCTCCCGCGTCCGGACCTACATCCGCCAGGTCGAAGAGGCGCTCGCAGCTGGCGACAAGGCGGCCGCACAGGCTGCCTTCAAGGTGGCCGAGCCGGAATTGATGCGCGCCGCGACCAAGGGCGTGGTGCACAAGAACACGGCATCGCGCAAGGTGTCGCGGCTGGCCCAACGGGTCAAGGTGCTGTCGGCCTAATATACCTTTTCCTGAACTGCGCTTCTTCAAACCCGGCCAATCGCGCCGGGTTTTTTTCGTTTGCCGGCAAGTACTTAAAAGAAAGCCCGCAAAATGGCGCTCCGCGGGCATTTCAAAGTTCGAAATGCTTTGCCGGCATATACATGCCTGCTGATATTCGCAGCCTTCGAAACCGCCAATGCGAAAATTTCCGAACGTCACAGATTACTGTTTTTTTTCAGAGGCTTACCGATGGTGATCCACAGCTTGTTCACATCGGCTGTGGCCGATAGGCGGCAATTGGCTGTCAAGTGAATTATTTCAGAAAATTTCGCGTTGTGTGGCCTTTTTCATATTCGCCGGAAAAGGGTTTGAATCACAATGGCTTTGTCAAAATCAACTGTTGCAGCATGGCGTTCGAAACGTCCCTTGCTAGTCAGATTCCTTAAAAATCCGTTAGGGGTGGCCTTGCCCTATCCACAGCGATTTCGGTAATGTCTGTCCATCGAAGGGACGGGCCCTTGGCCCTTGACCAGCCTGAAACCGGCCAGCTCAAATTGGCAGAGTTTACACCGCGGATTCAACTCCGCGGACGGGGTTGGTTTGTCTTTTCGATACGGTAGGGGACTGGCGTAATTGTACATGGCAGGTCGACGGTGCGCCGGCGGTTTTTCGCCGGACGGCATTTTGTTGCCCTGACATGACCAAAGCGGATCGGCTCTTCGGCGCCGGACCGACAACGAGGCGATTCATCAGCCGGCGGCGGCGATGGTGTCGCAGCGAAGACACGGTCGCCGGAAACATGGATGCAGGAGGCGCATCCCCGGCGGAAAACAGGTACAAGAGACAAGGAACTCGATCATGCAGAGCGGCGGCATCGAAAGGGAGCTTACAGGCGACCTCCCATTTCCTGGAACGTTAATCGGAAGGAACGACATGGCGGCTTCCAATGAAGCTGAACAGAAGTTCGATCGGGTCAAGGCCCAGTTGAAGGCGCGTCTGGGAACCGAGGTCTATTCGAGCTGGTTCGGGCGCATGAAGGTCGCTGAATCCTCTAAGGGCATTGTCCGCATCTCAGTGCCAACCGCATTCCTGCGTTCATGGATCAACGGCCACTATCTCGATCTCATCACCGAGTTGTGGAAGCACGAGGATCCGGAGATCCTCAAGATCGAGATAGTGGTTCGCACCGCCACACGGCAGGGCCGCAACAGCGTCGAGCCAGAAGTGGCCCCGGCGCGCAAGATGACCAGGCAGACGCAAACCGCGCTCTCTGCGGGCACGGCGAGCCCCAGCAGGGTCGAACGGGTCCCGGTACCCCGCCCGGGGATGCCGGCAGAAACCGAGTTCCGGCACAATGTTCTCGGTTCGCCACTCGATCCACGCTATACTTTCACCTCCTTCATCGAAGGACAATCGAACCGAGTGGCTTTTGCCGCCGCCAAGGCGGTCGCGGAATCGCAGTCGAGCGCGGTGCGTTTCAATCCGCTCTTTCTTCACGCGACGGTCGGGCTGGGCAAAACGCACCTGTTGCAGGCGATCGCCGCAGAATCGCTGAAGCAGAATCCGAAATCGCGGGTCGTCTATCTGACGGCTGAGTATTTCATGTGGCGGTTCGCCACCGCGATCCGCGACAACAACGCACTGACGCTGAAAGAACAGCTGCGCGACATCGACCTCCTCATCATCGACGACATGCAGTTCCTGCAGGGCAAGTCGATCCAGCACGAATTCTGCCATTTGATCAACATGCTGCTCGACAGCGCCAAGCAAGTGGTGGTCGCTGCCGACCGGCCGCCGTCGGAATTGGAGTCGCTGGAGCCACGCGTCCGCTCGCGCCTCAACGGCGGCGTCGCGCTGGAAATGTCAGCCCCGGATTTCGCCATGCGTATCGGTATGCTCAAGCTCAGGCTTGCCACCGCCAAGCTCGACGATGCGTCGCTCGATATTTCCGAAGAGATCCTCAACCACGTCGCCCGCACGGTGACCGGCAGCGGACGCGAGCTCGAAGGTGCCTTCAACCAGCTTTTGTTTCGCCAATCCTTCGAACCGCAGATCACCATCGACCGCATCGACGAGATCCTTGGCCACATCTATCGTTCGGGCGAACCCAAGCGGGTGCGTATCGAGGACATCCAACGCATCGTCGCGCGCCACTACAACGTGTCGAAGACCGAACTTCTGTCCAACCGGCGCACACGCACCATCGTCAAGCCACGGCAGGTCGCCATGTATCTGTCGAAGGTGATGACGCCGCGCTCGCTGCCGGAGATCGGGCGGCGGTTCGGCGGTCGTGACCATACGACCGTGCTGCATGCGGTGCGCAAGATCGAGGATCTTTCCGGTGCCGACAACACACTGGCGCAGGAACTCGAATTGCTGAGAAGGCTGATCAACGACCAGGCCTGACGGCCCGAAAAACGCCGGCTCGCGGACTCCGGCCTTTTTATCCCCAGAAAGCCCGTGCAGCCGGTCCGAACCGGTGGCGCGGGCTTGCGTTTGCCGGGTTTTTCCTGTCAGTTTACGCAGATTCTGAGCCTGTTCAGACCTTTCGCGGGGCGCCGCTTGCCGGAGACCCGTTCATTCATTCAAGCGAGCCTGTTTCGTCATGCGTGTTATCCTGGAACGGTCAAATCTCCTGAAGTCGCTCAACCATGTTCACCGCGTGGTCGAGCGGCGCAATACCATTCCGATCCTGTCGAACGTGCTGCTCAGCGCCGAGGGGGCCAGCCTTGAAATGAAGGCGACCGACCTCGACCTGGAGGTGACCGAAGCAACGCCGGCAAAGGTCGAACGTGGCGGGGCGACGACGGTCCCGGCACATCTGCTCTATGACATCGTGCGCAAGCTTGCCGACGGCGCGGAGGTGGCGCTGAAGACCGACGAAGACGGCAACGCCATGACGGTGACGTCGGGGCGCTCGAGCTTCCGCCTGCAATGCCTGCCGCAGTCCGACTTTCCCGAGCTTTCAGCCGGGTCGTTCTCGCATATTTTCCGGCTCGATTCCGTCGGACTAAAGGGCCTCATCGAAAAGACCCAGTTCGCCATCTCGACCGAGGAGACGCGCTATTATCTGAACGGCATTTATCTGCACACGCACGAGGCCGGCGGCAAGCTGAAGCTGCGCTCTGTCGCGACCGACGGCCACCGGCTGGCGCGCGCCGAGATCGATGCGCCGGCAGGCTCTGAGGGCATGCCTGGCGTCATAATCCCGCGAAAGACGGTCAGCGAGCTGCAAAAGCTGGTCGACGATCCCGATGTTGCAGTCACCACCGAGTTGTCCGACACCAAGATCCGTTTCACCATCGGCAGCGTTATCTTGACCTCCAAGCTGATCGACGGCACTTTCCCGGACTACCAGCGCGTCATTCCGACCGGCAACGACAAGAAGCTGATTATCGATCGCCAGAGTTTCGCCGCTGCCGTCGATCGCGTTTCGACCATTTCGTCCGAACGCGGCCGGGCGGTGAAGCTTTCGATCGCCGAAGGGCAGGTCACGCTTGCGGTCAACAACCCGGATTCGGGCAGTGCCACCGAGGAACTGGCGGCCGACTATTCCTCCGATCCGATCGAAATCGGCTTCAACGCCAAATACCTGCTCGACGTTGCCGCGCAACTGACCGGCACGGAGGCGAAGTTCATGCTGGCGGATGCCGGTTCCCCGACGCTGATCCACGACATGGCCGACGAGACCGCGCTCTACGTGCTGATGCCGATGCGGGTGTAGGGCCCGAACGGGGCCATCTTGCTGTCGTGACCAGATCTGCAAAACCGCAGCAGACGTACATAAGTAAGCTCACACTTACGAATTTCCGCAACTATGCGGCGTTGGCAATCGACCTTGATCCCGGCGCTGTGGTTTTCTCCGGCGACAATGGCGCCGGCAAGACCAATCTGCTTGAAGCGATCTCGCTGCTCACGCCGGGCCGCGGCCTGCGCCGCGCACCCTATTCCGAGGTGGCGCGCGAAGGCGGCGACGGTGGCTTTGCGCTGCATGCCCGGCTTGACGGGCCGGAAGGCCAGGTCGAGATCGGTACCGGAATATCGGGCAGCGACGGCGAAGCCGGCCGGCGGGTGCGGATCAACGGCGCGACGGCACGCTCAGCCGAAGACATGCTGGAATGGCTGCGCGTGGTCTGGCTGACACCGGCGATGGACGGCCTGTTCCCCGGGCCGGCTGCCGACCGCCGGCGCTTCCTAGACCGGCTGGTGCTGGCGATCGATCCTGGCCACGGCCAGCGCGCGCTTGACTACGAAAAGGCAATGCGCGGCCGCAACAGACTGCTCGCCGACGGTTCACGCGACGGTGCCTGGTTCGATGCGATCGAGATGCAAATGGCCGAGACCGGCGTGGCGATTGCCGCGGCGCGTGCCGAACTGGTGCGCCTGCTCGCCGCCATGATCGACCGGCTGCCCGGCGACGGACCGTTTCCGCAAGCCGACATCGGCATCTCTGGCGAACTGGAAGGCGAACTCGGTATTTTGCCGGCCGTCGACGTAGAGGAACGGTTCCGTCGTGCGCTTGCCCAGGGGCGCGACCGCGACCGCACCGCCGGACGCACGCTCGACGGACCGCACCGTTCCGACCTCGTGGTGCGCCACCGGCCCAAGGCGATGCCGGCCGAGCTCTGTTCGACCGGCGAGCAGAAGGCGCTGCTGGTCGGCATTGTCTTGTCGCATGCGCGGCTAACCGGCGAGATGTCGGGCATGACACCGATCCTGCTGCTCGACGAGATCGCCGCCCATCTCGACGGCGGTCGACGGGCGGCCTTGTTCTCGATCCTGGAGGAACTAAACTGCCAGGCCTTCATGACCGGGACCGATGCCGCGTTGTTTGACAGCCTCAAGGGACGCGCGCAATTCCTGACCGTCGATCACGGCAAGGTCGGGCCGACCATTTGAATTTCGTCCATGGCGCATTTCTGAGCTGCATGCATTGACGCCTGACAAGCTTTTTCCTCCGTTATATGGTCCGGCGATGATCACAGCCGCCCTCACCGATGAAGAGCTCGAACGCTACGCCCGCCACATCGTGCTGCCCGAGATCGGCGGCGCCGGCCAGCAGCGGCTGAAGCGGGCGCGGGTGCTCGTCATTGGCGCCGGCGGATTGGGAGCGCCGGTGCTCGAATATCTCGCCGCCGCAGGGATTGGCACTCTCGGTATCGTCGACGACGACATCGTTTCGCTTTCCAACCTGCAACGACAAGTGATCCACGCCACGGGCGATGTCGGGGTGGCGAAAACCGACAGCGCCAGAGCGGCGATCATCCGCATCAATCCAAACGTCGTCGTGGAAGAGCACAATTTCAGGCTGACCGTGGACAACGCCCCTACCCTCATTGCCCGTTATGACATCGTCGTTGACGGCTCCGACAATTTCGAGACACGCTACGCGGTGGCCGACGCCTGCGCCGCGGAAAGCCGGCCGCTCGTGCATGCCGCCGTTGGCCGCTTCGACGGCTCGGTCACCGTACTGAAGCCATTCGAAACCGGCCCGGACGGCAAGTTGAACCCAAGCTACCGCGATCTCTTTCCCGAGGCGCCGCCGCCGGGACTGGTGCCATCCTGCGCGGTGGCCGGCATTGTCGGCGCGCTGACCGGGGTCATCGGCACGCTGCAAGCCATGGAAGCGATCAAGCTGATCACCGGGATTGGCGAGCCGCTGGTCGGACGACTGCTGCTCTACGATGCGCTGGCGGCACGCTTCGACACGATCCGCTACAAGCGAACCAGCCCGTGAGCCTGCCTGCCGACGTTTCCACCGTGCAGCTTGCGGCCGATTTCGACCGTTGGGACGAGGTGCTGGCGCTGGTCATGCGGGCCTTCGCCTTTATGGACGGGGTTATTGACCCGCCGTCCTCGGCGCATCGGCTCACCGTTGAAAATCTCAGGGCTAGAGCGCTGGAGGAGACAGCATTCCTGGCGCTGAAGGAAAACGAGATCGTCGGTTGCGTCTTCATCCTGAAGCGCGCAGACGAGCTCTATGTTGGAAAGCTCGCGGTCGAGCCGGTTCTTCAGGGACAAGGCATTGGAAAACAGCTGATGCAGGCCGTCGAAGATCTTGCCCGCAGCCACAACAGGACCGCCATCGAGCTCCAGACCCGGATCGAGCTGACCGGAAATCACGCAGCCTTTGCCCGCCTCGGTTTTCGTGAAACCGAACGGACAGCGCACAAGGGCTACGAGCGGCCGACCTCAATCACCATGCGCAAGGCGTTTTCGTAAGCCAACGCTATCCAACGACGAACGCGCGGTTGCCGCGGCAAGACCGTGTCGGCGTGACGGCAGGTCACGCCCTCAACGGCAGCACGCGGTCGGGCGGGCGATGACCATCGAAGAAGGCGCGGATATTGATGATCACCTTCTCGCCCATGTCGATACGGCCTTCGAGCGTCGCCGAACCCATATGCGGCAACAGCACGACCTTGCCTTTGTGGGCAAGCTTCAGCAGCTTGCTGTTCAGCGCCGGCTCGTGCTCGTAGACGTCGAGGCCGGCGCCGGCGATCTTGCCGTCATGGATGAGCTTGATCAGCGATTCCTCATCGATGATATCTCCGCGCGCGGTGTTGACTATGTAAGCGGACGGTTGCAGAAGCGCCAGCCGCCGTGCCGAAAGCAGATGGAAAGTTGCCGGTGTCGATGGGCAATTGACCGAGATAATGTCCATACGGGCAAGCATCTGGTCGAGGCTTTCCCAATACGTGGCTTCCAACTCCTCCTCGATTGCCGGCAGCACGCGGTGGCGGTTGTGGTAGTGGATCGAGAGGCCAAAGGCCTTGGCGCGCCTGGCGACGGCAGTGCCGATGCGACCCATGCCGACAATGCCGAGCCGTTTGCCCCAGATGCGACGGCCGAGCATCCAGGTCGGCGACCAGCCCGCCCATTTCTTATCGCCGGTCAGCACGTTGGCGCCTTCGGCCAGCCGCCGCGGTACGGCCAGCATCAGCGCCATGGTCATGTCGGCCGTATCTTCGGTCAACACGTTCGGCGTGTTGGTGACGGTGATGCCTTTCTTGGCCGCTGCCGCAACGTCGATCTTGTCGACGCCATTGCCGAAGTTGGCGATCAGCTTGAGGTTGTCGCCGGCCTGGGCAATCAGCGCCGCGTCGATATTGTCGGTCACAGTCGGCACCAGCACGTCGGCCTCCTTGACCGCCGCCACCAGTTCCGGCTGCGTCATCGGCCTGTCCTCCACATTCAAGCGGGCGTCGAACAACTCGCGCATGCGGGTCTCGACTAGGTCGGGCAACTTGCGCGTGATGACGACGAGGGGCTTCTTTTTGCCTGCCATTGTTTCCTCGAACTCGATCTCGTTGAGACCTCTTTAACCAAGAACGGCGAAACTGAGAGCCGATCGCGGTACCGGTCATCCATGTAACAAGCGGTTCCGCCGAAGACAAAGAAAAATGGGCGCGAAGGCCGATGGGTGGGCGCCGAAAGGAACGAAAGTGTCTGGTTTCGCGTCGCTCCGCCTGACCCTCAGTGCAGCATTCCTCGGCGCTCTCATCCATAGCCCACTGGTGATGGCGCAAAGTGCCGCCGCACCCGCCCAGAGCGTCACGCTCGGACCAAGCGGCTTGCCGCTGCCGCGCTTCGTCAGCCTGAAATCCGGCCGCGTCAACTCGCGCGTTGGGCCGGGCGTCAATTATTCCGTCGACTGGATGTATATGAAGCCAGGCCTGCCGATGGAGATCATCCAGGAGTTCGATACGTGGCGCCGTGTGCGTGATGCCGACGGCTCGGAAGGCTGGATCAATCAGTCGCTGCTTTCGGGCCGTCGCACGGCGATCGTCGCCCCCTGGCAGCGCGGCAAGGACGCTCGCGTCAACCTCCTTGACGACCCGGCAAAAGATGCAGGCGTCATCGCGATCCTCGAACCGGGGGTAATGGGCACGATCAAGTCCTGCGATGGCCAATGGTGCGAAATGACCTTCGACGGCCATACCGGCTGGCTCGCACAGTCGCTCGTCTGGGGTGCCTATCCCGGCGAAAAGGTCAAGAACTGACCTTTCCGAACCGGAGGTCAGGCCAGCGCTGCAAGCACCGGATCGGCATTTGTTTCGCTGATCTTCGGTTCGGGGATGGTTTAGCGGCCGATGCGGCCGAGATGGGTATCCTGGAAACTGCTCGACAGCTTCAAACCATAGCCCAGAGCGCGGTCGATGGCGATGTGGGCGATCCAGATCAGCGCGACAGCTATCGCCATTGCATTGTCAAAGACGCTGCCGACAAGCGCCAGCAGAACGGGCAAGATCAGTATGTGCAAGGCGTTGTAGGCGACGGCCCCGACGCGCGGCCCGGCCATGTAACCCAGCATCGACAGGTCGGGCGCCAGAATGAGCACGGCAAACAGCCACCAGGAAACACCGGCGATTGCATAGAAGACAAGAGCCGCCACCGCGACGGCGACCCATTCGAGCCGGAGCGTCAAATCCAGGAATTTCATAAGGCGCCGGTCAGTCGCAGCGTTTCGGACGCAGTCTCACCACGATATCGACATTGGCGATCTCCATGCCCTCCGGCGGTTCCGGCAGGTTGGAAACCGTCACCGGGCCGCTGTCGATATCGAAGATCCTGTTTTCGCCCTCGATATAGAAATGATGGTGATCGGAGGTGTTGGTGTCGAAATAAGTCTTCGATCCCTCGACGGCAAGGATGCGCAGAAGACCGGCCTGGGTAAACTGGTGCAGAGCATTGTAGACGGTGGCCAGAGACACCGGCACGCCGGCGGCAAGCGCCTCCTCGTGCAGTTCCTCGGCCGAAAGATGGCGGTCGCCCTTGGCGAAAAGCAGATCGGCCAGCGCGATGCGCTGGCGTGTCGGCCTCAGACCGGCCTCGCGAACCCGCTTGTCCACAGCGACATTATCCTTCCGGCAACCCAGATCCATCTATCCGTCGCGCTCACAGTTCCGCCTCAGACAGGTCCAAAATGGCAGAAATTGAGCATCTGCCGAAACTGGACGTGTCCTGACATATATTCTGTCGACCGAATGCGATCAATAGCGCGCATTGACCCGGGCAGACGGGCAGGTTAAGCGCAAGCGCCGGTTTCCGGCCTGAAACAGATTGTGTTAGGAAACCACCGACAAGGGCGCCTATCGCCCGGGACGATCACGGGGACGAGATTGATGGCGGGTTCGAAATCCAGCTACGGTTACGAGGAATTGCTTGCCTGCGCCCGCGGCGAGCTGTTCGGACCGGGAAATGCGCAGCTGCCCTATCCGCCGATGCTGATGTTCGACCGCATCACCGAGATCAGCGAGACCGGCGGTGCGTTCGACAAGGGTTTCATCCGCGCGGAATTCGATATCAAGCCGGATTTGTGGTTTTTCGCCTGCCATTTCATCGGTAATCCGATCATGCCAGGATGCCTAGGCCTGGACGCCATGTGGCAGTTGACGGGGTTCTATCTCGGATGGCTCGGTGAACCCGGCAAGGGGATGGCGCTGTCGACCGGTGAGGTGAGGTTCAAAGGCATGGTCACGCCTTCGGTCAAGAAGGTGGAGTATGGCGTCGACTTCAAGCGAGTGATGCGCGGTCGGCTTGTGCTTGGCATCGCCGATGGCTGGCTGAAGGCAGATGGCGAGCCCATATACGCGGCAACGGATCTGAAGGTCGGTCTGTCCAAGCAATCGGCCGCCGTCTGAACGAAGACCCTACAGTACGACGTCTTGGACGTCTGATGAACGCTGTAGCACTTTAATTTTGCGCATGGTTCCATTCCGGAAATTGATTTCAGGTTCGGGGTCCGCGCTGGAAGGAGTTGCGAATGAGACGGGTCGTAGTCACAGGTCTCGGCATCGTGTCGTCGATAGGCAACAATGCCAACGAGGTGCAGACCTCGCTGCACGATGCCAGATCCGGCATCAGCTTCTCCGACTCTTTCGCCGAGCATGGCTTCCGTTGCCGGGTGTGGGGTGCGCCGACGCTGGACCCATCGGGCATGATCGACCGTCGCGCCATGCGCTTCCTGTCGCAGGGTGCTGCCTGGAACCATGTCGCAATGGACCAGGCGATCGCAGACGCCGGCCTCGACGGGGCCGACATCACCAACGAGCGCACCGGTATCGTGATGGGCTCCGGCGGACCGTCGACCCGTGCAATCGTCGAGGCGGCCGAGACCACGATCAAAAACGGCAGCCCCAAGCGGATCGGGCCGTTCGCGGTGCCAAAAGCGATGTCGTCGACCGCGTCGGCGACGCTTGCCACCTGGTTCAAGATCCACGGTGTCAACTATTCGATCTCATCGGCCTGCTCGACGTCTGCGCATTGCATCGGCAATGGCTACGAGCTGATCCAGTGGGGCAAGCAGGACATCGTCTTCGCCGGCGGCCATGAGGATCTCGACTGGACGATGTCGGATCTCTTCGATGCCATGGGCGCCATGTCGTCCAAGTTCAACGACAGGGCATCGGTCGCCTCACGCGCCTACGACGTCGATCGCGACGGTTTCGTCATTGCCGGCGGCGCCGGCGTGCTGATTCTTGAAGAGCTCGGGCATGCCAAGGCACGCGGCGCCAAGATCTATGCCGAGATCGTCGGCTATGGCGCGACATCGGACGGCTACGACATGGTGGCGCCGTCGGGCGAAGGCGCGGCGCGCTGCATGAAGCAGGCGCTCGCAACGGTGTCCTCGCCGGTCGACTACATCAATACGCACGGCACCTCGACGCCGGTCGGCGACTCCAAGGAAATGGGCGCCATCCGCGAGGTGTTCGGCGAGAAGATGCCTTTCATCACGTCGACCAAATCGCTAACCGGCCATTCTCTGGGCGCCGCCGGCGTGCAGGAATCGATCTACTCGATCCTGATGATGCAAGGCGGCTTCATCGGCGAGAGCGCCCACATTGAGAACCTCGATCCGGAATTCGAGGGCATGCCGATCGTGCGCAAGCGCATCGACGATGCAAGGATCGACACCGTTTTGTCCAATTCGTTCGGTTTCGGTGGCACCAACGCAACGCTGATTTTCCAGCGCTATTCCGCATAAGGATTTGCCGACCATGGACGGATTGATGAAGGGCAAGCGCGGGCTTGTCATGGGTGTTGCCAACGATCATTCGATCGCCTGGGGTATCGCCCGCAAACTGTCCGAACATGGCGCGGACCTCGCCTTCACCTATCAGGGCGAGGCCTTCGGGCGCCGGGTCAAGCCGCTCGCCGAGAAATTGGGCGCATCCCTGGTGGTGCCTTGCGACGTCGAGGACAGCGTGTCGGTCGCCGCGACTTTCGAGACTTTGGGGAAGGCGTGGGGCGGGCTGGATTTCGTCGTCCATGCAATCGGCTTTTCCGACAAGAACGAGCTGAAAGGCCTCTACGCCGACACGAGCCGCGACAACTTCATCCGCACAATGGTGATCTCCTGCTACTCCTTCACCGAGATCGCCCGTCACGCCGCCACATTGATGAAGGATAGCGGTTCGATGATCACGCTGACCTATGCCGGTTCGGTCCGTGTCATGCCGAACTACAACGTTATGGGTGTCGCCAAGGCGGGGCTGGAGGCCAGCGTCCGCTATCTCGCCAACGACTACGGCCCGCGCGGCATCAGGGTGAACGGCATATCGGCGGGACCGGTACGGACGCTTGCGGGCGCTGGGATTTCCGACGCACGCCACATGTTCTCCTACCAGCAGCGCAACTCGCCGCTACGTCGTACAGTGACGATCGACGAAGTCGGCGGCTCCGCGCTCTATTTGCTGTCCGACCTGTCCTCCGGCGTCACCGGCGAAATCCACTATGTCGATTCCGGCTATCACATCGTTTCCATGCCGACGCTTGACGAATTGAAGCAGACCGACGGCGGGCGGGAATAGCGCGAGCGACGTATCGCCGGCTTGCCCCGCAGGATTTCAGCGTCGCGCCGATAAGACCTTGAACATGCCGTCGCGGGCGAGCTCCGCATGGCTGGAGAAGGCGGCCGCCAGCACCGGTTCGTAGGGAAGCTGACGGTTTGCCACCATGAACAGCCGGCCGCCGGGCTTCAGCGCCTTGCCTGCCGCGCGGATCATGCCGGCACCGATTTCCGGCTCAGTCGCCCGGCTGCGGTGAAAGGGCGGGTTCATGACGACCACGTCGTAGCGGCGCTCGACCGGTTCGCTCAAAAGATCTATCCAGAAGAAACGTGGCTCCACGCCTGTGTTGCCGACATTGGCCTTGGCCGCCTCCAGCGCCTCGAAATCCGCTTCGTAAAGGTCAAGCGCCGATATGCCGGGTGAGCGGGCGGCGACTTCGGCGGCGACATAGCCCCAACCGGCACAGAAATCCGCAACGCTGCCACGCAGATCGTTGGGCAGATTTTCGACCAGCAGCTTCGATCCGGCATCGATCTTGTCGAAGGAAAACATGCCTGGGGCCGTGCGGAAGCGGTCCTCGACCACCAAGTCCGGATTGGCGGCGCGAAGCGTTGCCGCGGCAACGGTATCGGCCGGCCGGCGAAACCAGAAGGCAATGCCGTGATGCTTCGGCAGGTGGCCTTCGAGCGGCACAAGGGCGCCGACATGCTTGCGCAGGCTGGCGATTCCATCGTCCTTGCTGCCGGCGACGACGATCAACCCGCCTGGTGCTGCGCGTTCGACCGCTTCGGCAACGCGCAACTCGTTTTGGCCGCGATGGCGGCCAGCGAGCACAAATGCCGCGTCGAAAGCCTCGCCTTCGACCTGCGGCGTGACCGCGAAGCCGGACGCCTGCAAGGCGCGAAAGTGCGGCCTGAAGCCTTGGACAAGATGAAGCTTGGCATCAAACCCTTCCGGCAAGCGAAAGCCGGGCTCGGCACCGAGAAAGAGTATGCGTTCATCCTTTCGTGGCAGGGAAACAGCACCGGCCTCGAACGGATGGAAAAGCGTTTTCAGCGGCTCGGCGGACATTCACCACTCTTGAACTGCAAGGCTGTTGTTGAAACGCAAACGGGCGCGACCTTCCGGCGCGCCCGCTTCGATTGCATAGTTAGATCAGCTTAGGCGGCGTTTTCTTCGCCTTCGCTCTTCTTGTCGCGCACGATTTCCTTGCCGGTGGCCTGGTCGACGACCTTCATCGACAGGCGGACCTTGCCGCGCTCGTCGAAGCCCATCAGCTTGACCCAGACCTTGTCGCCTTCCTTGACCACATCGGAGGTCTTGGCAACGCGGTCATTGGCGAGTTGCGAGATGTGGACGAGGCCGTCACGCGGACCGAAGAAATTGACGAAGGCGCCGAAGTCGGCGGTCTTGACGACCGTGCCTTCGTAGATTTCACCGACTTCCGGCTCGGCGACGATGGTGTGTATCCACTTCTTCGCCGCCTCGATCTCCTTGGCATTGGCCGAGGCGATCTTGACGGTGCCGTCGTCCTCGATGTTGATTTTGGCGCCGGTCTTTTCGACGATCTCGCGGATGACCTTGCCGCCCGAGCCGATCACGTCGCGGATCTTGTCGGTCGGGATGTGCATGACCTCGATGCGCGGCGCGAACTCGCCGAGCTCGGCACGTGCGCCGGACAGCGCGTGGGCCATTTCGCCGAGAATGTGCTGACGGCCATCCTTGGCCTGGTCGAGGGCGATCTTCATGATCTCCTCGGTGATGCCCTCGATCTTGATGTCCATCTGCAGCGAGGTGATGCCGTAGGCGGTGCCGGCAACCTTGAAGTCCATGTCGCCGAGGTGGTCCTCGTCGCCAAGGATGTCGGAGAGCACGGCGAAGCGCTCGCCTTCCTTGATCAGGCCCATCGCAATGCCGGCGACCGGCTTGGCAAGCGGCACGCCGGCATCCATCAGAGCCAGCGAGGTGCCGCAGACGGTAGCCATTGACGACGAGCCGTTGGACTCGGTGATCTCCGAAACGACGCGCAACGTATAGGGGAACTGGTCGGCGGTCGGAAGCATCGGCCGGATGGCGCGCCAGGCGAGCTTGCCATGGCCGATTTCGCGGCGGCCCGGCGAACCCATGCGGCCGGTTTCACCGACCGAATAGGGAGGGAAGTTGTAGTGCAGGAGGAACTTCTCCTTGTACATGCCGGTCAACGAATCGACATACTGCTCGTCCTCGCCGGTGCCGAGCGTGGCGACAACCAGTGCCTGGGTCTCGCCGCGAGTGAACAGCGCCGAGCCGTGCGTGCGCGGCAGGACGCCGACTTCCGAGACGATCTTGCGGACCGTCTTCAGGTCGCGGCCGTCGATGCGCGAGCCGGTGTCGAGGATGTTCCAGCGCACGACCTTGGCCTGGAGCTCCTTGAACACGGTGCCGATCTGTTCGGACGTGTATTTGGCCTCTTCGCCTTCTGCCGGCGCGAACGCGGCCTTGACCTTCGCCTTGACGGCGTCGACGGCGGCATAGCGCTTCTGCTTGTCGGTGATCTTGTAGGCGTCGCGAAGCTCGCCTTCGACGATCTTGAGCATCTCGGCTTCAAGTGCGGAATAGTCCGGCGCGGTGAAGTCGCGCGGGTCCTTGGCCGCGACTTCAGCCAGCTTGATGATCGCGTCGATCACCGGCTGGAAGCCCCTGTGGCCGAACATGACGGCGCCAAGCATAAGGTCCTCGCCGAGTTCCTTGGCTTCGGACTCGACCATCAGCACGGCGTCGGCGGTGCCGGCGACGACCAGGTCGAGCTTCGATTCCTGCATCTCGTCGACATGCGGGTTGAGCACATATTCGCCGTTGATGTAGCCGACGCGGGCGCCGCCAACCGGGCCCATGAACGGCACGCCGGACAAGGTCAGGGCGGCGGAGGTGGCGACGATCGACAGGATGTCCGGGTCATTTTCGAGATCGTGCTGGACGACGGTGACGACGATCTGGGTGTCGTTCTTGTAGCCTTCGGCGAAGAGCGGGCGGATCGGGCGGTCGATCAGGCGGGAAACCAGCGTTTCCTTCTCGCTCGGACGGCCTTCACGCTTGAAATAACCACCCGGGATCTTGCCGGCGGCGTAAGTCTTTTCCTGGTAGTTGACCGTCAGCGGGAAGAAATCGAGGCCGGGTTTCGGCTCTTTCATCGAGACGACGGTGGCGAGAACCTTGGTTTCGCCGTAGGTGGCCAGCACCGCGCCATCAGCCTGACGCGCGATCTTGCCGGTTTCGAGAATGAGCGGGCGGCCGCCCCATTCGATTTCCACTTTGTGGTAATTGAACATGTCTTGTCCTTCGTATGCGGAAAGGGCCGCGCCGTTTCAGCGTGCGCGGATGCCCCTTTCCCTTGGCTTCCTTTCTCGGGCAGCCACGGGCAAGACAACGGGAGGCTCGGCTTATTCGGCGCGGTGCCGCACGAGCGTCCTGCAATCCTGCCCCATGACCGTCCATGGGCGGTTTCGAGCGGCCCTCTGCTGTTTCGAAACCGGGTTGGCCAATCGATCCGAGTGGCCTTGCGCGTGAACCCGAAAACCAGGTTTTCGGAAAATATCCTGCGCAAATCTAAACTTCAGAGCGTCCTTTGCGCATCCAAACCGATGCGCGGCGCTCTACTTCCTTCCTACTTCCTTCATGGAGCCTTGGATGACCCGATGCTCCAATGCGCGACCGGCGGGCTCTCGAAAGAACCCGCCGGTCAATTCGTCAACGGCGCAGACCGAGCTTCTCGATCAGCGTCTGATAGCGCGCGTCGTCCTTGCGCTTGAGATAATCAAGCAGGCTGCGGCGCTGGGAAACGAGAGCGAGCAGACCACGGCGGGAATGGCTATCCTTCTTGTGGTCCTTGAAATGGTCGGTCAGGTTCTTGATGCGCTCCGAAAGGATGGCCACCTGGACTTCCGGAGACCCGGTATCGCCCTTGGCGGTTGCGAATTCGCCCATCAATTCCTTCTTGCGTTCGGCAGTAATCGACATCGTGTTTTTCCTTGTCTGTTTGAGGAAACGGGACGCCCTCAGCCGGGATGTCGTCCAGCAGGGGCCGGTGCAAGCAACGCGTCAAAGCGCGAGGCTGCGGCGCATATAGTGCAATTCCGACAAAAAGGCCAGCCTAATTCACAAGCCGGCTTTTTGCTGCATAAACGGGCACTTCCGCCTAGTCAGAGCCATTTCTTCCATTTGAAGTACGCAAAGAGCCCGACCGCAACAAGCGCCATGAAGACGAGCGACAGGGGATAGCCGTAATAGGCTTTCAGCTCCGGCATGTTCCAGGGCGAGGTGTCGGGGTCGAAATTCATGCCCCATACGCCGACGAGAAAGGTAAGCGGCATGAAGATCACCGAGACGATCGTCAGATAGCTGATGACGTCGTTGGTGCGCGCCTGGCTGAGCGACAAGTGCATCTCGATCAGGCCGGTCAGCATGTCGCGCTGGGTTTCGACCAGTTCGATCAATCGCAGCGAATGATCGAGCGTGTCGTTCAGAAATATCTTGGTTTCGGCCTTCACATAAGAGACGTCGTTGCGGATCATGGTCGCCAGCGCGTCGCGCATCGGCCAAAGCACGCCCTTCAGCACATTGGCATCGCGCCGCAATTCGTGAAGCTGCCGCATCTGATGCTTGTGCGCCTGGTTCAGCATCTGGTCCTCAATGCTGTCGACCAATTCGCCGGCAGCCTCGATCGGCGGGAAATAGCTGTCAACGATGGCGTCGATCAAAGCATAGGCGAGATAGTCGGCGCCGCGCGAGCGCAAGCGGTTGGGCACCGAGCTTGCGATCCGCTTGCGCACGGGATCGAACGGGTCGCCTTCGCGTTCCTGGAAGGTGACGACGAAGTTCCTGCCGAAGAAGACGGCGATCTGTTCGTAGCGATGCGCGGTGACATCGTCGATCATCCTGACGACGACAAAGGCATGGTCCTCGAAGAAATCCACCTTCGGCCGCTGGCCGGTGTTGACGACATCTTCCAGCGCCAACGGATGCAGGTTGAAGATCCGGCCGATCTCCTCGATCAGCTGGATGTTGGCGAGGCCTGTGCAATCGAGCCAGATAACCGGCCAATTGTGGCAATGGGTGTTGACGTCGTCGATGCTGGCATTGTCGATGGTCTTGAACTTTTCGGGCGAGATCAATGTCAGCCTAAGCTCGGAACGGCGTGCCGCCGGGTCGGCGATCAGCGTGCCGGGCGAAGCCCCGACGGGCGGCCGCCGTGTGTTGAGCACCGCCCGCTTCCTGCCCGTCTCAGCCTTTGCCATGTGCCCCCTCGAATGCAGCGTCGGTGCCGCGCATCCCTTCGGACGGCAAACGACGCCGTCGCCCTGTTGATTTAGCGCATGATCCTTTCCCAAAATAGAATCCGGTTGGAGATCATGCGCCGAGAGACAGCTGTTACCCGATAAAGACCCGCTTTGGCTTGAACATGCCTTGCTCGATGGCGCCGATGGCGACCAGCTTGCCGCGCGCGGTGGCGCAGGCCTCCTCCGCTTCTACCGGCGCGTCACGGCCGCGAATGATGACCGGATTGCCGAGGCGGATTTTGGTTGCCGCATCATCGCTGATCGCGACCTGCGGCAGGCATTCGAGCGCGGCGGCGGTGTCGACCAGAAGTGCATCGATGGCACCGAAGTCGATCGGGGCGTCTGCTTCTTGCGGCTCGCCCTGCTCGCCGAAGCGGGCGGCTTCCAGCTCGGCCAGGGTAACGAAATCTTCCTGCGTGAACGGCTCGACCTCGACCCGCCGCAGCTCGGCGATGTGACCAAAGCAGCCAAGGTCGCGGCCCATGTCGCGCGCCAGCGAGCGGACATAGGTGCCCTTGCCGCATTCGACCTCGAAGATGGTGCGATCGGCCATGTGCTCGACCAGATCGAGCCGGCCGATCTCGACCTCGCGTGCCGGAATGTCGATCGTCTCGCCATCGCGGGCAAGGTCGTAGGCGCGCTCGCCGGCGATCTTGATCGCCGAAAATTGCGGCGGCGTCTGCATGATGACGCCGGTATATTTCGAAAGCAGCGCCCGTACGTCGGCTTCCGCCGGACGGCGGTCCGAGCTTTTGGTCGCCGGGCCTTCGAGGTCGTCGGTCGAACGCTCCTCGCCCCAGGCAACCGTGAAGCGGTAGACCTTGGCGCCGTCCTGGACGTATGGCACGGTCTTGGTCGCTTCGCCGAGCGCGATCGGCAGCATGCCGGACGCCAGCGGGTCGAGCGTGCCGGCATGGCCGGCCTTTTCCGCCTGGAACAGCCATTTGATCTTGGAGACGGCTTCAGTCGAGCCCATGCCGACCGGCTTGTCCAGTACCAGCCAGCCCGAGATCGGCCGGCCCTTCTTCTTGCCGCGACGCGCCACTATTCGCTGTCCTTCCGGTCGTCTTTGTCTTTGTCGTCGGCGCTGAGATCGCGCGCCACTTCGGGCGAGTGCAGCAACTCGTTTATCTTCTGGAAATTGTCGTAGCTGGTGTCGAGCCGGAAGCGGAATTCCGGCATGTACTTCATCTGGCGCAGCGCGCCGGAGACGCGGCCGCGCACGAACTTCGCATGCTTGTTGAGCGCCTCGATCACCGCCCCGGCATCCTTGGCGCCGAGCGGCGAAACGAAGGCGGTGGCGATCTTGAGATCGGGCGACATGCGCACTTCCGAGACCGAAACCACCGTGTTCTCGATCAGCGGATCGAGGATCTCGCCGCGCTGCAAGGTTTCCGACAGAGCATGGCGCACCTGCTCGCCTACGCGAAGCATGCGCTGGGATGGGCCTGATGTGATTGAACGGGGCATTTTTCTCTATCCTGAAATCGTGGGGCGCGGGATAGGACCGCACCACATGTCTCATATGGTTTGGGCGGCGGTCTTTCGACCACCGCCCGGTCTCGATGGATGCCCGAACTCGAACGTTCGAGCTCAGAGCGTCCTGGTCACCATCTCGACGCGGAAGCACTCGATGACGTCACCGACGCGCATGTCCTCGTAGTTCTGGAAGGCCATGCCGCATTCCTGGCCGCCCGGAACTTCCGAAACCTCGTCCTTGAAGCGCTTCAGGGTCTTCAGCGTGCCTTCGTGGATGACGACGTTGTCGCGGATCAGGCGCACGCCCGCACCACGCTCGACCTTGCCTTCGGTGACACGGCAGCCGGCGATCTTGCCGACCTTGGTGATGTCGAAGATCTCGAGGATCTCGGCATTGCCGATGAAGGTCTCGCGACGCTCCGGCGAGAGCAGGCCGGAGAGCGCCGCCTTCACGTCATCCACGAGATTGTAGATGATGGAGTAGTAGCGGATCTCGATGCCTGCCGCGGCCGCTGCCGCACGCGCCTGCACATTGGCGCGAACGTTGAAGCCGATGATCGCGGCCCCCGAGGTCTCCGCCAGCGACACGTCGCTTTCGGTGATACCGCCGGCTCCCGCATGGACGATGCGCGCACGCACCTCGTCGGTGCCGAGATTGTCCAGCGCCGCGTTGATCGCCTCGATCGAACCCTGCACGTCGCCCTTGATAACCAGCGGGAATTCTTTCAGTCCGCTGGTCTGCAACTGCGACATCATCTGCTCCAGCGAACCGCGCTGGCCGGCATGCCTGGCAACCGCCTTCTCGCGTGCCAGACGCTGGCGGTATTCGGTGATCTCGCGGGCGCGGGCCTCGTTGTTGACCACGGCGAAGCGGTCGCCGGCCTGCGGCGTGCCTTGCAGGCCGAGCACCTCCACCGGCATTGCCGGCGGCGCTTCCTTGACCTGCTCGCCGCGATCATTGACGAGCGCGCGTACCCGGCCCCATTCGTTGCCGGCGACGAGAATGTCGCCCGGCATCAACGTGCCGGTCTGCACCAGCACGGTAGCGACTGGGCCGCGGCCCTTGTCGAGCTGGGCTTCGATGACCACGCCTTCGGCGGTGCGGTCCGGATTGGCCTTCAGGTCGAGGATTTCGGCCTGCAGCAGGATCGCTTCGAGCAACTTGTCGAGATTGATGCCCTTGGTCGCCGACACCTCGACATCCAGCACCTCACCGCCCATGGATTCGACGAACACCTCGTGGCGCAGCAGTTCCGAACGCACCTTCTGCGGGTCGGCGTCATGCTTGTCGATCTTGTTGATCGCCACAATGATCGGAACGCCGGCCGCCTTGGCGTGATTGATCGATTCGATCGTCTGCGGCATGACGCTGTCGTCAGCTGCCACCACGAGGATGGCGATATCGGTCGCCTGGGCACCGCGGGCACGCATCGCCGTGAAGGCGGCGTGGCCGGGCGTGTCGATGAAGGTAACCTTGTGACCGTTCTTCTCGACCTGATAGGCGCCGATATGCTGGGTAATGCCGCCGGCCTCGCCGGAGACGACGTTGGCATTGCGGATGGCATCGAGCAACGAGGTCTTGCCGTGATCGACATGACCCATGATCGTTACCACCGGCGGACGCGGCTGCAGGTCCTCGGGACGATCGGCGATGTTGAACAAGCCCTCTTCGATGTCGGACTCGGCGACGCGGCGGACCGTGTGGCCAAATTCGGTGGCGACGAGTTCGGCCGTGTCGGCGTCGATGACGTCACCAGGCTTCAGGATCTGGCCCTGCTTCATGAAGAACTTGACCACGTCGACAGCGCGCTCGGACATGCGCTGCGCCAGCTCCTGGATGGTGATGGTTTCGGGCAGGATCACTTCACGCATGACTTTCTCGCGTGGCTCGTTATGCAACGCGCGCTTGAATTTCTCCTGACGGCGGCGCATCGACGAGAGCGAGCGGGCGCGCGCATCCTCGTCGGAAAGCGCCGAATTCAGCGTCAGCTTGCCGCGGCGGCGGTCTTCCTCGCCCTTGGTCGGTTTGGCCGGACGCGCCACTTCCGGCGTGACCAGACGGCGCACTGGTGCGCCGGCACCGGCCCGCTTCGGTTTGACCTCTTCCTCGTCATCGACTGTTGCCAGTTCGGCGGCGAGCGGCGCACGGCGGCGCGCCTCTTCCTCGGCACGGCGGCGGGATTCGGCCTCGGCTTGCAGCCGTGCCTCTTCCTCGGCCTGACGGCGAGCCGATTCCTCGCGCTCGCGGCGGCGGCGCTCTTCGTCCTCGCTGCGGCGCTTGGCTTCCTCGATGGCGCGCTGGCGATCCTCGACATCGCGGACCTTCGAGCCCTCGAGAGCCCGGCGGCGTGCTTCCATTTCCTGGCGCGACAACTCGTTCAGCACCATGCCGCCGCGTTCGACCGGCGGCGGAGGGGGAGGCGCCTTGGGAGCTTCCTGCACGGCGGGCGCTGCCGCGACCGGCTTCGGCGTGAAGACGGACACAGGCGCTGCCGCCGGCTCCGGCTTGTCGCCGGGCAGCGAGAACTTGCGCTTCTTGGTCTCGACGACCACCGACTTGGTGCGGCCGTGTGAGAAGTTCTGGCGCACCGTGCCCTGTTCCATACCGGGGCGCTTCAGCGTCAAGGTCTTCTTCGGCGTAACACTCAGCGTCTTGTCGTCGCCCGATTTCGTATCGCTCATTCCATATCCTCTGCGGCATCATCTTCGTCAGCAACGGCCGCAAGCATTGCCAGATCGTCCGGGGAACCGCCCCGATATCGGTCGAGCGCAACCATGCGCTTCTGGACCGCCCTGCCCGCGTCTCCCGCGAGAACGGCAGCATGTATCACATTTGTACCCCCCAATGCCAAGCTCAACTCGGCCTCGGAGAAAAGTTTGTAAGCGCGGATCGCAGGCCCGCCGAGGTGGACGGTTGCCCGTCGCGCCTGGCTTATCTTGCGGACGCCATCGTCGGAAGCCTCGGTCGCGTGGAGCACGAAAAGTGCAAGTCCGCCGCGCACGGCGCTCTCGACCTTGGTCGCTCCGAGCGCTATGGCGCCCGCCTTGCGGGCCAGGCCAAGCATGCCCAGAGCGGACCTGGAAAGCAGCGCGTCGACCATGCCGCCAAGATCGGCCGGCACGCTCACCTGCGCCTTAAAAGCACGGGCAAACAGGTTTTTGGCCGCTGCCTTTTCTATATGTAGGCGGTCGGCCGTCACCCAGCAACCGCGGCCGGGCAGGTTTCTCTTGATGTCCGGAACGACGGCCGAATCCGGGCCGACGACGAAACGGATCAGTTCATCCGGTTCGGCTTGCCTGCGGGTGACGATGCAGGTGCGATCGTTCATCTCGTCCAAGGGCGGGTTCGGTGCGATGCGGTTTCACCTCACGCACCGACGGTTTCGTCAGCCGGCACGCCCTCGGCGGCAAGCTCGTCTTCGGTGATCCAGCCAGCCTTCAGGCGAGCGGCCAGGACCATCTGCTCGGCATCGGCGCGTGATACGCCGTGGTTGGCGAGCACACCCGGGAATACCTTCGTCTCGCCGTCCTTGCGTTCCTTCCAACCGGTCAGGTCGTCGGCGGCGTAGCCGGCGAAATCCTCAATCGTCTTCACGCCGTCCTCGCCGAGCGTCACCATCATGGCGGTGGTGATGCCGGGAATCTCGCGCAGCTCGTCCTTGACGCCGAGCGCCTTGCGCTTCTCGTCATGCTCGGCTTCGATCTTCTCCAGATATTCGCGGGCGCGAGTCTGGATTTCCGAAGCCGTGTCCTCGTCGAAGCCGTCGATCGACGCGATTTCGCCGGAGTCGACATACGCGACCTCCTCGACGCTGGTGAAGCCTTCAGAAGCGAGCACCTGGCCGACCATCTCGTCGACGTCGAGGGCTTCCATGAACAGCGACGACCGTTCGACGAATTCCTTCTGGCGGCGTTCGCTCTCTTCCTGCTCGGTCAGGATGTCGATATCCCAGCCGGTCAGCTGCGAGGCAAGACGGACGTTCTGGCCGCGGCGGCCGATGGCCAGCGACAGCTGATCGTCGGGAACGACGACCTCGATGCGCTCGGCATCCTCGTCGAGCACGACCTTGGCGACTTCCGCCGGCTGCAATGCATTGACAATGAAGGACGCCGCCGATGGCGACCACGGAATGATGTCGATCTTCTCGCCCTGCAATTCACCGACGACCGCCTGGACGCGGCTGCCGCGCATACCGACGCAGGCACCGACCGGATCGATGGAGCTGTCGCGCGAGATGACAGCGATCTTGGCGCGCGAACCCGGATCGCGGGCGACCGACTTGATCTCGATGATGCCGTCGTAGATTTCCGGCACTTCCATGGTGAACAGCTTCGCCATGAACTGCGGATGGGTGCGCGACAGGAATATCTGCGGGCCGCGCTGTTCGCGGCGTACGTCATAGACATAGGCACGGACGCGATCGCCATACTTGTAGTTTTCGCGCGGAATCAGCTCGTCGCGGCGGATGATCGCTTCGCCGCGGCCGAGATCGACGATGACGTTGCCGTATTCGACGCGCTTGACGGTACCGTTGACGATCTCGCCGATACGGTCCTTGTATTCATCATATTGCCGGTCGCGCTCGGCCTCGCGCACCTTCTGCACGATGACCTGCTTGGCGGACTGGGCGGCGATGCGGCCAAAATCCATCGGCGGTAGCTGTTCGGCAATGAAATCGCCGAGCTGGGCGTCCGGATTGCGCTCGCGCGCCGAGGAAATGGCAATCTGCGTCGCGTAGTCATCGACCTTCTCGACCACTTCCATCAGCCGCTGCAGCTTCATCTCGCCGGTGTTGGCATTGATGTCGGCGCGGATATTGGTTTCCTGGCCGTAGCGCGAGCGCGCGGCCTTCTGGATCGCATCGGCCATGGCGGCGATGACGATCGACTTGTCGATCGACTTTTCACGCGCGACCGCATCGGCGATCTGCAGCAGTTCAAGCCTGTTGGCGCTTACAACCATCTTCTTTCTCCCGAGCTTGTTGCCGACCCTTACGGCCGGCAGCCCAATCACATTTCCTGTTCGGTTTCGTCTTCCGCACCCTCTGGTGCGTCTTCGGGTTCGCCGCGGCGTTTCCTGGCTTCCTTGCGCGCCCGATTGTCCTTCGAGAGCGCATCGCGGATAAGGTCGTCGGTCAGAATCAGCCGCGCTTCGGCAATCGCATCGTAGGGAACACGTACCGTCGGCTCCTCGCCGTAAGCGGCCTTGTCACGCTCGATCAGCACACCGTCCGCGTCGCTTTCGGCGATCTTGCCCTTGAAGCGCTTACGGTCGGCGACGAGAACCGATGTTTCCATCTTCACCAGATGGCCGGTCCAGGCTGCAAAGTCCGATTTGCGGACCAGCGGCCGGTCGATGCCCGGCGACGACACTTCGAGATGATAAGCCTTCTCGATCGGATCATCGACATCGAGCGCCGGCGACACCGCCCGGCTGACCTCTTCACAATCCTCGACCGTCATGGTGCCGTCTTCGCGCTCGGCCATGATCTGCAGCGTCAGCCCGTTCTGGCCCGACAGGTGCACACGTACCAAGCGGAAACCAATGGCGCGCAGTACCGGCTGAACGATCAGCGCGATGCGCGCATCGATGCCGCTTTCGCGGATGATGCGGTCGTCGCCTTCGCTTGCCGTCACTGTCATTCGGTCCTGTCACTCGATTTCTGTTGGTCGGCAGGTAATAAAAAAGAGCGGGACCGGGTGGACCCACTCTTCGTCACAGCGACCAAGAATTTGAAGCTGATATAGACGATCGTGGTCCTCGTTTCAAGCCCGTCCTGCATGACGGCAAGGCTCCGAGTCCGCAGCGCTGCGCCAAATGCATGGCGCCCGTGCAGTGATCCCCCTTTGAGCACCGGCCACGCACGACTATCTATGTTGCATTGCACAATTGGAGCGCTCACTGCGCTCAAAAGGGTACCATCATGAACAATCGTGGATTTTTTTCAGCCATAGGCGATGTCTTTAGCGTGTTCGGCAGCGCCGTAGCCGCGTCCCGGGCTGTGGAAAGCGGTCGCAAGCCGCGTGCGCATGATCTGCGCAATCTCGGCATGGAGCCGGCAGCCTTCGACAAGATCCGTCGCTTCTGAGCCAAGTGAGCGCCGAGAGCCTTCGGCCCGCTCGCCTTGTGCTCAGCTCTACTTTCCCGCTTATTTCCGCACGAAGGTGAGATAGGCGGGCCGTCGGCCTTCGCGAATGGCCTTGGCCTCATAGCGCGTCCCCGGCCAGCCATCATAGGGCCGGTGCCAGTCGGCTGCTTCGCTTGCCTGCCACGTGAAGGCGTCGTGCGCCCGACAATGCAGGAGCGTCCAGTTCACATAGCTATCGATATCGGACGCAAAGTGGAACTTTCCGCCGTGCTTCAGGACGCGCGCGAAGCGGTCGAGATTGACCGGGCTGACGAAGCGCCGCTTCCAGTGCTTCTTCTTCGGCCACGGATCCGGATAGAGAAGGTCAATGCCGTCAAGCGAAGCCTGCGGCAGCCAGTCCAGCAGACGTGTGGCGTCGTCGTCATAGACGCGCAGATTGGCAAGCGGCCGCTCCCGGACCGCCATCATCATCTTGGCCATGCCGTTGACGAAAGGCTCGACGCCGATAAAGCCGGTCGCCTGGCTGGCCGTAGCACGGTGCAGAAGATGTTCGCCGCCGCCAAAACCGATTTCGAGCTGGACAGCCGAAACTTCGGCTTCGAAAAGGCTGCGCAAGTCGGCCGGCGGTTCAACCGTCAGATCGAGCCTGTAGGCGGCGAAGCCGCTCTCCAGCGCCGCGGCCTGTTGTGGTCGAATGGTCTTGCCTCGCCGGCGACCGAAAAAGGCCTCGGTCGCACGGCTTGGCCGGTCCTTCGGATCCATAGGCGCCGCGGTTAGGCGGCGACTGCTTCGGCGACCGGTTCGGCGAGAGCGTCCTTGAGAGCCTTGGCGAGATCGGTCTTCTCCCAGGAGAAGGATCCGTCGCGGCCGGCCTTGCGGCCAAAATGGCCGTAGGACGACGTCTTGGCATAGATCGGCTTGTTGAGATCGAGGTGGCGGCGGATGCCGGACGGCGACAGGTCCATCACGGCGCGCAGTGCACGCTCGAGTTTTGCCTCGTCGACCTTGCCGGTGCCGTGCAGGTCGACGTAGATCGACAGCGGCTGGGCGACACCGATCGCATAGGAAAGCTGGATGGTGCAGCGATCGGCGAGCTTTGCGGCAACCACGTTCTTGGCGAGATAACGCGCCGCATAGGCCGCCGAGCGGTCGACCTTGGTGGTGTCCTTGCCAGAAAAAGCGCCGCCGCCATGAGGCGCAGCCCCACCATAAGTGTCGACGATGATCTTGCGGCCGGTCAGGCCGGCGTCGCCATCAGGCCCGCCGATGACGAACTTGCCAGTCGGATTGATGTACCAATTGCAATTGTCGGCAATCTTCAGGTCGCCCAGTGCTTCGCGAATATAGGGCTCGACGACGTTGCGCACCTTCTTCGAATCCCACGTCTCATCGAGATGCTGGGTCGACAGCACGATCTGCGTCACTTCCGCCGCTTTGCCGTCGACATAGCGGACGGTGACCTGGCTCTTGGCATCCGGCCCGAGCCTGCCGGCATCACCGCTGCCTTCATGGCGCGCAGCCGCCAGCAATTCGAGGATCTTGTGGCTGTAATAGATCGGCGCCGGCATCAGGTCCGGGGTTTCGCGGCAGGCATAGCCAAACATGATGCCCTGGTCGCCGGCTCCCTCCTCGCCTTGCCGGTCGGAGGCGTTGTCGACGCCTTGGCCGATATCCGGCGACTGGCCGTGCAGCAGGACCTCGATCTTGGCTGTCTTCCAGTGGAAGCCGGCCTGCTCGTAGCCGATTTCGCGGATCGCCTTGCGAGCGACCGACTTGAACTTGGCCGGGTTGACAATCGGATGGCCGGCCGCATCCTTCAGGACGTTGCCCTCCTTGTCCTTCTTGAGCAGCGTCTCGGGGACGCGCACCTCGCCGGCGATGACAACGCGATTGGTCGTCGCAAGCGTCTCGCAGGCAACGCGGACCTTCCATGGGTCCATGCCGGTCTTTCTGGCTTCGCGATAGACGAGATCGACAATCTCGTCGGAGATGCGGTCGCAGACCTTGTCGGGATGGCCCTCGGCAACGGATTCCGAGGTGAAGAAGTAATTGTGCCGCGTCACGGGTGTCCCCTCTTGAAAAAAATATCGGCAGGCCGCCGATTTTGGCGCGCCAGTTGTTAACGGTGCCGGGCGTCGCTCGTCAAGCCATGCAGCCGTTCTGGCATGAATTTTGACGTTATTATCTTTGCATCCCGAGATGGCGGCAGGGCGCACTGCGATCAGCCCTTGCACCAACAGACTGAGGAAAACGGCTTCGAGGAAGCGTGTCGAGCGAAATCGATCTGCGCTTCAGCGCATCTGCGGAATGAACATCCCTCAATGGCGCAGCCGCGAGAAATTGCATGCCCAGCTACGACGACCCCTTCCTTGTTGAACTCTTCACGGGCCAGTCAATCGACTTCGTCGGTGGAAAGCGACTTCACCAGCTCGATGATCTTGCGGCGCACTTTCACGTCGGCGATCTTGACGAAGGCGCGATTCAGCTGGAGGCCTTCCGGGCTGCCGCAGAATTCGACGGCGGAGGTCATCGAAGCATCCTCGGCAAATCCACGGTTGCCCACGGGCTCCTGACCGGGCGCATCCTCGAAAAAGAAGGCGACGGGGACGCCGAGTATGGAGGCGATTGCCTGCAAACGGCTGGCGCCGACGCGATTGGTGCCCTTTTCGTACTTTTGGATCTGCTGGAACGTTATGCCGAGGTTTTCACCCAGTTTTTCCTGGCTCATTCCCAGCATATTGCGGCGAAGCCGGATGCGGCTTCCGACGTGGATGTCGATCGGATTCGGCTTTTTCTTGTTTTCTTCTGTCATTTTTTCCTCGCCGAATTTTTCCGGCTTTTTCTATTTTGCTGCCCAAACGACGCCGCGGCCCGTGCCCCAACAGAACGACCTTATCGACTTCGAAAATTTTCAGGCGCTTACAGTATGAGTTTCTAATGTGTCGGCTGTCAATTCGCCCGTAGCCTTTGCCTTACGTTCAAAATGCATGCCGTAACGGCAAGCAAAAACATGATCAGCATTCCGTTAATGCGTCGTTGGCCGGAGGAAACGACGGCTTGGTTGGAGATCGGCACACGCACATCGATCGCGCCGCGTGCATCGATTGCCAGCGCGTCGACGATGCGACCGCGCGGGTCGACAACGGCCGAAATGCCGTTATTAGCCGCGCGCAACAGGGGCACCCCATTCTCCACCGCCCGGATCTGCGCCTGCCTGAAGTGCTGGTACGGCCCCGGCGTGTCGCCGAACCAGGCGTCATTGGTGACGTTCACAATAAGCTCGGCTGACGTTGCGTCAACTGCGACCAGATCGGGAAAGATGACCTCATAGCAAATAAACGGCAGCGCCCGGATACCGCCGGGCAGCGCGATCGGATGCCGCTCATTGCCCGCCGCGAAGGTCATTGGACCGGCAACAAGCTGCTCAAGCCCGAAGCGGCCGAGCAGATCGGCGAAAGGCAGGTATTCGCCGAAGGGTACCAGGTGGACCTTGTCGACGGCATCGACGATTTCGCCCCTTTCGTCGATCGCCACCACAGAGTTGTAGTAACGGCTGCCGGCCGCCGAGCCGCCTTCCTCGCGAACGACGCCGGCGACCAGCATCTGGCCATCGCCAAGCATCTCTCCGATCGCAGGCAGGGCATCCGGACGTTCGGTGAACAGAAACGGCACGGACGTCTCCGGCCACAGGATCAATTGCGGCCTGTCATGGCCGGGTTCCGGCGCCTTGGCCGAAAGCCCCATCATGGTGGCGAAGATACGGTCACGCACCGAGGTATCCCATTTTTCCGTAAGGTCGACGGCAGGCTGCACGATACGGACGTCAAGGCTGCGGGCGGCCGGCTTTTCGGGGGCGGCGAGCCGGATATAGCCGAAGCCGGCATGGGCGGCGACGAGAACGACAAGCAATGCCGCGCCGAGGCGGAGATGCCGGCGGGCCGCAAGCAGCGCCGGCAGCGCAAAGACGAAGACCGCAAGCGCGTCCATGCCGACCATGCCGGTCACCGATACGCTCTGCATCAGCAAAGGCACCGGCATCGCCGCATAGCCGACGGCATTCCACGGAAAGCCGGTGAACAGGAAGCCGCGCAGCCATTCCGCCAGCGCAAAGCCGAAGGCGAGCGCGGCGATGCGCCCGATGTCGTTGCTCCACAACAGCCGGGCAACCACGGCAGCGAAACCGTAAAAGAGGGCCAGCGCGAGGGGGATGCCGACCACAGCGAACGGCAAGGCCCAGGCGAAGCTGTCGGCCTCGACCAGAAGCGCCGAGCCGACCCACCAGAGACCGGCAAGAAAGTAGCCGAAACCGAACCACCAGCCGATGGCGAAAGCCGGCAGCAAGCGCCGCAGAAAACCGTCCGAGGCTTCGCCGGTCGCGCCGTCGAGTAGCCACACCAGCAGGGGAAACGAAACGAAACAGACGGCGAAGAAATCGTACGGCGCCTGGGCAAGAACCGCCAGCGCGCCGGCAAAAAACGCAACCAGCGCGCGCCGCCAGCCCCAAAGCAGAATTATCCGGCCGGCCTGGCGCTCCATCTATGCTTCCGAGTCGTGCGAATCAGGAAGCAAGATTTATCAGGCCGCGGCCTTGGCTCCAAACCGGATAAGAGCGAACAAGTCCGCTCATAGCTATCGATGCCAGCCTTCGATCTTCAGTCCGCCCAGCCGCTCAGCCTCTTCGCGTGGGACGGAGCGGACAGTCTGGGAAAAGGTCCAGATATGGCCTTCAGGATCGCGCGCCCTGTACTGCCGTTCACCGTAGAGCTGGTCGGCAGGCCCCTCGACGATCTCGGCTCCCGCCGCCCTTGCACGATCGCAGTGGGCATCTATCCCGTCCTTGAGACGTACATAGACCGACTGCGTGTTCTTGCCTGCAATTGAAGCCGGGCTGGCTATATGGTCGGCCCATTCGGAATCGACGATGATATAGCCGTCGCCGAACCGCATCTCGGAATGGACGAGCCTGCCATTGGCATCGCTGACCACCATGCTCGGCTCGAAGCCGAAAGCCTTTTCAAGCCATGTCAATGCGGCCCGCGGATTCTGGTAGAAGACACCCGAGCCCAAGGTTGAGTGCTTGAACGGGTCCTCAACCGGCATCGGGCAAGCCGCGTCCTTCAAGCCTGCTCGGTGCGGACGGCGCGGCGGCGGCGCTCGCCCTTCAGGGTCTCGACGATGCGCACGCGCTTGACGCGGCGTGGGTCGGCGTCGAGCACATGAAACTCGAAGCCGGGTATGGCCTGCACCACTTCGCCGCGCGCCGGCACCCGGCCAAGCGTGTTGAAGATCATGCCGCCGATCGTGTCGACATATTCGCCGTGCTCGCCGGCGGCGAAATCCTCGCCGATCATCTTGGCGACGTCGTCGATCTCGGCCTTGCCGTCGACGATGAAGACGCCTTCGCCGGCCTGGGTAATCATCGGCTCGTCCTCGTCATGCTCGTCCTCGATGTCGCCGACCACCATCTCGACGATGTCCTCGAGCGAGACGAGACCGTCAGTACCGCCATATTCGTCGATGACCAAAGCCATCTGGGTCCGCGTCGTCTGCATCCGCCCCATCAGGTCGGAGGCGAGCATCGACGGCGGCACGAACAGCACCGGTCGGATCAGGTTGAGATCGCCGATGGTGCGCGCCAGATCGACCTGAGCGAGATCGAGAACCGTCGCGACCGGAGTTTTCCTTGTCGTCCTGCCCTTTCTGACGCGGGCGACCTTGGTGATGTGCGCCAGCACGTCGCGGATATGAACCATGCCGCGCGGATCGTCGAGCGTCTCCGAATAGACCGGCATGCGGGAATGGCCGGACTGCTCGAACAGCCCCAGAAGATCACCCAGCTTCGTGGTGATCTCGACCGCCTCGATGTCGGCGCGCGGCACCATGACGTCCTCGACGCGCACTTCGCGCAGGCGCAGGATGTTGTTGAGCATGGCGCGTTCGCCAGGCGAGAAGGATTCTGCATCGCTCGCCGTTTCGGCAAGCGCACCGGCAATCTCCTCGCGCAGGCTGGTGCCGTTGCGGTGCCTGAAAAGCCCGAGCACGCGATCAAACAGGGAAGGACCGGCAGGCGATGCCTCGCTGGCGAAGCTGCCGGTCGAGGTACTCGGACTCGAGCCCTCTTCCGTCGTTTCGGAAGGCTTGATCACACTGCCGGCGTCGGAGCGGGCGGCAGTCTCTGGTTTGTCGTTCATCATCGTCCGGTCAATTGGTCTTTTGTAATTACGTGTAGGGATCGGGAATGGCAAGCCTCGCAAGTGCTGCGCGCTCTGTCGCTTCCATCAGTTCCGCTTCGGCATCGGTTTCGTGATCATAGCCCAGCAAATGCAGCAGGCCATGGATGACGAGATGGGAGATATGGTCCTCGATGGGCTTGTCTTCCAGTGCCGCCTCGCGCGCGACAGTCTCGGCGGCCAGCACGATGTCGCCGAGCATCGGCGGCAGAGGCCCGCCCCTGGCAAACGGAAAAGCCGGAAAAGACAGGACGTTGGTCGGCTTGTCCTTGCCGCGCCAGCCGGCATTGAGCGTACGGATATGGGCATCGTCGGAAAAGACGATGCTGAGCTCGGAACGGCCGTCGGCACCGGTTTCGGCAAAGCCGGCCGAGACGGCGTGGTCGACCAGCCGCGTCAGCGTCGTCTCGTCGGGCCAGTCGCCCGCCTCGATCGCGATGTCGATCTCGACGGGAAGCGGCCCCCCCGCCTTTTGCTCCTCAGCCATGCGGCCGCATAATCATATCAGCTTTCGACACCCAGGCCCCTGGCCAGCTTGCCGTCGCGGTCATAGGCCTTGACGATCTCGGCGACCAGCGGATGCCTGACGACGTCGCCTTCGTTGAAGCGGACCGTCACCATGCCGGTGACGCCGTCGAGGATTCTCAGCGCCTCGACCAGGCCGGACTTGGTGTTTGGCGGCAGATCGATCTGGGTCGGATCACCGGTGACGATCATGCGCGAGTTCTCGCCGAGGCGGGTCAGGAACATCTTCATCTGCATCGGCGTAGTGTTCTGCGCCTCGTCGAGTATGACGGCAGCGTGCGCCAGCGTACGGCCGCGCATGAACGCCAGCGGCGCGATCTCGATGACCTCGGCGGCAATCGCCCGCTCGACCTTGTCGGCCGGCATCATGTCGTAGAGCGCGTCATAGAGCGGCCGCAGATAGGGATCGACCTTCTCCTTCATGTCACCCGGCAGAAAGCCAAGCCGTTCGCCCGCCTCGACCGCGGGGCGCGACAGCACGATGCGTTCGACCATGCCGCGTTCGAGCAGCATTGCCGCATGCGCCACCGCCAGATAGGTCTTTCCGGTGCCGGCCGGGCCGATGCCGAAGACGAGTTCCGACCGCTCCAGCGCGCGCATGTAGGCGTCCTGGTTGAGCGAGCGGGCATAGATGGTCTTCTTGCGCGTCGATATCTGGGCGGCGGACACCTTGCCCTTGCGCTCCAGCGTCGGCAGCGTCAGCTGGTCGTCGCTGGCGATCGCCATGCGCACGGCGCCGTCGACATCGGACTGGCCGATGTCGGTGCCTTTCTGCAGAATGCCGTAAAGATTGTCCAAGGCGCGGCGTGCCTGCTCGGCGGCCGAGGAAGAGCCCTTGATGGTCAATTGATTGCCGCGCGAGCGGATATCGACGCCGAGCTTCTGCTCGAGTCGGGCCAGATTCTCGTCGAACTGGCCGTAAAGGGCGCTGGCAAGCTTGTTGTTGTCGAAAGTCAGTACGATGTGCGCGATATCCGAGGCCCCCGAGGGTAGGTTCTGGGGCAGGTTCTTCACTTCAGCAGCGCTCAACCGTCTCTCCTCATCTGCCGAGACCTTCAGGCCAATTCGGCGAACAGGCTGTTGTAGCCCGTCTTCGTGATTCGTACCTGGATAATGTCACCGATTTCGCCGGCCTTTTCATCAACAATAACCGGCTGCAGCCAGGGCGAGCGGCCAACCTTCTGGCCGGCCTGGCGGCCCGGCTTTTCGATCAGCGTGTCGATGGTCCTGCCGACCAGGCTGGTGCCGAAATCCTGCTGCTGTTTCAGCAGCAGCGCCTGCAGCCGCTGCAGGCGCTCGTCCTTGACGGCCTCCGGCACGTGATCGCCCATCTCGGCGCCCGGCGTGCCGGGGCGCGGAGAATATTTGAACGAGAAGGCCGAGGCATAGTTGACGTCTTCGACCAACTGCATCGTCGCCTCGAAATCGGCTTCCGTCTCGCCGGGAAAGCCGACGATAAAGTCGCCCGACAGTGCGATGTCGTTCCGCGCGGCACGGATGCGGTCGATCAACGTCAAATAGTCCTTGGCCATATGCCTGCGGTTCATCGCCTTGAGTATGCGGTCGGAGCCGGACTGCACCGGTAAATGTAGATAGGGCATCAGCGTCGGCAAATCACGATGGGCGGCGATCAATTCATCCTCCATGTCGCGCGGATGACTGGTCGTGTAGCGCAGCCGCGCCAGGCCTGGAATCTCTGCCAGCCTGAACAGCAGCCGGCCAAGGCCCCATTCCTCGCCGTCTTCACCTCTTCCGTGCCAGGCGTTGACGTTCTGGCCGAGCAGCGTCACCTCGCGCACGCCGGCATCTGCCAGGCGCTCGGCCTCGGCGACGATCTGTGCCACCGGCCGCGAGACTTCCGAGCCGCGCGTATAGGGCACGACACAGAAGGTGCAGAACTTGTCGCAGCCTTCCTGAACGGTCAAGAACGCCGTCACGCCGCGCCTGATCAGTTCGGCGCGCTTCGGCTGCGGCAGATACTCGAACTTGTACTCGACGGCATAGTCGGTCTCGACGATCTTTTCGCCGCCACGCGCCCTCGCCAGCACACCGGGCAGCCGGTGGTAGGTCTGCGGGCCGATGACCAGGTCGACGGCCGGCGAGCGGCGGATGATCTCGGCACCCTCGGCCTGCGCCACGCAGCCGGCGACGCCGACCAGCATTTCGCGCCCGGCCTTTGCACGCTCGGCCTTCAACTCACGGATGCGCCCAAGTTCGGAATAGACTTTTTCCGCCGCTTTCTCGCGGATGTGGCAGGTGTTGAGCAGCACCAGATCGGCCTCGCCGATAGCGTCTGTCGCGGCATAGCCGTCGGCCGCCAGCGCATCGGTCATGCGCTGCGAATCGTAAACGTTCATCTGGCAGCCATAGGTCTTGACGAAGACCTTTCTGGTCGCGGCAGGCGGAACGACCAGGTTTTCGGCGGCAGCGCCGATGTCGTCGCGTTCTATCGTGTTCAATTCCATTTCGCGGCTTCTAACGCCTTTCCCTGACAAAAAACAGACGAATCTGGCCGGAACCTGCGCAGCCTACCGGCTCGGACGCGGTTCGGCGAGCGCCGCTTGTACCATCTCGCGCACCTGGCGTTCCATCTGCTTTGCCGTCTCCTTGCGGCTGGAGCCCTTGGAGAAAGCAATCGCCTCGCCAAAATGCACCTCGACGTCGAGGGCGCCCTCGGCCATCAGCACCTTGAGGTGCGGCATCAGCTCTTCATCGCCGATCCAGGCGGCAACCGGCCGATGCCGGCGGCCGAGCGGCACGCCATGCAGGCGCGTATAGACGATCGCCACCGGCTGGACGAAGACCTGTTCGGCCGCCCCTTCCGCAATCGCCATTGTAGCGGCGCCGAACAGCGTGCTCTTGAACGGCAGGATCATGTTGCCGTCGCCGGTCGAGCCTTCGGCAAACAGCACCATGGCGTCGCCCTTGGCCATGCGGCCGGCGATCTCGCTCGCCTGGTCGCCCGACGAACGCTTACGCTCACGTTCGATGAATACCGTGCGCTGCAGCTTCGACAGCATGCCGATCAACGGCCAGCCGGCCATATCGGCCCTGGCGATGAACGTCACGTCGACCATCGACCCCAGCACCATGATGTCGGTCCAGGAGATGTGGTTGGCAGCAATCAGCAATGGGCGCTGGCCGGACAGCGCTCCCTTGACATGGATGCGCAGCCCCAGCGTCCTGACAATCATCCTGTGCCAGATTTTCAGGATGAAGGTCTCGCGCCAGAGCCCGGTCCGCATCGACAAGATCTGCAGCGGCACAAGCACCAGCGAGCCGACGACAACCAGCCCCAGCGCCAGGAAAATCCTGATTTTTCCGATCATCCGCACCACCCCGGCGTTTGGCTAACGAAGATCGCGGCGCATGACAAGCGCGCCGGTCGAGCCGTGCTCCGGCGACTTGTAATAGTTGGCACGCTTGCCGACCTCGCGGAAGCCGAACCGCCGGTAGAGCGCGATCGCGGCGACATTGGTCTCGTCGACCTCGAGGAAAAGCGCCTCGGCGCGCTGTGCGTGCAGTTCACGCAGCACCGCATCCATCAATTGCCAGCCGAGCCCCCGGCGCCGATGCGAGCGTGCCACCGCGACCGTCAGGATCTCCCCCTCGCCGGCCGCCAGCCGCGCCAGCACGAAGCCGACCGGCGGCTTGGCACCCTGTCCGGTCTCGCGCGCGGCATAGCCGAACACCGTGTCCTGCTCGAGCAGGGCGGCGAATTCGTCGTCGGTCCACGGCCGCGCGAAATCCTCGCGATGCAGCACCGACATGGCCGCGCTATCGGCAACCGTCAACGGCTCGAGCGCATAGTCCCTGCGGCGCGACTGGAGGAAGGGAATGCGCATCAGGACTTGTTTCCGTTTGGACCATGATCTTTTCCCAAAACCGGTTTCCACTTTTTGGGATCATGGTCTTGCCTCGATAGAATAAAGCCGGCCTGCGGCTTTGCGTCGGCGCCGCGCAGATAGAGCGGTTTCGGTTTTTCGCTCTCGCCGTGTTTACCGGCACCTTGGGCCGCGGCCAGCCGGGCATAGACGGCGATGTCGGCGGTGGCCGCCGTCCCGCCGAGATCGAAGCTGCGCCCGGCCGCCGCGGCAATCTGGGTTGCCGCCGTGCCGGCGAGAACCGCAGATCTGTCGACCGCCATGGCTGCGGCTTGCGAGAGTGTGGTCACAGCCGGACCATAGATCAGCACCGACCTCTCATCGTAAAGTGCCGCATGGATCTCCTCGCGACCTGCATCGAGCGCGGCGAGCACGGCGCGACCGGGAAATGCCGCTCTCGCTTGCGCCGCCAGGGCCTCCAGAGTCGTCACGCCGATCGCCGGGATTTTCAGCGCCAGCGCAAGGCCGCGCGCCGCCGAGACGCCGACGCGCAGACCGGTGAAGGAGCCCGGACCCGTCGAAACGGCAATGGCGCCGAGGCCGGAATAGTCGGTTCTGCTGGTCCCCAACGCCTTTTCGATGACACCCATCAGATGCTCGGCATGACCCTTACCGAGATCGAGCACCGAACGGCCGAGTTCTTTCCCGGCCGCCGCGTCGTAGACGCAGGCGGCGCAGAGATTGGCGGCACAGTCGACGGCAAGCAATTTCATGAAGCGGCCGGTTGAGACAGTTTCGAAAACAGCTTCCCTCTGCCCGCCAGGGCTCATCCCCGCAAGGGAATAATGGATAAATCATCAGGCGACTTGGCTTCGGCGCGGGTCCAAGAATGTAAGTTCCACCGCACGCAATCGCCACAATAGGTATCGGGACTAGCCGACCTGCTCGATACGCAGCACGTGATTATCCCAGACATAGTCCGGCTCGGAACGAGTCGCGCCACCGGCTTCGATGATTTCGCCGGCACCCGTCGTCGCGATGAAGCCTTTCCCATCGGGCGCAACGCCACAGACCTCGACCAGAGCCTTGGTAGCGACGACGCGGCCGCTGGCCGTGTCGATCACGGCAAGCGAATTGCCCTCAGGCGAAGACACGGCGATGGTGCCGGCGGCAGGATTGGCGGCGACCGAGCCGATATAGTTCCTGAAGCCGGAGAGCACATCCTGCGACATATCGAGCAATTGCAAGTCCTTGCCGCGCGGCGCGCGGCCAACCAGCGGGGCACGGTCGGTACCCGGCCCCCTGTACTGGCAGCCGAACCAGACGGTGCCGGACCGGTCGGCATCCATATGGCGGATCGACAATTGGTGCAGCGCCGGCGGCAATTCGTGCTTTTCGGTGAGATCGCCGGTAAGGCGGTCGACCAGAACATAGGAAGGCTTCATCGTTGCGATGTTGAGCTCGGCGCGGCCATAATCCGGATGCGTCTCGATGCCGCCATTGGCCACAGCGATCGTCCTGCCGTCGGAAAGCAGCAAAAGCTCGTGCGGGCCTGTGCCGTAGGTCGGAAACTCGCCGATGCGCTTGAATTTCGCATGCGCGTCATAGACGCCGACGACGCCGGCGGCATTGTCGAAATCGTTCTCGGTTGCGTAGAGCAGCGTGCCATCGGCCGAGAACACGCCATGGCCGAAGAAATGCCGGCCGGCAACGCTGGCAATGGTGCGCGGTTCACCGCGGCCGGTATGGTCGAAGACGACAGCAAAGGTGCCCGGCTGCCTGGCAAACACCACCGAACGCTTGGACACCGGGTCGAAGGTAACATCGTGGCCCCGATCGGGCAGATCGATCGTGTGCAACAACTTGCCGGCCTTGGACAGGACGGCCGCGCCATAGCTGCCGTCGCGCTTGACGAAAGCGGTGGCGAAGACCGCGTCGGCGTCGAGTGTCTTTGCCCAGGCCGACGGCGCCATCGCCGCTACGAAACCAGCGCCTGCGGCCCTCAGGAAATCGCGCCGATCGATCAGCGGCGTCCTCATGATCAGTCGCCATCCAATGACGAGAACCCGGCGGTCAGGCCGAATTCGGCGGTCAGCCTGGTGCCGATCAGGGTCGTCAGGCTGGATGTCACCAGCGAGAAATAGTCGAGCTTCTGGCGCAGCGCCGGATCGGCAAGTGCCTTGTCGATCGGTCCCCTGATCGCCTTGGCCGCCTCGATCCCGTTGGTGAGCTGGATGTGGACCGATTCTGCCATCCAGCGCGCATCGGGCGGCAGCGCGTCGCCAAGCTGCGAGGCCTGGAACAGCGTGTCCATGCCCGCCAGATTCCCGGTCAGCGAGCGGGCGGTGTTTTGCGAGCGCCAATAGATCGCCTGTTTCGGTTTGTCGGCCTCCGGCTTGGCGCCCAGGAAGCCTTTCAGGCGTACGTGGCGGACCATTTCCAGTTCGTTGATGAAGACGCCGACCAGTTCGGTCACCGCTTCTGTTCCGTCGTGGTAGAGCGCGTTCTGCGGACCCGGATTGGCCCAGAGCGCGGCAAAGCCGTTGGGCTCGTTCCAGGCATCGCCAACTTCGCCGGCAATCGTCTCGACATTGCCGGCAATGGCCGCACCGTAGGCGCAGCGATAGGCGTCGTCCCTGCCGACCAATTGACTGGCTCCGTCGCCGTAGAGGACGAATTCCAGTGCGCCGAGCCCTTGCATGGCGACGCTCTTTGTAGCCAGCTGGGCCGGATCGGCGGCTGTCGGATCCTTGCCGGCAAGTGCCGCCTGCACCTGCTTCAGGCCGATGCTCTTGCGGTCCGGCCAAAACAGCATGCGCTCAAGCCGGTTGTTTTCCGCGATCGGCCCGAAACGGATGATTTCCACCACCGACCAGGCATCCACGACACCCGAGAATTCGGCGCGTGCCGCATCGAGATTGTCTCGCGAGGGCGCTTGGCAAAGCGCGTGCATGGTCTTGGCCAAGCTGTCCGCATGGTCATGCAGTCTGGCATAGGCCGGGCGGACGAAGCCGTCGATCGCCCGCTGGATCACATCCGATGCCTTCACCGCCGCGGATGCCGGCAGCGCACCGCCGAGGACCAGCATCAGAGCGAATGCAAGACGCTTCCGCATCAGAGCGACTCCAGAAACTTGATCAGCGCGGCGCGGTCGGCCGCATCGGCAGCGGCAAAGCGGTCACGCGCCTTCTGGCCCTCGCCGCCATGCCACAGAATCGCCTCGGCCAGGCTTCGTGCGCGCCCGTCATGCAGGAAGAAGGTGTTGCCGCTGACGGTCTGGGTGAGCCCGATGCCCCACAGTGGCGGCGTGCGCCATTCGCTTCCCGTGGCCTCGCCCACCGCCTGTCCGTCGGCAAGACCGGGTCCCATGTCATGCAGCAGGAAATCGGAATAAGGCCAGATCAGCTGGAAGGCCTGCGCCTTGTTCGGGGTGCCGCGACGGGTGACGAATTTCGGCGTATGGCAGGAGATGCAGCCTATATCGTAGAACAGTTTTTTGCCGGCGAGCACGTCCGGTCTGTCGAGATCGCGCCGGGCCGGCACGGCAAGGTTTTGCGAATAGAAGGTCACGAGGTCCATGACCGGCGGCGGCGCTTCGACCGGACCGAGGCGCTCCTGTACACCGTTAGGTAGGGCAAGGCAGGTCTTTTCCGCGGCGCTGCAATCGCCCCAGTGCTTCGGCACCTCAGGCGTCGAAATGCCGATATCGCCGGCAAAAGCGTCCGCCGATTGCTGGCGGATCGATGCCGCCTGCGCCTTCCAGCCGAAACGGCCGAGCGTCAGTTCACCGCTGCTGGCGTCGCGTATTATGTTTGGCCTGCCGGAAATCCCGTCACCATCGCGGTCGGCCGCATCGGCACGCGTAAGGATGTCGGCAGGAGCGATCTGCTCGACCAGGCCAAGGCCGATCATCGGCGGCGTCATGCGCGGCGACAGCGTGGTGTGTGGATCGAGCGCCCCGTAGGCGAGACCGTCGACCGAATAGCTCGGCTTGCGCAGCGACACGACGCTGCCGTCCGCCAGTTTTACTTTTTGCTCCTGATAATCGACATGCATCCTGCCTTCGCCCTGCAGGCCGGGAACGGCTAGCTCCTGAAGTTGTGTGCCATAGACCGGGTCGGGAAAGTTGAGCACCTTGTGATCGGCGAGCGCGGCTTTCTCCTCCTCGGTACTGGCTTCCCTTGCCAGGCGCAGGAACATCGAGGTGGTGCCGCTGTCGCCTTGGGGCGGATGGCCGCGGCCGTCCTTCAGATGACAGTTCTGGCAGGCGCGCTCGTTGAACAACGGGCCGAGCCCATCCGAGGCTTGTGTCGAGGATGGCGAGGACACCCAGTTCTTGCGGAAAATGGCGTTGCCGAGCTTGAAGGTACCCTCTTCCTCGAAGCTGATGTTGGCAGAGGATTGCGAGAAGGCGTCCTTGTTGACGTCCTTCTTCGAGGTGCCGGCGCCGCCCTGCATCAGCTCGAATTGCTCGGGCTTGGAGAAATCGCTGGTCGGCCTGGTGATGGCGATGACGCGCGCCAGATCCTTCGGCGTCAGATCCGTGCGGCTGGTGGCAAGCCCCGCCGGTTGCGGCGCCCCGGCCAGCGCCGAGGCTGTGAGCGTCGCCACCACGGCAAGAAAGGCGCCGCGAAGGATACCGTATCGCGGCTTCTTCTGAGGCGGCAGGCCACAATGCTCGGCCGGCCGCAAGCGGCGCATGAAATCTAGGGGGCGCCGCATTCCGGCATGTCCTTATTCCGCCTCGTCGGCCGACGCTGCGTTGAGTTGGCCGTACTTTTCTTCGCCGATCGAGGCGAGCAGGTCGAGTTGCGTCTCGAGGAAGTCGATGTGACCTTCCTCGTCAGCCAGCAATTCCTCGAACAGCTTCATCGTCACGTAGTCGCCTGCTTCGTTACAAACCTCGCGCGAACGCTTGTAGGCGGTGCGCGCGTCATATTCGCCGGCAAGATCGGATTCGAGCACTTCCTTGACATTCTGCCCGATGCGCAGCGGCGCCACGGACTGCAGGTTCGGATGGCCCTCGAGGAAGATGATGCGCGCCACGAGCCGGTCGGCATGGTGCATTTCCTCGATCGATTCAGCGCGTTCCTTCTTCGCTAGCTTGGCGTATCCCCAGTCTTCCAGCAGCCGGAAATGCACCCAGTATTGATTGACCGCCCCAAGTTCCAGAAACAGAGCCTCGTTAAGCCGCTCTATGATCTGCTGTTCGCCTTTCATGGGTTCTGCTCCCGTATTGGACGCGTAGGCCTCTGACGCGATCCAGGTGTGAAACGATGTCCACGCCACTCGCCGCCGAGCGGGCATGGTAATTTTCGGTGACCCGAATGATCGTTTCGACCACATTTGGGAAGCAGCCGCAACAGCGACCGCGCTTGTGCATGGCGTGATAGACCTTGGCCGGCACGATCAGCTGCCAGGGGTCCTCATCCAGCAGTCCGACGATCGTCTGCTCTATCTCCTTTTCGGTGATGATGTTGCAATGGCAGATCAGCATTTGTCGCTCTGGCTAACGGCGCTTCGTTGCGGCGTGTGGCTGGTGGTTTCGATAGTTTATTGGAACACCTTGTCCGGTGAATCGAGGCTGTCCGAACCCTCGAAGGCTATCGCATTGAGCTTCAGGGTGCCGACGGCGCGTTCGATCGACTTGGTCTGATCGACCAGCGCGTCGATCGCCGCCTGCACGGTGGCATTGCCTTCCGTGTTGCCTTCTCCGATCTGCTGGTCATAGGCCTCGCCGGCAAGCGCCCGCGCCTTGATGGCCTCCATCTTGGCGACGGTGACGTCCAGTTTGTCCGACAATTCCTTGTCAACCGCCGGGTCGGCCGCCTTGACCATGTCGGCCACCGACGGCCCCTCGACGACAGTGCCGTCGAGCCGCTTGTAGCTGCCGTGATAGGCGGCACGGATGCCGATCGCATCGTAAAGATGGGAGTTGTAGGTATTGTCGGAGAAGCAATCGTGCTCCTCTTCCGGGTCGTGCAACAAGAGGCCGAGCTTCATCCGCTCTCCGGCGAGCTCACCATAGGACAACGAGCCCATGCCGGTGAAGATGGTCGAAATGGCGGCGTTCAGCTCGCCATCGACAAGGTTCTTGCGGGCGGCGCCGCCTTCCTTCCAGTCGTCGACCATATCCTTTAGATCGGAAACCAGAAGGTCGCTCGCCGATTTCAGATACTGTCCGCGACGGTCGCAATTGCCGCCGGTGCAATTGGCGAGGTCGTAGTCGGTGTAGGGCCGTTCGCCGGCGCCCGGACCGGTGCCGTGCAGGTCCTGACCCCAAAGCAGGAATTCGATAGCGTGATAGCCGGTCGCCACATTGGCCTCGATACTGCCGGCCTCCTGCAGGGTGCCGGAGAGGAACTCCGGCGTCAGGTCGGTGGCGTCGACCTTCTTGCCGTTGATCTCGATCGACTTGTTGGCGATCACATTGGCGGTGTAGAGCACGTTGGCGTCCGACTCGGTGCCGTAGCTCTTGGCGACATAGTCGATCAAGCCTTCGTCGAGCGGCCAGGAGTTCACCTCGCCTTCCCAGTCGTCGACGATGGCATTACCGAAGCGATAGACCTCGGTCTGCTGATAGGGAACGCGCGATGCCTTCCAGGCCTCGCGGGCGGCGTTCAGCGTTTCGGCAGATGGCTTGGCGAGCAGCGCATCGACAGCCTTGTCGAGCGCCTCGGCCGTGATCAGCGAATCCTCGTATTTGGCGAGCGCAATGTCGGAATAGGTCTTGATGACCGCCTTGGCATCGGTTTGCGCCTTGGCCGGCAGCACGAACACGGCCGCCGTCAGCATCGCGGTGGCGCCGATCGCCGCAAGCCTGCCGCCATACCGCGCCGTGATCATCGTTCTCATGATTGTCTCTCCTCGGGAATCAATGAAATGCCGGCGCCGCGGCGGGCAGTTGCCAGCGGGCAAAGAAGGGTCGCGCCATCGCGCGGTTCGCGGAAGAAAGACACCGAAATGCCTCCAATCGAAAGGGTTCAAGGCCCAGACATCAAAGGGATGCGCTGACGCGCGAGCTTCCATAAAACGGCGAAGACGCCGGATGTCAACTGGTGGCATAGAAAAAATTCAATTGAAACAATAGTTTAGAATTATTCTAAACTAGAACTGTCAACTTTAACACCGACGTATGAGGAATGCCGGCGCATGACGCAGTTGACAGGCGGCCGTTCCGGGTGCGACCCGGATCGGCGCTCTTGCGGCGGCGCCGGACAATCGCCACCTGGCGAGACGTCCTAGATTTGGATGAGGAATCGGGCTGTTATGAAGAACGGGGTCGTCATTGTCGGTGCGGGTCATGCGGGCGTGCAAGCGGCCGCCAGCCTGCGCGAAGAAGGCTATGACGGCCCGGTGATCCTGGTCGGCGACGAAAACGAATTGCCCTACCACAAGCCGCCGCTGTCGAAGACCTTCATCAAGGATCAGCAAGCAAAGCCGCAGCCGTTGCGCGGCGAGGCTTTTTATACCGGCAGCGCCATCGACTTCCGGCCAGGCATCCGGGTCGAGCGGATCGACGTAGGCGGCCGCAGGCTGGAGATATCGGGCGGCGGCGTGCTGCCGTTCGGCCGGCTGATCCTCGCCACCGGCGCGCGGCCGCGCCTGCTGCCGCTGCCGGGTTCGGAGCTTTCTGGCGTTGTGTCGCTGCGCTCGCTCGGCGATGCCCGCCTGATCCGCGAATTGAGCGCGCAAAGCGAGGAGGTCGTCATCCTCGGCGGCGGCTTCATCGGCCTGGAGATTGCCGCGACGCTCACCGCGGCAGGCCGCAAGGTTACGGTGGTCGAGGCGGTCGACCGGCTGCTCGGCCGCGCCGTGGCACCGGTCATCGCCGGCCATGTGCGCCAGCGGCTGGAGGCCACCGGTGTGCGCATTCTTACCGGCACCACCATCGAACGGCTGGAGGGCGAGAACGGCCGTGTTTCGGCTGCAATCACCTCATCTGGCGAGAGATTGCCGGCGCAGGTGGTCGTCATCGGTATCGGCGTCGTGCCGAATGTCGAATTGGCCGAAGCCGCCGGCATTGCCATCGCCAACGGCATCCGCGTCGACCAGCAGATGCGCACGTCGGTGCCGGAAATCCTCGCCATCGGCGATGCCGCCTCCTACCGGCACTGGTTCACCGGCGGCGATGTGCGGCTGGAATCGGTACAGAACGCCACTGACCAGGCGCGGCTCGCCGCGCGCACCATCGTCGGCCACACCGACAATTACTCGGCGGTGCCGTGGTTCTGGTCCGATATCGGCGACATGAAGCTGCAGATGGTCGGCCTGATTTCGGGCGGCGACAGCCATGTCGTGCTGGGCGACGTGGCCGAGAACAAATTCTCGATCTACCACTATGCCGCAAGCCGGCTGCTCGGCATCGAATCGGTCAACCGGCCCGGCGACCACATGCTTGGCCGCAAGATGCTCGGCGCCGGCTTTTCGCCGTCGCCGCAGACTGTCGCGACCGGGCCCGACGGGCTGAAGGCAGCGCTCGCCGCCTTCCAGCAGGCAGAGCCGGCCCGCGCGGCAGGATAATCGTATCGCTCAGGCAGCGCGGGCCTCGCGGATCGAACTTTCCAGGATGTCGAGCGCCTCGTTCATGACTCCGTCCTGGATGGTGATCGGCGCGAGGAAGCGGATGACGTTGCCGTAGACGCCGCAGGTGAGCAGGATCAGGCCCTTGTCGAGCGCCTTCAGCCGGACCGCATTGGCGAGTTCCGGCGACGGCAGCCCCTTCGCCACATCGTTGAACTCGACCGCGTTCATGAAGCCGGGGCCTCTGATATCGACGATTTCCGGGGCTTCGTCGCGGATCGCTTGCAGGCGCTGCTTCAGACGGTTGCCCAGCGTGTTGGCCCGGTCGCAGAGCTTCTCCTCGTCGATGACGTCGAGCACGGCATGCGCCGCGGCGACGCCGATCGGGCTGCCGCCATAGGTGCCGCCGAGCCCGCCGGGGTTCGGCGCATCCATGACATCGGCGCGCCCGGTGACCGCCGCCAACGGGAAGCCGCCGGCCAGGCTCTTGGCCATGGTGGTGATGTCGGCCGCCACCTCGTGGTGATCCATGGCGAACATCTTGCCGGTGCGGGCAAAGCCGGTCTGCACCTCGTCGGCGATCAGCAGCATGCCGTGCTGATCGCAGATCTTGCGCAATGCGGTCATGAAATCGCGCGGCGCCTCGTAGAAGCCGCCCTCGCCCTGCACCGGCTCGACGATGATCGCGGCGACGCGGGCCGGATCGACATCGGCCTTGAACAGCCGGTCGAGCGCAGCCAGCGAATCGGCGACCGACACGCCGTGCAGCGGAACCGGGAACGGCGCATGGAAGACATCCGCCGGCATGGCGCCGAAGCCGACCTTGTAAGGCACGACCTTGCCGGTCAGCGCCATGCCCATGAAGGTGCGTCCGTGGAAGCCGCCGGAAAAAGCGATGACCGCCGGCCGGCCGGTGGCGTTGCGCGCAATCTTGATCGCGTTCTCGACCGCTTCGGCGCCGGTGGTGACAAAAATCGTCTTCTTGTCGAACTTGCCGGGCAGCATGCCGTTCAGCCGTTCGGCCAGCCTGATATAGCTCTCATAGGGCACGACCTGATAGCAGGTGTGGGTGAAGCGGTCGAGCTGCGCCTTGACCGCTTCGATCACCCTGGGGTGACGGTGGCCGGTGTTGACGACGGCGATGCCGGACGAGAAATCGATGTAGCGGCGGCCTTCCACATCCCAGATCTCCGAGTTTTCGGCGCGATCGGCATAGATCTGAGTGGTCATGCCGACGCCGCGCGAAATCGACTGGCTCTTGCGTTCGGAAATGGCTGAATTTGTCATCGTATCCCTCACCGGGCCGGCGCCCGCTCTCGTTTGATGGCTGTTGAGACTCTTCTGGGCTTATTTCAGGTTTTCCTCAAGTTGGCACTGGCGGCGGGTGATTGGGCCTGCGGTCCGGCAGCTACGCGATGATGGCCGGCACTATCGCCGGCGCAGCGATCATGCTGCTGTTCCTGCCGGCGCGCTATTCGGCGTGGTTCAGGTCAAGGAGCCGAAAGAGGCGGAGGGCGAGGCGGGAGATAGCAGTGCCATTGTGGAGGGTAGCGGGGCCTAAGGCGGAAGTTGAGTTCCTTCGCGCCCCCCTCTGTCCTGCCGGACATCTCCCCCTCAAGGGGGGAGATTGGCAGTTTCAGTTGCCTCGCCAGCCTTCCGGCGTTTGTCATTGGCGAAAGCGGTAGAGCGAATGATCTCCCCCCTTGAGGGGGAGATGTCCGGCAGGACAGAGGGGGGCGCGACAGAGCGCGACCTGGAATGTTAAACTACGTCCTCACGAACCCCTCGCTGGCCCTCAGCAAATTGCGCGTATAATCCTTGGTGACACGGCGTTCGACAAGATCGTCCGCGGTCAGATTCTCCATCGCCTCGCCGTTCTGCATCACCATCAGCCGTTCGCACATGTGGGTGATGATGGCTAGGTCGTGGCTGACCATCAGGAAGGTCAGCTTGCGGCGGCGCCTGATCTCTTCCAGCAGGTTCAGCACCTCCGCCTGCACCGAAGCGTCGAGCGCCGAGGTCGGCTCGTCGAGCAGCAGGATCGACGGTTCCAGAATCAGGGCGCGGGCGATCGCCACGCGCTGGCGCTGACCGCCGGACAATTGATGCGAATAGCGAAAACGGAACCCGGTGCCGAGGCCGACCTCGTCGAGTGCCCGCTGGATGCGCTTTTCGCCGTCGGCGAAGCCGTGAATGGCGAGCGGCTCCTGAAGCAGGCGGTCGACGGTCTGGCGCGGGTGCAGCGAACCGTACGGGTCCTGGAAGACCATCTGCACCTCGCGGTAGAACGCCTTGTCGCGACGCGCGCCGAGCATTTTGCCGTTGACCGCGATGGTGCCTGATGCGGCCGGCGCCAGGCCGGCGATTGCCCTGAGCAACGTCGACTTGCCGGAGCCGGACTCGCCGACCAGGCCGAAGGATTCACCGGATTCGACCTCGAGGCTGACGCCTTTCAACGCGCGGAAGCGGTCGAAGACCACCTCCAGCCTGTCGACGGAAAGGGCTGCCGTCATGCTGCCCACTCCGGCTTGCGGTCGAGCACCGGCAGCGGGTGACGGTCGGCGCCGATCTTGGGCATGCAGTTGAGCAGGCCGCGCGTATAGGGATGCTGGGCGCGGCCGAGCTCCGAGGCTTTGAGCTGTTCGACCACCTTGCCGGCATACATGACGATCACACGATCACAGAAGGACGAGACCAGGCGCAGATCGTGCGAGATGAAGATCAGCCCCATGCCGCGCTCGCTGACCAGCCGGTCGAGGATGCCGAGCACGTCGAGCTGGACAGTGACGTCGAGTGCCGAGGTCGGCTCGTCGGCGATCATCATTTCCGGCCCGGCGATCAGCATCATGGCGATCATGGCGCGCTGGCCCATGCCGCCGGAAACCTCGTGCGGATGCAGGTCGAAGACACGGGCCGGATCGCGGATCTGCACAGCCTCCAGCATGGCCAGCGCGCGGTCGCGGGCTTCGGCCTTGGAGACCTTCTCATGCGTGCGCAGCGTCTCGACGATCTGGCGGCCGATGCTCATCACCGGGTCGAGCGAATATTTCGGATCCTGCAGGATCATGGCGATACGCTTGCCGCGCAGCGCGCGGCGCTCGCGCGGCGGGGCGGCCAGCAGGTCGATGCCGTCAAAAGCGAGCGTCTTCGCGGTCACCTCGGCCTGCGGCGGGGTGACGCCCATGATGGCGCGGCCGGTCTGCGACTTGCCCGAACCGCTCTCGCCAACAATGCCGAGCCGCTCGCGGCCGAGCGAGAAGGAGACGCCGCGCACCGCCTCGATCAGGCCGGTGCGCGTCGGGAAGGTAACGCGCAGGTCGTTGACTTCGAGAAGCGTGCTCATTGGTCGCCACTCATTGGTCGCCACTTCGGGGATCGAGCGCGTCGCGCAGTCCGTCGCCGAGCAGGTTGAAGCCGAGGCTGACGATGAGGATGGCAAAGCCCGGAGCACCCGCCACCCACCACTGGTCGAGCACGAAGCGGCGGCCCGACGCGATCATCGCGCCCCATTCGGGCAGCGGCGGCTGCGCGCCGAGGCCGAGGAAGCCGAGGCCGGCCGCGGTCAGGATGATGCCGGCCATGTCGAGCGTCACCCTGATGATCAGCGAGGAGATGCACAGCGGCATGATGTGGCGAAGCACGATGCGAAACGGCGAGGCGCCCATCAATTGCACCGCCTTGATATAATCGGAATTGCGCACCGTCAGCGTTTCGGCGCGGGCAATGCGCGCATAGGGCGGCCACGAGGTGATGGCGATGGCAAGCACGGCATTTTCGATGCCGGGGCCGAGCGCCGCGACAAAGGCCAGCGCCAGGATCAGCTTCGGAAAGGCGAGGAAGATGTCGGTGATGCGCATCAGGATCGCATCGGTCCAGCCGCCGGCGTAACCGGCGACGGTGCCGACCAGCAAGCCGATCGGCGCGGCGATAATGGCAACCAGAATGACGACGTAGAGTGTCCAGCGCGAGCCGAAGATGATGCGCGAATAGATATCGCGGCCGAGATCGTCGGTGCCGAACCAGTGCGCCGCACTCGGCGCCAGCAGCCGCGAGCCCTTGAGGTCGCCGAATGTCGGCGAATAGGGCGCCAGCACATCGGCGAATGCCGCGACCACCAGCAGGGCGACGATGATGAGCAGGCCGGCAAACGCCAGCCGGTTGGCGGAAAAGCGCCGCCACGCCACATAGGCGCGGCCGAGCCTCGCCTGCACGCGCGACGCCGGCCGCTCGCTGAGCAGCCAGTCGCGGCGGGTTTGAATCGCTTCCGTGCTCATCCTGCCTTGGTCCTCATCCTGCCTTGGTCCTTGGATCGAGCAGCCGGTAGAGCAGGTCGGAGAATAGATTGATGGCGATGAAGACCGAGCCGATGATGATCGTGCCGCCAAGCACGGCATTCATGTCGGCGTTCTGCAGCGAGTTGGTGATGTAGAGGCCGATGCCCGGCCACGAAAACACTGTCTCGGTCAGCACCGAGCCTTCGAGCAGCCCGGCATAGGACAGAGCGATCACCGTGACCATCGGCACCGCGGCGTTGCGCAGCGCGTGACCCCAGATGATGCGCGTTTCCGACAGGCCCTTGGCGCGCGCTGCGACGATGTATTCCTGGGTGAGTTCGTTCAGCATGAACGAGCGCGTCATGCGGCTGATGTAGGCGAGCGAGAAATAGCCGAGTAGCGAAGCCGGCAGGATGATGTGGCGGAAGGCATCGGCAAATACATCCCACTGCCGCTGCCAGAGCGCATCCAGCAGGTAAAAGCCGGTAATCGGCGTGAAGGTGTATTCGTAGACGACGTCGAGCCGGCCGGGAAAGGCGACCCATTGCAGCTTGGCGTAGAACAGCACCAGCGCCAGCAGCCCCAGCCAGAAGATCGGCACGGAATAGCCGACAAGGCCGATGATGCGCACGATCTGGTCGATGACGCTGCCGCGCCGCACGGCGGCCAGCACGCCAAGCGGCACGCCGATCACCGAACCGATCAATGTTCCCAACGTCGCCAGTTCGAGCGTCGCCGGAAAGGCGCGGCGGATATCGGTCATCACCGGATTGGTGGTCAGCACCGAGGTGCCGAAATCACCGTTCAGGGCATGTTTGACATAGATGTAGAACTGCTCGACCAGCGGCAGGTCGAGGCCCATCTCGCGGCGCGTTCGTTCGACGACGTTGGCCGGCGCCCGGTCGCCGAGCACCGCCAACACCGGGTCGATCGGGATCACGCGGCCGATGAAGAAGGTCACCGCGAGCAGACCGAGATAGGTCGTTATCGCGATGACCAGGAACCGGGCGATAGATGAGGCCACGGCAACGGCGCGGGCGCCGCCGCGCCCTGCCGTCACCTCGCTTTCAGCCACACTCATACGGCGCGTCCGCCGGCGTCACTCCCCGGCATCACTCTTTCGAGACGGGGCCGACGAAGTTGGTGTCGAAGCTCGGGCCGAGCGCAAAACCCTTGAGGTTCTTGCGCAGGCCGGCCACTTCCAGCTGCTGGTGGATGATGACGAAGGGGCTGGTATCGAGGATCTTCTTCTCGAGATCCTGGTACATTGCGGCGCGCTTGGCCGCGTCCTTCTCGAGCAGGGCGGCTTCGGTCTGCTTGGTCAAGTCCGGGATGTCCCAGGCGTTGCGCCAGGCCAGCGTCTTGGTCTTGCCTTCATCCGAATTGTCGGGGTTGCTGGCGAAGGTCTGGGCGTTGGAGTTCGGATCGAAATAATCCTGGCCCCACTGGCCGATATAGATGTCGTGGTTGCGGGCGCGGTATTTGGTCAGCGTCTGCTTGCCGTCGCCGGGGATGATCTCCAGCTTGATGCCGGCCTGTCCCAGCGTCTGCTGGATCGATTCCGCCATGCCCGTCGTCGGCTGCCCGGTACGCACGTCCATGGTGACGCTGAAGCCGTCGGCGAGGCCGGCCTTGGCGAGCAGTTCCTTGGCCTTGGCGACGTCGAACTTGAACGGGTTCTCGTCCAGTTCGCCGAGCACGCCCTTGGGCAGGAAGGTCTGGTGGATCTCGCCGATGCCCTTGAGGATGGTCGTGCTCAAGGCGTCGTAGTCGACCAGATATTTGAAAGCCTGGCGAACCTCGGGCTTGGCGAGGTTCGGGTTCTTCTGGTTGAGGCTGATGTAATAGACCGTGCCCTTCGGCGCGCTGGTGGTGGTGAGGTCGGCATTCTTGGCGATGGCATCGAGGTCGTTCGGCTCGAGATTGCGGGCGACGTCGATATCGCCGGCTTCGAGCGCCAGGCGCTGGCCCGAGCTTTCCTTCATGTTGCGATAGATAACGCGGGCAAGCTTGGCTTTTTCGCCGTAGTAATTGTCGTTGCGCTCAAGGACGACGGCCTCGTTGGCCCGCCATTCGCGCATTTTGAAGGCACCGGAGCCGGCATAGCCGGTCTTCAGCCAGGCGTTGCCGAAATCATTGTCCCATTTGTAGTCGGCGCTCGGGGTGACCGCAGCGACATGCTCCTTGACCAGCTTGGCGTCGACGACCGAAGCGACGGTCGCCGAAAGGCAGTTCAAGACGAAGCTCGGCGCATAGGCCTTGTCGACGGTGAACTGGAACGTCGTGTCATCAACGGCCTTGGCCTTCTCGGTGACGTTGCCGCCATCGATACCGAACTGGCCGATAATAAAGGCCGGGCTCTTGTCGAGCTTGATGGCGCGCTCGAACGAATAGGCGACGTCGGCCGCCGTGATCGGATTGCCGGAGGCGAATTTGAGGCCGGGCTTGAGCTTGAATGTGTAGGTCAGGCCGTCGTCGGAGACGCTCCAGCTTTCGGCGAGATCGCCCTTGACCTTGGATGTGTCGCTGAGGTCGAGGCGTACCAGAAGATCATAGGTGTTGCCGGTGACCTCTGCGGTCGACAATTCGAATGCTTCGCCCGGATCCATGGTGATGATGTCGTCGATGGCGAAACCCTCGACCAGCGTGTCGGCGGGCGTGACCGCGAAGGCAGGCGCAACGGCCAGAAGCAGCGCGGACATGGCCGCGCCCGCGAGCAAGAAGCGGGAGCGTAGAGCAAACTTTTCCATCATCATTTTAACTGTTCCCTGTTTTTGTTGACCTGAGTTCCCGGCTCAGGGTTGTGGCATTTCTTGCCGCGTCGAACGGTGATCCCCGGACCGTTGTCTTGGCAATTTTTTGTGCGGTTCCGGTTCACCATATCCGGCGGTTTCGAGCGCGGCAACGAGCATTTGCAGAACGGTCGATTGGGCCAGACCGGCGGTGCGAAAATCCGGCTATTTCAGCGCGGTAACCAGGTCGGCGTCGGGAAAGCAGGTAGCGGAACGGCCGTTGCTGGCCTGCCATTTGCCGATCGAGCGGCGCGTCTTGAAGCCAGGCAGGCCGTCGGCGCTGCCGACATCGTAGCCCTTAGCTTCCAGCGCCCGCTGCAGGGCGGCGATGTCGGAGCGGTAGAGCCCGCCGACCGCGCCCCAATTGCCCGAGAAATTGCTGTCGCCATGGGCGATGCGATCGGCGCCATGGCCGATGAACAGGGCATAGAGATCGCTGGTGTTATACTGCTTCAGCACATAGAAATTGGGGGTGACGATGAAGGCCGGGCCGCTACGCCCGGCCGGCATCAAAAGAAAGCCCTCGGCTTTCAGTTCGCTCGCCGGGAACGGTTTACCCGACACACGCCTGATGCCCATATCAGCCCACTGGGAAATCTTCTTGCCCTGGTCCGGACCTTCGAGCGAGCACGAGACGCTGTCCGGCACAGTCACCTCGAAGCCCCAGCCGCGGCCCCTGACCCAGCCATAATGGACGAGATAATTGGCGATCGATGCCAGTATATCGGGCGTCGAATTCCAGATGTCGGTGCGGCCGTCGCCGTCGAAATCGACGGCATGCTTGAGGAACGATGTCGGCATGAACTGCGGCTGGCCAAGCGCGCCTGCCCAAGACGATTTCATCGCGCCGACCGGGGCAAGCCCGCGCTCGACGATCGCGAGCGCAGCCAAGAGCTCGGTGCGGAAGAATTCCTTCTTGGTCGACATGAACGCCTTGGTGCCCAGCACCTCGAAGGCGTCATAAGGCATCTTCGCCGCGCCGAAGCCGCTCTCGCGGCCCCAGATCGCCAGCAGCACTTCGCCAGGCGCGCCGTAGCGTTTCTCGATCGCGGCAAGAGTCCTAGCGTTGGTCGCCTCGCGGGTGCGGCCGCCGGCGGTCACCGTTCGGATTATCTTTTCAGCGAAATAGGCGCCCGGCGAACCGAACTCGGCCTGATGCTGCTTCTGCGGCGTCGTCGCCTTCTCGCCCGGCTTCACCAGGTCGGGCAGCTTCAGGTTCGGCTTGACGCCTTCGAAGGCGGCATCGAAGGTTTTCCTGGAGATGCCTTTGGCCTTGGCTTCGGGCCAGAGGTCGTTGCCAAGCCAGGCGCGGAACTGGTCGTCGATCTTTGCCGCCGAGGCGGGGGTGGCGAGGATCAACCCAAGTAGGGCTGCTAGAAACGAGAGGCAGGCTAGTGTGCGAGCTCGGCGTTCTGTCGCGCCCCCCTCTGTCCTGCCGGACATCTCCCCCACTTGGGGGGAGATTGGCTGTCGCGTCTGTTTTCGCCAATCTTCAACGTCGCAAGCTTGGCGGGGATGTCGAGGCTGCCGATCTCCCCCCTGGAGGGGGAGATGTCCGGCAGGACAGAGGGGGGCGCGACGGAACGCAATCATCTCGGAAGCACTCTCCCCGCAACTCGCCTCAAAACACCGTCCGCGAGCGCAGTGCGGCGGCCAGCGTGCCTTCGTCGAGATAATCGAGTTCGCCGCCGACCGGAACACCGTGCGCCAGGCGCGTCACCTTGATGTCGAAGCCGGAAAGCTGGTCGGTGAGGTAGTGCGCGGTGGTCTGGCCCTCGACCGTGGCGTTGACGGCGAGGATCACTTCCTTGACTTCGCCGCCGGCGACGCGATCGACCAGCGAACGGATGTTTAGCTCATCAGGACCAATGCCGTCGAGCGGCGACAGCGTACCGCCGAGCACATGGTAGCGCACGTTCATGGCTGTCGCCCGCTCCAGCGCCCAAAGGTCGGCCACGTCCTCGACGACGATGAGCGTAGTGGGGTCGCGGCGGGGGTCGGTGCAGATCATGCATGGATCCGAGGTATCGACATTGCCGCAGGTCGAGCAGATGCGCACCTTGTCGACCGCCTCGCCCATGGCGGCGGCGAGCGGCGCCAGCAGCTGTTCCTTCTTCTTGATGAGGTGGAGCGCGGCGCGGCGTGCCGAACGCGGACCGAGCCCCGGCACCTTGGCCAGCAGCTGGATCAGGCGTTCGATCTCGGGACCGGCGATTCGCTTAGACATCGCACCGGTTTAGGATTTTTCCGCACGCTTTGGAACTCTGCTGAGGCGGGCGACCGGGCAATCGCTTCAGGCTTGAATTCGCCCGTCACCCTTTTCCGGGCGTTGGCGCTGCCCCTCACCCGCCTGCCGGCGACCTCTCCCCGTATAGTGACGGGGAGAGGAACGCTCTTATCGACGGTTTCGCCAATCATCATCGTTGCAGAATGTACGCCAGGATTGCGGCCGTCCCCCTTCTCCCCGTCACTATACGGGGAGAAGTGCCCGGCAGGGCGATGAGGGGCGGCGCCGACTCCACGTATTTGTCTGTCCGAAGCGACTGCAAGCCACTAGGGCCGTCAGTTTTCTTCCAGTGGCCGGGTCTGGCCGGCGATCATCGCGCCGATGGCGTCGGTGTTCTCGGGCGTCGCCTCGAACGACATTGTCGGCTCTGCCGGCGCGGCCTGGAAGGAGGTGACAGGCCGCTCGCTCACGGTTCCGCCAAAACGGGCCGCATCCGGCTCCTGCATTGGTTCCTGCAGCGCCACAAGCATCGGCTTCTCCGGTGTCGCCCTCGCCGCGGTTGCCATCCCGGCAGTCACCCTTGTCTGCTTTGCCGGCAGCGATGCCGCGGCGGTCACATAGGTCGCTTTGGCGAATGTCGGCTTGGCGCTGCGTGCCGGCTCCGCCGAGGCGACAAGTATGGCCTGAGCGGCAGGCGCTTGCGGCTTGGCCTGGGCCATGGCGACCACCGGTTCGTCCGGCAGCGGCTGCCAGTTGCGGCCGCGCTTTTCATAGAAGGCATTGCCGCCGGCGACCATGGTGTAGTGCATGTTCTTGTAGGGGAAGCGCAGGCCGGCGGTGTGGAAGAACATGGTGTTCTTCAGCTTGGCTTTGCGCTCGCCCTTGAGCACCGCCTCGGCGGCTTCCTCGACGTCGGGCATCGCCTTCGAATTCATCGGCCGTGTCATGACGCCCGGCGCGAACTGCCCGCGCTCGCCGACGACCTGGCAGATGGTGTTGCCGTGATTGCCGGACCGCAGCCGGTTCATCACCACCGTGCCGACCGCAATCATGCCGTCACGGCTCGACCGGTTGGACTCGAAGAACATTGCCCGCTCCAGGCACTCCTTTTCCTTCGGCGTGGAATTGTAGGAGCGCGAGCTCAGGAAACTCGGCGTAATAGCATCGGTCAGGCTGGACATGCCGTGCGAGGCGGTCTGACTGCAAGCGGCCAAAAACAGCGGCGAGATAACGACGCCGAGCCGCAACGGCGTCTTCCATCGGGTAGAGATCAACAGGTGTCCCCTCAATTCTGCTGCCAGCCCGCCTCTGGTTGCGGCAAGAATGAGACACTTTCAGGCAAAAAGATGGCTAAAGCGTTATTAAGTGTGGGGAGTTGCCTAATAGACACAGCTGGCGGTAGAGCGAGCACTGGGCCGCTGCACTCTTCGGCCACTGTAACGGCATACCGATTGACTAGCGCGTCGCGTTCGACCGGCCTCATGCGACGCGCTTTAGGTTCTTGTTTTGATGCATGTCGTTATCGCAAAACCGCTGCACACTTTTGCGCGACATGCACTAGCCTTAGAACGGCAGTTTCATTCCCGGCGGGATCGGTAGGCCCGCGGTCAGCGCCCTGGTCTTCTCCTGCATGATCTGCTCGACCTTGGTCCTGGCGTCGTTGTGGGCAGCGAGAAGCAGGTCCTCGAGAATCTCGACCTCGTCTTCCTTGAACAGCGACGGGTCGATCTTCAGCGACTTCATCTCGAATTTGCCGGTCAGCGTGACGCTGACCAGGCCGCCGCCGGCCTGCCCGGTGGCTTCCAGCGTGGCGATCTCATCCTGCATGGCCTGGAACTTGGCCTGCATTTCCTTTGCCTTGCCCATCATGCCGAGAAGGTCTTTCATCGCACGGTCCTTTGCAGCTGGTGCTGGTTGTTTCAGGTTTCGTCGTCGTCGGCCGGCGGCTCGACCGGCACGTCGGCCTCGTCGGCTTCCGGCGCGTCGGGAATGCGCACGTCGATGATCTTGGCGCCGGGAAAGCGCGCCAGGATGGCGGCGACCGTCGGGTCGCTCTTGGCATCGAGGAAGGCGTTTTCGCGCTTTGTCGATTCCAGCTCGGCCAAGGTCTGGCCGCCCTCTTCCTTCGACAGCGACACCAGCCAGTTGCGGCCGGTCCAGGCGCGCAGCTTGGCGGTCAAATCGTTGAGCAACATCTTCGGCGCATCGTCGGTCAGGCTGACGTCGATACGACCGGGCTCGACGCGCACCAGGCGCACGCAACGCTTCACCAACACCTTGAAGGCCATGTCGCGCTGGGCGTCGGCAAGGGCGACAATGTCGGCCAGCGATTTCACCGGCACCGGCGGCGCCTCGACCGCCGGCTCCGGCGGAGTAACGAAGTTGGTCGGCACCGGCTCGGCCTCGACCAGACGCATTGTCTGGGCGCCGCCATTGGCCATCGGCATCCGCGCCTGCGCCACGGCGCCGGCACCACCGCTTGCAGGCGCATGGTTTGCGGGGCCGGGGCTTGCCGGCGTGCCATTCACGCGCGGCGCAGTGCCCGGCAGGGTACCGCCGTTCTCCAGCGATTTCAGCGCCTCGTCCAGCGTCGGCAGGTCGGCGGCATGGGCCAGCCGGATCAGCACCATCTCGGCGGCGCTGACCGGGCGGTTGGAGGTCTGCACCTCGGGAATACCTTTCAAGAGCATCTGCCACGTCCGCGACAGCACCTTGACCGACAGCATGCTGGCGAAATCGGCGCCGCGCCGGCGCTCGTCCTCGGACAGCGAGGCGTCGTCGATGGCAGCCGGCACGAAACGCAGACGGGTGACCAGATGGTTGAACTCGGCAAGGTCGGTCAGCACCGCGGCAGGATCGGCGCCGGTATCGTACTGGGCACGGAATTCGGCAAGTGCGGCGGCGACGTCGCCCTTCATGACATGTTCGAACAGGTCGACGATGCGGGCACGGTCGGCAAGGCCGAGCATAGCACGCACCGCTTCGGCGCTGACCGCGCCGCCGCCATGGGCGATCGCCTGGTCGAGGATCGACTGCGCATCGCGCATCGAGCCTTCGGCCGCGCGCGCGATCATCGCCAGCGCATCGTCTTCGACTTCGATGCCCTCCAGACCGGCTATCCTGGCAAGGTCGGCCTTGATCATTGCCGCATCGATGCGCCTGAGGTCGAAACGCTGGCAGCGCGACAGGACGGTGATCGGCACCTTGCGGATTTCGGTGGTGGCGAAGATGAACTTGACGTGCGGCGGCGGCTCTTCCAGCGTCTTCAGCAGGCCGTTGAAGGCCTGGTTGGAAAGCATGTGCACTTCGTCGATGATGTAGACCTTGTAGCGCGCCGACACCGGGGCGTAGCGCACACGCTCGATGATGTCCCTGATGTCGTCGATGCCGGTATGCGAGGCGGCGTCCATCTCGATGACGTCGACATGCCGGCCTTCCATGATCGCCTGGCAATGCTCGCCGAGCACGGCAAGGTCGACGGACGGCTGGTCGACGGTCGATGTTTTGTAGTTCAGGGCCCGCGCGAGTATGCGCGCGGTCGTCGTCTTGCCGACGCCACGCACGCCGGTCAGCATCCAGGCCTGGGCGATGCGGCCGGTGGCAAAGGCATTGGTCAACGTGCGGACCATCGGCTCCTGGCCGATCAGTTCGGAGAAATTCGACGGTCGGTATTTGCGCGCCAGCACGCGGTAGGCGGCAGGCTTGTCCAATTTCCCGGCCTCGTTTCCGGCTTCGCTCATTCGCCCGTTAAGCTCCAAGGGCTGCCACTGGAGGCGGCCGATTCCTGCGCATAGTTTCGCCCGCTCGGCTTGGCGCCGTCAATGTCAGGGCAAAAGGCGAAGAGGCGGGAGGCTGGAACAATGACCCGTTCCGGGCTCGTTAGGGCTGCTTCCTTCCGGACCTGACCCGGTTGGCGAGTGGACCGTCCACCACCAACCTCCCAGCCTCCATATCGGCAATCCGGCGATGAAATGCAAGTGCGGATGATAGGGGCCTTGAGCGACGGCGAAAGCTGAAACCAAAAACCCGCCTCGGCGGGCGGGTCGTTGGTGCGAATAATCACCATAGCGAAATTAGTAGCATAGCTGCCGGCACAAAGCAAGAACAAAATGTGGCCGCGATCAAAATCGTCGACCTCGGCGGGGCAGCGCCAACCTGATGCAATTTGCCCGGGCCCTCACTTCTTCGCGCACAATCAGCGCCGCGACGGCCAATGTTGGTTGCTGCCCCTTGCGGCCCTTCGGAAGCCGCTCTAGCGTCGATGGAGTTCAAAAAACGTCAAAAAGTGAGGGAAACGCCGATGCTGCCGGGCCTCAAGGCCGGATTCACGCTTGACGCCCAGCTGGAAGCCGACAGCGAACAGTTGATGTGGCTCGGCCTGTGCGAATTGCGCGTCATGAACGACCGCCGCTGGCCATGGCTGCTGCTGGTGCCGCAGCGGCCGGGCATCGAGGAAATCCACGACATGACGCCGCTGGACCAGGCGATGCTGACCTTCGAGACCAACATGGTGGCGCTGGCGCTGAAGCGGGTGACCGGCTGCACCAAGATCAACACCGGCGCACTCGGCAACATCGTGCGCCAGTTGCATGTACACGTCATTGCGCGCTCGGAAGGCGATCCCGGCTGGCCCGGCCCGGTGTGGGGGCACGGCCTGCGCGAGCCCTATCAGCGCTCCGACCTTCGCAAGTTTGCGGAAAAGATCAAGGCAGCGCTATAAGCCTCTCCCGTGTCCACCTTGAACCTTCCCGAGTCTGCATGAGCTTTCGCCTGTTTGACGCGCCCTTGCGCGAGCCGAGCCAGTTCGTCGGCTTCGCCGGCAACATTATCGACCGGCAGTCCGAAAACCGCGCCGACGATTCCGTCGAAAAGGCACTCGCCGATCCCTCGGCGCGGCTTTTGCTGATGCGTGGCGGCCGGCTCTATTTGAAGCTTGCGCAAGGCGCATTCGACCCCTGGTTCGGCGTGGCCGAATGCCGACCGCTCGAAGCGTCGCTCGAAAACGGCGTCCTGCTCGGTTTTTCCGAAAGCGGCCCGGTGCTGGCGGTGCCGGCCGGGGTCGAGCCCGAGCAGCTTCCCGAGACGATCAAGGCGATCGACTATCGCTCGGTCTATATGCAGGGGCTGATCGACGAAGCGGCGGCCGGCGCGCTGGCGCAAGGGGCGGCGCTGCTCGCCTGGCATGCCAGCCATCGCTTCTGCAGCAAATGCGGCACCGAAGCCGAGATGCGGGCGGGCGGTTACAAGCGGCATTGCCCGGCCTGCGGTACGGAGCACTTTCCGCGCACCGACCCGGTGGCGATCATGCTGACGGCAACACGCGAAAAATGCCTGCTCGGCCGCGGCCGGCATTTCGGGCCCGGCATGTATTCGGCGCTCGCCGGTTTCATCGAGCCGGGCGAGACGATCGAGGCGGCGGTGCGCCGCGAAACGCTGGAGGAAGCCGGCATCCGGCTAGGCCGTGTCGTCTACCACGCCAGCCAGCCCTGGCCGTTTCCCTATTCGCTGATGATCGGCTGCTTCGGCGAACCGCTCAACGACGATATCCAGCCCGACCTCAACGAGCTGGAAGATTGCCGCTGGTTCTTTCGCGACGAGGTGCTCTTGATGCTGGCCCGCGAGCATCCGGGCGGCCTGATGACACCGCCGAAGGGGGCGATCGCCTATAACCTCATCCGCGCCTGGGCTGACAGCGCGTGACACGAAGATATCGCAGGAGCAAAAAATGATCCGTCACACCGTCGTGTTCACGCTGAAACACCCGCCGCATTCGCTCGAGGAAAAACGGTTCCTCGCCGACGCCAAGAGGATTCTCACGGCGATAAAGGGCGTCACGCATTTCGAGCAGTTGCGGCAGGTCAGTCCCAAGAACGACTACCGCTTCGGCTTCTCGATGGAGTTCGCCGATCAGCGGGCCTATTCCGGCTACAACGACCATCCCGACCACGTCGCCTTCGTCCGCGACCGCTGGATCCCGGAAGTCGAGGCGTTTATGGAGATCGACTACGTGCCGCTCGGCTGGGGCTGAGACTGGAAAGCGGCGCTCTAAAAATTAATACCCGGCGTCGCGATCCACCACATTTTCCAGCGGTTCGCCGCTCTCGAAAGCATCCATCTGGCGCAGCATGATCGGCGCCAGGTGGACCGGATCGGAAGTTGCCGCCGCATGCGGCGTCACGAACACTTTGGGGTGGCTCCATAGCGGGCTGGTCTTCGGCAGCGGCTCGACCTCGAAAACGTCGAGGCTGGCTTCCTTCAGCGTGCCGTCGTCCAGCGCGCGCAAAATGTCGGCGTCCTTCTGCAGCCTGCCGCGCCCGGCATTGATCAGCACTGAGCCGCCGAGGCCGTTGCGCTTCCGCAGCTCCTTCAGCACGCCGTGGTTGATGATACCGTGCGTCTGCGGCGTCAGCGGCAGCAGCACCACCAGGATGTCGGTGGCGTTTAGGAACGGGATCAGGCCGGCCTCGCCCGCGTAAGTCGAGACACCTTGCATCGGCCGATCGCTGCGCGACCAGCCATTGACGGGAAAGCCGAGCGACAACAGCACCGATGCCGCCGCGCGGCCAAGCGTGCCGAGCCCCATAATGCCGACCGAGATGTCGCTGGCCGGCCGCTGCTGCGGTTCATGCCAGATCTTCTTCTGCTGCTGGGCGCGGTAGAGCATGCCTTGGCGATGGTGGTCGAGCACCCGCCAGACGACGTATTCGGTCATGTACTGGGTCAGGTTGTCGGCCACCACCTTGACGACCGGTACGTCGGGCAAGGTGGGATCGGCGAAGATGTGGTCGACGCCGGCGCCGATCGAGAAGATGGCGCGCAGATTGGGCAGCGACGACAACAGGTTCGGCCGCTGTTTCCACACCACAGCATAGGTAATCGAGGGATCGCCGGCGCCATTCGGCTCGAGCACCACCTCGCGCTCCGCCGACAGCAGTTCGCGCCAGCGCAGCGGATGAATACCGGTGAGGGCAAGCAGGATGCGGCCTTTTTCCATTGTGGATTGTTTTTCCCTTTTTACCAACAGCGTTCGCGTTCCGACGCGCAAGGCGCGGCAGTGTTTTGATTTTGTGCATGATCTCTGGCGAAAATCTACTCGCTGACGATGCCGACCGGCGCCGTTTCGATCTTGAAGGCGGCCGAGATCAACGCCTTTGTGTAGTCGGTCCGCGGGTTGCCGAAAATCTGTTCGGAAGGACCGGCCTCGACGATCCTGCCGTTACGCATGACGATGACTTCGTTGGCGAGCGCGCGGATGACCCTCAGATCGTGGCTGATGAAGAGGTAGGCGAGGTCGTGCTTGGCTTGCAGGCTGCGTAAGAGGTCGACGACCTGCGCCTGCACGCTCATGTCGAGCGCCGAGGTCGGCTCGTCCAGCATGACGAAACGCGGGTTGAGCACCATGGCGCGCGCGATGGCGACGCGCTGGCGCTGGCCGCCGGAGAATTCGTGCGGATAGCGGTTGCGCGTCGCCGGATCGAGGCCGACTTCCTTCAGCACGTCGACGACACGCTCGTCGCGCCCATCAGGAGACAGCTTCGGCTCGTGGATCTTCAACCCTTCCTCGATGATCTCGGCGACCGACATGCGCGGACTGAGCGAACCGAACGGATCCTGGAAGACGATCTGCAACTCGCGCCGCAGCGGCCGCATTTCGTTGAAGGACAGCTGATTGATGCCGCGTCCGTTGAACTGGATGGTCCCGGTCGACGAGATCATCCTGGCCAGCGCCAGGCCGAGCGTCGTCTTGCCTGAGCCGGATTCGCCGACGACGCCAAGCGTCTGGCCGGCCCGCACGGTGACGTCGATGCCGTCGACCGCCTTCACATTGTCGACGGTGCGCCGGAAGAAGCCCTTCTTGATCGGAAACCAGACCTTGACGTCCTTGCCGACCATCACCGGCTTGGCGGCCTGGTTGGCCGCCGGCGGCTTGCCTTTCGGCTCGGCGGCAAGCAGATGCCGCGTGTAGGCGTGCTGCGGATTGGCGAATATCTCCTTGGTCGGGCCGGTCTCGACGATCTTGCCCTTGGTCATCACGCAGACCCGGTCGGCGATCTTCCTGACGATGCCGAGATCGTGGGTGATGAACAGCATCGACATGTTCTTGCGGCTTTTCAGGCCGGCGAGCAGCTCGAGGATCTGCGCCTGGACGGTGACGTCGAGCGCCGTCGTCGGCTCGTCGGCGATCAAAAGTTCAGGCTCGTTGGCCAGCGACATGGCGATCATGACGCGCTGGCGCTGGCCGCCGGAAAGCTGGTGCGGATAGGCGTCGAGCCGCTTCTCCGGCTCGCGGATGCCGACCTCGTGCAGAAGTTCCAGCGTGCGCGCCTTGGCTTTGCGATCCCCCAGGCCCTGATGCAGCTTCAATACCTCGACGATCTGCTGCTCGATCGTATGCAGCGGGTTGAGCGAGGTCATCGGCTCCTGGAAGATCATGGTGATCTTGTTGCCGCGCACGCGGCGCAGGTCTCTCTCGTCGGCGGCAAGCAGGTCGGCGCCGAGGAACAGGATCTTTCCCGACGGGTGGCTGGCGGTCGGATAGGGCAGCAGCTTCAGAACCGACAGCGCGGTGACCGACTTGCCGGAGCCGGATTCGCCGACCAGCGCCACCGTCTCGCCCCTGGCGAGGTCGAAGGAAATATGGTCGACGGCGATCGACTGGTCGCCGCCTTGCGTGAAGGCGACGCTGAGGTCCTGGACCGAGAGCAGCGGGGTGTCGCTCATCTGAACGTCTTGCGCGGATCGAAGGCGTCGCGGGTGGCCTCGCCGACGAAGACCAGCAGCGACAGCATCAGCGAGATGACGACGAAGCCGGAAATGCCGAGCCAGGGCGCGTTGAGATTGCGCTGTGCCTGCTTCAGCAACTCACCCAGCGAGGCGGCGCCGGGCGGCAGGCCGAAGCCGAGATAGTCGAGCGAGGTCAGCGTCGAAATCGAGCCGCTGAGCAGGAAGGGCAGGAAGGTCAGCGTCGCCACCATGGCGTTGGGCAGCAGATGCCGGAACATAATGGTGACATTGGATACGCCGAGCGCGCGCGCCGCGTTGACATATTCGAAATTGCGGGCGCGCAGGAACTCGGCCCGCACCACGCCGACCAGTGCCACCCAGGAGAACAGCAGCATCAATCCGAGCAGGATGAAGAAGCCGGGCGGCAGGATGGCGGCGACGATCAAGAGCAGATACAGCACCGGGATCGCCGACCAGATCTCGATGAAACGCTGGAACAGGAGGTCGGTCCAGCCGCCGAAATAGCCCTGCAGAGCGCCGGCCGCCACGCCGATCAGCGCCGAGCCGGCGGTCAGGATCAGGCCGAACAGCACCGATATCCTGAAGCCGTAGATGACGCGCGCCAGCACGTCGCGGGCCTGGTCGTCGGTGCCCAGCCAGTTCCAGTTGCCGACGTTGCAATTGGGGTCTGCCTCGCCTTTCGGATACTGGTTGCAGCGCGTCTTCTTGTCGTAGAGCCAGGACGGCTTGGTCGGTGCTGCTTCGGGAATAGCGTTGTTGACGGTCTGGTAGGAGTAGCGCACCGGCGGCCAGACCATCCAGCCATTGGCGTTGATCTCGTCCTGGATCACCGGGTCGCGGTAGTCGGTGACCGCATAGAAGCCGCCGAACTTCTCCTCGGGATAAGCGACCAGGACCGGAAACAGGATCTCGCCCTTGTAGGAGGCGATGATCGGCTTGTCGTTGGCGACCAATTCCGAAACCAGCGACAGCACGAACAGGAACAGGAATATCCACAACGACCAGTAGCCGCGCCGGTTGGACTTGAAGTTCTGCAGGCGCCGCTGGTTGAGCGGCGACAGAAAGGGCCGCGCGATCCGTGCCGGCGCCGTTTCGGCTGTGGCCTGCGCCATCAGACGTCTCTCCGCTCGAAATCGATGCGTGGATCGACCCAGGTATAGATCAGATCGGACAAAAGCCCGACGAACAGGCCAAGCAGCGAGAAGATGAAGAGATTGGCGAACACCACCGGATAGTCGCGCTGCACCACCGAGTTGAAGCCGAGCAGGCCGAGGCCGTCGAGCGAAAATATGTTCTCGATCAGCAGCGAGCCGGTGAAGAAGGCCGAGATGAAAGCACCGGGAAAACCGGCGATGACGATCAGCATGGCGTTGCGGAAGACGTGGCCATAAAGCACCTGCCGCTCCGACAGGCCCTTGGCGCGGGCTGTGACCACATATTGCTTGCGGATTTCCTCGAGGAAGGAATTCTTGGTCAAAAGCGTCGTCGTGGCGAAGGCCGACAATACCAGCGCGGTCAGCGGCAAGGTCATATGCCAGAAATAGTCGACGATCCGCGCCGGCCACGACAGCTGGTCCCAATTGTCGGAGGTGATGCCGCGCAGCGGAAACCAGTCCCAGAACGAGCCGCCGGCAAACAGCACCATCAGCAATATGCCGAACAGAAACCCGGGAATGGCGTAGCCGACGATGACGACGCCGCTGGTCCAGACGTCGAAGGTGGAGCCGTCCTTGACCGCCTTGCGGATGCCGAGCGGGATCGAGATCAGATAGGACAAAAGCGTGATCCACAGCCCGATCGAGATCGACACCGGCATCTTTTCCAGGATCAGGTCGAGCACCGATATGTCGCGGAAATAGCTGTCGCCGAAATCGAAGCGGAGATAGTTCCACAGCATCATGCCGAAGCGCTCGAGCGGCGGCTTGTCGAAACCGAACTGCTTCTCCAGCTTCTTGATGAATTCCGGGTCGAGCCCTTGCGCGCCGCGGTATTTCGAGCCGACGTCGCCGGCGACGTCGAAATTGGCGCCGCCAGCATCACCGCCGCCGCCGCCGAGGCGATCGCTGCCGCCCTGGTTGGTCAGCCTGGCGATGACCTGCTCGACCGGCCCGCCCGGCGCGAACTGGATGACGGCGAACGACACCGCCATGATGCCGAACAGGGTCGGGATCATCAGCAGGATACGGCGCAGTATATAGGCGCCCATCAGGCTCTCTGCCTCGCTTGTGCGAAAATCTCAGGCTTTGCCAATTTTTGCCGCCTTGTCTTTGTCGAACCACCACAGCGTCTCGACCGGAAAGTCGTAATCCGGCTTTTGAGCGGGAAAGCCGAACATATCCCAGAAGGCAGCCCGGTGATTCGCCAGATGATATGTTGGAATCCAGTCTAGCCGCGCGCGCAAGACCCGATCGAGCGCGTTGAGCGCGGTGACGAGTTCGATCCGGCTCTGCGCCTTGCCGGCTGCCTCGATCAGCGCGTCGATGGCTTTGCTTTCCGTACCCGGATAGTTGCGCATCCCCGGCGTTTTCGCCATCCGGGAATTGTAGAGGATTTCCAGGCCGTCGGCAGTAGGCGTCGCCCCGATCAACCAATGTAGCATGTTGAAATCGAAATCGTAGTTGCTTTGCCGCGCTTCAAATTGCGTCGAATCGACCTGCCGGATCGAAGCGTCGATGCCAATCGCCTTCATATTCTCGGACCACGGCGCGAAAATGCGAACGAGACCCTCGTCCTCGGCCAGCATTTCCACCCGCAGTCGCTCGCCCTTCTCATTGACGACGAAATTGCCCGCTCGCTTCCAGCCGGCTTCGGCAAGCAGTCTCGAAGCTTCGCGCAGCACCTTACGGTCGTGACCGGAACCGTCCGAGACGGGTTGCACCACCGGTTCGCCGAAGGTTTCCGGCGGCAACTCGGCTCGAAACGGCTCCAGCAGTTTCAATTCCTGGGGCGAGGGCGGGCCCTCGGCCTTGTAGTCCGATCGTTCGAAGTTCGATTGCGAGCGCTCGTAGGAGCCGAAAAACAGTACCCGCTTGGTCCATTCGAAATCGAAGCAATAGGCGATCGCCTGTCTCACGCGCACATCGCGGAATTGCGGCCGGCGCTGGTTCAGCGCGACAGCCTGCATGTCGGGCGATTTCTCGCCGGGAAATTCGCGTTTGACGACCCTGCCATCCTTCAGCGCTGGAAAGTCGTAGCCGGTCGCCCATACGCGCGCGGTGAACTCCTCGCGAAAATGCGTATCGCCTTTCTTGAACGCTTCAAACGCTGCCTGGCGATCAAGGTAGAAATCGATACGGATACGGTCGAAATTATTAAGCCCGCGGTTCACGGCGAGATCGCGCCCCCAATAATCGGCGACGCGTTCATATTCGATAGTCTGCCCGGCCACGACCCGTCCCATCTTGTACGGCCCGGAGCTGAGCGGCGGGGTCATCGTCGAGGCGTCGAAATCATTGGCCGTATAGAAGGCTTTGGACACGATCGGCATTACGGCGATCGCGAGGATATTCTGCGCCGACTGTTTGCCGTTGAAGGTAAGGCTGACAGTAAGCGGATCGATTGCGACCGCATCCGTCATATGCCGCAGCGCTTGGGAAAGGTTCGGGTGTCCCCGGTCTTTGTAGAGGTTCAAGGCGAAGGCAACGTCCTCAGCCGTCAGCGGCGAGCCGTCATGGAAGCGCGCTTGTGGCCGCAGGCTGAAGCGGAAGCCGTTGCGGTCCTGCGACAAGGTAACGAATTCGGCAAGCACGCCGTAGACCGCATCCGGCTCATCGAGCGCCCTTGCCATCAGCGAATCGAAACAGAGCTCGGTGCGCGGCGGCGAATCCCCCTTCAACACCAGCGAGTTCAACGTGTTGAAAGTCAGAAAGCTCTGATTGAGGGTGGAGTTCGGCGGGCCGAAATTCATCCGGCCGCCCTTGGGAGCGTCTGGATTGACATAGTCGAAATGCGTGAAATCCGGAGGATATTTGAGATCGCCGAAGGCAGACAGCCCGTGCAGTTTCACGCCGGTCGGGATGGCGGCGAAAGCCCGGCCGGGCAGCAGCGCTGCAGCGGCGGCCGCACCGCCAAGGGCCAGGAAATCGCGACGGGGCAGCGCCGCCATCAATTGCCACTCTTGTATTTGGCGGCCAGCGCTTTTTCCTTGTCCGGGTCGATCCACCAGGAATTCTGGTCGACGCCGCTATAGGCGGGCTGTTTCTCCGGCATACCGAACTTGTTCCAGTAGGCCAGCCAAACCACGGCGCGGTAATATTGCGGCACGACATAGTAGTTCCACAGCAGCACCCGGTCGAGCGCATGGGTGGCGGCAACCAGATCGTCGCGGTCGGTGGCAAAGATGATGCGGTCGACCAGCGCATCGACGACCGGATTCTTGATGCCGGCGTAATTGCGCGATCCCGGCGAATCGGCGGCCTTGGAACTCCAGAAATCGCGCTGTTCATTGCCGGGAGAGTCCGACTGCCCGAGTATCGAAGTGACCACGTCAAAGTCGAAGTGGGTGACTCGGTTGATATACTGGGTTTGGTCGATCAGGCGCAGCGTTGCGTCGACGCCGATTTTGCGCAGATTGGCGATATACGGGCTGGCGATGACCTGGTCGGTGTCGTTCCAACCGAGGATCTCGAATTTGAACGGTTCGCCGGTCTTGGCGTTGACCATCTTGCCGCCCTTGATGATCCAGCCTGCCTTGGCGAACAGATCGACCGCGGTCTTCAGGTATTTGCGCTCAGCCTGCGGGTTGTCGTAGACCGGCAGCTTGAATTCCTGGGTAAAGACTTCAGGCGGCAGCTTGTCACGGTACTGCTCGAGGATTTCGAGTTCCTTGCCCTGCGGCAGGCCACTCGACGCCAGTTCGGTGCCCTGGAAATAGCTGCTGGTGCGGGTGTTGGAACCGAAGAACAGGGTCCGGTTCATCGTCTCGAAATCGAACGGATACATCAACGCGGCGCGCACCAGGCGATCCTGGAACAGCGGGCGCCTGGTGTTGAGCATGAAGGCCTGCATCGGTTCGGGCGACGCGGTCTTGAATTCCTTCTTGATGACGTCGCCGGCCTGAACTGCCGGGAAATTATAGGCCGTGTTCCAGCGCCTCGAACTGTTCTCCGGCTTGATGTCGTCCAGCCCGCCCTTGGTAAAGGCCTGCCAGGCGGCATTGTCGTCGAGAAAATAGGTGAAACGCTGCCTGTCGAAATTCTCGCGGCCGATTTTTACGGGCAGCTTGGCCGCCCAGTAATCGGGCACGCGCTGCCAGATGATTTCGGAGCCAGGCTTGAAGCTGGCGATCTTGTAGGCGGCGGAGCCGAGCGGCGGCTCCTGCGTCGGCTTTGTGACGTCGCGCTTCTTGCCGTTGGCGTCGGTGCCTTCCCACCAGTGCTTGGGCAGCACAACGAGATCGCCGATGATCTTCGGTAGCTCCCGGTTGCCCTTCTGGCTGAAGTGGAATTCGACCTCGCGGTCGGACACCGCGACGGAGTCGGTGACGTTTTCGAAATAGCGGCTGTACATCGGGCTGTTGGCCTTCAGCACCTGGAACGACCAGATCACGTCCTCGGTGGTGATCGGCTGGCCGTCATGCCATTTCGCCCGCGGATCGAGCCGGTAGGTCGCCGAGGAATAGTCGGCCGGATATTTGTAGGCGTCGGCGATCAGCGGATGGCTGGTGCTGCCCTCGTCGGTCGCCTGCTCCATCAACGTGTCGTAGAGCAGGCCGCCGCCGAACTGCGCGAAGCCGGCGGCCGGCGAACCCTGCACGATATAGGGGTTGAAGCTGTCGAACGTGCCGAGCACCACTGAGTTCACTGTGCCGCCCTTCGGCGCATCCGGATTGACGTAGTCGTAGTGCTGGAAGTTGTCGCCGTATTTGGATTCGCCGATCAGCGAGGAGGTCGTACGCCATTCGTCCGCGAAGGCCGCCTGCAATCCGCCGGCAAAAGCGGCCAGCATCAGCACTGATTTCAGAAGCGTCCGCGCTCGGCCAACCGTCATGCGTTCTCCTCTTCGCGATATAGCGCCGTCACCATAGCGTCTGGGCCCAATCTAGATCATTTGGCGGCGCTGAAAACCGCAACCGAGCGGCTTTGTCGTCGCATATGCATTTTTCCTAACGAAAAAGCCGGGCTGAACCCGGCTTTTTCAAGGATTATGCCATTACAGTTTTGTTATTTTGCGGGCGCAGCCGGCGCCGGAGCGGCTGGCGCCGCGCCTTCTGCCGGCTTGGCAGGGGCCGCACCTTCGGGCGGCTTGGCGGCCTCATTTTCGGCCGAGGCGCCGGGCGCCGGCAGCGGCTTCGGATTGTCCGACAGCGTGCGCAGATAGGCGATGACGTTGGCGCGGTCCTCATCCTTCGGCAGACCGGCGAAGCCCATCGCGGTGCCCTTTACGAACTTCTTCGGCGAGGTGATGAAGTGGTTTAGATTGTCGTAGGTCCACTTCTCGCTGCCGCCCTTGGAGAACTCCTTCATGCCGGCCGAATAGGCAAAGCCCTCATGCTCGGCGACCGGACGGTCGATGATGTCCCAGAGATCGGGGCCGACCTTGTTGGGGCCACCCTTTTCGCCGGAGTGGCAAGCCTGGCATTTCTTGAAGATGGCGGCGCCCGCTTCGGCGTTGGCAGTGGTCAGCAGCTCGGCAATCGGCTTCACGGCCGCGGCGGGAGCGGCCGGGCCGCCTTCGGCGGGCTCGGTCGCCTCGATGGCGAAGCCGGGCTTTTCCGGCGCCGGCGAGGCAAACAGCGCGTCGGACACGATGCCAATGGAAAAGACGATGAACACGGTTCCGAGGAGACCGGCGAGCAGCTTGTTGACTTCGTTGGAATCCATACGCCCCAGGCTCCCTTTTCCGGCGGACCGATCCGTCCACTCCGTCCGTCGGTATCGTGAACCACCCTGCGAGGCGGTCAAATCGCGCGGAAACTAGGTCTTTTGCTCCGGCGTTGCAACACCTATAAGGGCGCTGCCAGTGAGACCTTTTGCCACTTTTGTCCTCCTCTTTTTCGAGCCCCTGCCCGCCTCATGTCCACCCTCATCCTGATCCCGGCCCGCATGGCCTCGACGCGCCTGCCGGGCAAGCCGCTGGCCGACATTGCCGGCACTCCGATGATCGTCCACGTCGCCCGCCGTGCTGCCGAGGCGGGGCTCGGCCGGGTCGTCGTCGCCACCGATACGCAAGGCGTTGCGGAGGCGGTGCGCGCGCATGGTTTCGAGGCGGTGATGACGCGGGCGGACCACGAAACCGGTTCCGACCGCATCTTCGAAGCGCTGACCATTCTCGATCCCGGCAACAGCGTCGAGACCATCGTCAATGTGCAGGGCGATCTGCCGACCATCGACCCCCTTGTTATCGGCGCCGCGCTGAAGCCTTTCGAGAACGCAGCGGTGGATATCGCCACGCTCTGCGTCGAGATCGTACGCGACGAGGAAAAGACCAATCCGAACGTCGTCAAGCTGGTCGGCTCGCCACTCTCGACGACGCGGCTCAGGGCGCTCTATTTCACCCGCGCCACCGCCCCTTGGGGCGAAGGCCCGCTCTACCATCATATCGGCCTCTATGCCTATCGCCGCGCCGCGCTCGAACGCTTCGTTGCGCTGAGGCCGTCGCCGCTGGAGCGCCGCGAGCGGCTGGAGCAGTTGCGGGCGCTGGAGGCCGGCATGCGCATCGATGCGGAGATCGTGCAGTCGGTGCCGCTTGGCGTCGACACGCCGGACGATCTAGAACGCGCCAGGGCGCTCCTTTCCAACTAAGAAATTCCTCCCCCAATCCCGAGACACTGCGCATGCCTGAAAAGACCAACAAAATATCCTTCCAGGGCGAGCCGGGTGCCAATTCCGACACCGCCTGCCGCAACATGTTCCCGTCGATGGAGCCGTTGCCGTGCCCGACCTTCGAGGACGCCTTCAACGCGGTCGAGACCGGCAAGGCCGATCTGGCGATGATCCCGATCGAGAACACCATTGCCGGCCGCGTCGCCGACATCCATCACCTCTTGCCGGAATCGAAGCTGCACATCATCGGCGAATACTTTCTGCCGATCCATTTCCAGCTGATGGTGCTGCCCGGCGTCAGGCGCGACGAGATCAGGACCGTGCACAGCCACATCCACGCGCTCGGCCAATGCCGCAAATACATCCGCAAGAACGGCTGGAAGGCGACGGTTGCCGGCGACACCGCGGGCGCCGCCAAGATGGTCGCCGCGATGAAGGACCGCACCATGGCCGCGCTGGCGCCGGCGCTGGCCTCGACCCTCTACGGGCTCGACATCATTGAGGAGAATGTCGAGGACACCGACAGCAACGTCACCCGCTTCGTCGTGCTGACCAAGAACAAGCAATGGGCCGAACGTCCCTCGGCCGACGCCAGGATGATGACGACCTTCATCTTCCGCGTCCGCAACGTGCCGGCAGCGCTCTACAAGGCGATGGGCGGGTTTGCCACCAACGGCATCAACATGACCAAGCTGGAAAGCTACCAGCTCGGCGCGTTTACAGCGACGCTGTTCTACGCCGACATAGAGGGCCATCCCGACGATCCGCTGGTGAAGCTGGCACTCGACGAGCTCGCCTTCTTCTCGCGCGAAATGCGCATTCTCGGCGTCTATCCCGCCAGCGCCTCGCGCGAGCAATGGAAGGTAGCGGATTAGGATCCGGTCAGGTCAGGCCGAGCTTGTTCTGCTTGGCCGGCTTGCCGCATTCGCGCCGGCTGATCGACCGGTTCATGGCGTCGATCTTGCCGCTTGCCTGGTCGGCGTCGCGTTTGGCTTTCGAGCGCATGTCCGGCGTGAACGGGCCAAAGCCCGTCGCCGGGTTGGAGAAGGACGGCTTGGCGTCCACCGGCAAATGATATTGCTGCGCCAGGCCGTTTCGTTGCGCCAGCAATTGATCGCAAGGCACATTGTCATATAGCAGCGAGGACTGGACGTTTTCGTCCTGCCGTTCGGACATCGAATTGCCGACGCAGCCGGCCATCGCCAGGCAAGACGCCAAGACCATCATGTTCCAGCGCATGAACGTGCTCCTTGTCGTTCGCAGCTGCGGCTTCTCATGCGCAGCGGCAGGAGTCTTAGCCAGATTTTACGCTGCCGGAAAGCAAGCTTGCCACTACGGCCAGCCCTTCGACCGGTTGGCGGCGATCCTGCCGGATGATTGTTGCCTGCAGCGACAGGACCGAAAAGCCGTTGGCGTCCAGAACCCGCTCTACATAGCTTTGGGAATGCGCGTAGCGGCGGGACGGCAGCAAGGCGAAATCGCCGCTGCCAGACGAGTGGCCGCCAAGGAGCGTCTCGACGGAGAACGCAAACAGACCGCCGCCGGCAAGCATTCCGGCAATCTTGTTCACCACCTTTTCGAGTGCGCCGACATAGATGAACACATCGGCCGCCGTCACCAGATCGGCTTTCGGGCCAGAATAGCAAAAATCCTGCAGGTCCGTCTTGACGAGCAGATCGTAGACGCCTTTGGCGCGCGCCTGCCTCAGCATGCCGGTCGAGATGTCGTAGCCCTCCAGCCGATCGGCGATCGGCCGCAGCCTCTGGCCCATGAGGCCGGTGCCGCAGCCGAGATCGAGCGCCAGCGAAAACCGGCCCGGCCGTGCTGCCTGGATGGCGCGGTCGAGGCATTCGGGCAGACGATACCCGAGCCTGTCGACCAGCTCACCCTCGAAGCTCCCGGCATAGTGGTCGTAAAGCGTCTCGACAAAGGCGCTGGGCGGCGCCGGGGCCGCCGCTGCCCTGCCGATCAATTGCAGCTTGAGCACCGCGCCGAGCCTGTCCGCCGGGTCGAGCCGCAGTGCCGTCGTCCAGGCCTGCGCGGCACGATCGGGCGCGCCTGCCGCTTCCTGCATCTCGCCGAGGCGGAACCAGCCGGCTGGCCATTGCGGCGCCAGTTCGAGCGCGCCGAGCAGCAATTCCGCCGCTGCCGCATGATCGCCGGATGCATAGAGCATTTCGGCATAGTCGGCGCGGCGGTCGGCGGTCAAATCGCCGGACGAGGTCTGGAGCGGTTTCATGCGATCGGGTTCCGCCGGGTGTTTGCAGCCGGCTTGCGCTCTATGCTGGAGTCAGCAGTGACTTACAACAGGCTTCCCGCGCCGGAATTAGCGCCTATCTTGGGGCCATGCGCGCCAGCGACCTGCTTCATCCCCGGCCGGAAGGGCTGTATTGCCCGCCCGGCGATTTCTTCATCGACCCGGTGCGGCCGGTCAACCGGGCGCTGATCACACATGGCCATTCCGACCATGCCCGCTCCGGCCACCGCTCGGTAATGGCGACGCAGCAGACGCTCGATATCATGGGGCTGCGTTACGGCGAAGGTTTTGCCGGAACGACGCAAGCCGCCGTGCTCGGCGAGACGATTGCGCTTGGCGGTGTGGCCGTCAGCTTTCACCCGGCCGGCCATGTGCTGGGCTCGGCGCAGATCAAGGTCGCGCATCAGGGCACATGCATCGTCGCGTCCGGCGACTATAAGCGCCAGAAGGACACGACCTGCGAGCCGTTCGAGCCGCTCAAGTGTGACGTCTTCATCACCGAGGCGACGTTCGGCCTGCCGGTGTTTCGGCATCCGCCCGATTCCGAAGAGATCGCCCGGCTGCTGAAATCGACCGAACAGTTTCCCGAGCGCACGCATCTGGTCGGCGCTTATGCGCTGGGCAAGGCGCAGCTGTCATGCGCCTGCTGCGCGATGCCGGCTACGAAAAGCCGATCTACATCCACGGCGCGCTGGCCAAGCTCAGCGAGTATTACCAGAGCCAGAATATCGATCTCGGCACATTGGAACCGGCGACCGTCGAGACCGGCCAAAAAAGCGACTTTGCCGGCGCCATCGTCGTCGGCCCGCCATCCGCCTTCGCCGATCGCTGGGCGCGGCGTTTTCCCGATCCGATGTCTTGCTTCGCCTCAGGGTGGATGCGCATCCGCCAGCGCGCCAAGCAGGGCGGCGTCGAGCTGCCGCTGATCATTTCCGACCACTCCGACTGGGACGAGTTGACCGCCACGATCAAGGAGACCGGCGCCGAAGAAATCTGGGTAACGCATGGCCGCGAGGAGGCTCTGGTGCGCTGGTGCGAACTCGAAGGCATTGCGGCTCGGCCGCTGCATCTCGTTGGCTATGAGGACGAGGGCGATTGATGGTGTTTTTGGATCCAGCAATCGCCGGTACGGCGCTCTACGGCGCCCCCCTCTGGCCTGCCGGCCATCTCCCCCTCAAGGGGGGAGATCGGCAGCTTTGGTTTTGCCGCTCATCCTGCAACGTTGGAAATTGGCGAAAGCAGTCGCGACAGCAAATCTCCCCCCTTGAGGGGGAGATGTCCGGCAGGACAGAGGGGGGCGCGACAGAACGCAAGCCTTTCCCATTGGCGTCGCCCCTCCCATGAACCGCTTCGCCGAGCTTCTCGACCGGCTGGTGCTGACGCCGTCGCGCAACGGCAAGCTGACGCTCTTGACCGATTATTTCCGCAGCGTCGAGGATCCGGACCGCGGGCTGGCGCTGGCTGCCATCACCGGCGATCTGTCCATCGCCGCGGTCAAGCCGGCGATGCTGCGCACACTGGTGATCGAGCGCATGGATCCGGTGCTGTTCGGCTATTCCTACGACTATGTCGGCGACCTGGCCGAGACCGTGTCGCTGGTCTGGCCGCAGGCGCCGGTCGACATTGCGAACCACGAGCCGACGCTGGCCGAGGTGGTGGCGAAGCTGCAGGCGGCGAGCCGTTCCGACGGGCCGCAGGTGCTGGCCCGGCTGCTCGACAGCGCCAGCACTTCGGCGCGCTTTGCCATCATAAAGCTGGTCACCGGTGGCCTGCGCATCGGTGTCTCGGCGCGGCTCGCCAAGCAGGCGCTGGCCGATTTCGGCAAGGTCGATGTCGCCGAGATCGAGGAACTCTGGCACGGGCTGACGCCGCCCTATCTCGCGCTGTTCGCCTGGCTCGAAGGCAAGGCCGAAAAACCCAGGAAGACGGCGCTGGCGCTGTTCAGGCCGGTGATGCTGTCGAATGCCGTCGGCGACGGCGACCTCGAAAAGCTCGACCCGGCCGACTACGCGGCCGAATGGAAATGGGACGGCATCCGCGTCCAGGCGGTTTGCCAAGGCGGCATTCGCCGGCTCTATTCGCGCACCGGTGACGATGTCTCCGGCGCCTTTCCGGATCTTGCCGAGGCGATGGATTTTTCCGGCGCCCTCGACGGCGAGCTTCTGGTCGGTGACCCCAGGCAGGCGACGGGCACCTTCTCGGACCTGCAGCAGCGGCTGAACCGCAAGAGCGTGTCACCCAAGATCCAGCAGCAATACCCCGCCTTCATGCGCTGCTACGATGCGCTGCAGATTGGTGACGAGGATGTGCGCGGACTTCCCTTCCGCGAACGGCGCGGCCGGCTCGAGGCCTTCGTCAGGACACTCGATCCGGGCCGCTTCGATCTGTCGCCGCTGGTCGAATTCACCAACTGGCAGACGCTGGAGGAATTGCGCCGCAAGCCGCTGCATCCGGTCATCGAAGGCGTCATGCTGAAGCGCTGGGATTCGCCCTATGTGGCCGGGCGGCCGAAGGGCCCGTGGTTCAAATGGAAGCGCGATCCGCACACGGTCGACGCGGTGCTGATGTATGCCCAGCGCGGCCACGGCAAGCGTTCGAGCTTCTATTCCGACTACACATTCGGCGTCTGGTCCGGGCCGGAAGGATCGGAGGAGCTGGTGCCGGTGGGAAAAGCCTATTTCGGCTTCACCGACGAGGAACTGAGGCAGATCGACAAATATGTCCGCGACAATACGATCGAGCGCTTTGGCCCGGTCCGCTCGGTGCGTGCCGACCGCAGGAACGGGCTGGTGCTTGAGGTAGCCTTCGAAGGGCTCAACCGCTCGACGCGGCACAAATCCGGCGTTGCCATGCGCTTTCCGCGCATTTCGCGGCTGCGCTGGGACAAGCCGGCGGCCGAAGCCGACCGCATCGAGACGCTGCAGGCGCTGCTCGATAGTTAGTGCATGTGGCGCAAAAAGTGTGCAGCGGTTTTGCGGTAACGACATGCACCAAAACAAGAACCTAAAGTGCGTCGCATGAGGCCGGTCCGAACGCGACGTGCTTTAGGGAACGACTGAAACGCGGATCTCGTAGATGTCGACCGACTTGCCCTGCTTGTCGAAGTCGGAATTGATGGCGATGGTGCCGGCAGCACCCGGACGCTTGTCGGGAAAGCGCACGTCGAACAGATATTCATTGCGCTCGCGACCGACCGCATAGCGCTTGCGGCCGCAGTCGCCGAGTTCGCCGAAATTGCAATCGACGGAAATCTGCGTCTCCTGCCCCTCCTCGGAGCGCGCGATGATGTCGAATGTGGCATGCTTGCCGGCTAGTTTTTCCAACACGCCTTGTCCGACGTCGAAGCTGATGGCCGAGCCGGATGCCCCCGAGCGGATGCGCAGGAAGGAACCGCTTTCGTCCTGGATGACGTCGGCCTTGGCGTCCGACGGTGCATTGACCTGCGTCGGGTCACCCGGCGAAAAAACGTTGATCCAGTCGCGCGCCTGGTCCTCCTCGCCCTGCTTTGGCGGCGAAGCGGTGTCGTCCGGCGTGAAATCTTCGCCATCGACCGTTGGCGGCGCTTCCGGTGGCGCTGTGTCGAGCTCGGTCGCCGATTTGAAGACGCCGGTCTGGTTGGCGAAATAAAGGCCGATGCCGGCGGCTGCGAGCAGCGTCACACCGAAGAAGATCGCGGTCAAGGGCAGGCGGCGCCGCCTCGCCCGCCGGTCGTCGCGGTCGGGCGTCACTTCCGCGTCGTCGGTTTCGACGTCGGCTTCGGTCGGAACCGAGGCCCCCATGTCGATAACCGGCGCCTCGGGAACAGGCGCATCGGGCATGATGTCGGGAACGACCGGCAGGACGCGCGACCGGGGCGCATCGGATTCGGGCGGCTGCGCCGGACCGTCAACGACGACATCGGGCGACGGCGCGGGCTCGGCTTCGGCTTCGGCCGGAGGCTCCACCTCCGGTGCTGCCTCTAAACTGTCGGTCGGCGCGGCAACGTCGGCAACCGCCGGCAGGAATTCCGATTCGATTTCGGTGATCTTCGCCTGGACCGCCTTGCGGCGCTTGATGGCGACCTCCACGGTGACGTTTGGATTGGCCTGCAGGGCACGGTCGAGCGCCGCGAAAGCCGATCGATAGACCCGCTCGCGAAACGCCCGGTCGTCGGCATTGCCTTTCTCGAAGGCATTGCGGATCGCTTTTTCGATCGCGTCCAAGCGAATTCCCTCTGCAATTTCACTCACTTTGTCATGATCGTTAGCCGCAGGCGACCAATCAATCAACAAGCGAGCGGCCGCATTCTGCCTTGCCGAGGGGTACAAAGCTTATTTCGGCGGTTTTCGGTAAAGGCATCAACATTTTTCGCTGATTTTCCGGTCACGGCCAACGTGGCGGTCGCGCGGCGTGCCGATGCGGCATCGCGCGGCCAATGGTAGATCGGCGCGGCGGCTGCCCTTGCGCCCGGCCGGAGGCGGCACGAATTGCCTCGTCCTGAAATCGCGACTGCCATCTTGAATTCGCGGCCGGTTGCGTCTATCACGCAGCCCATCCTGGAAGCTCGGCTTCCCGGGCCGCTTTAGCTCAGTTGGTAGAGCACATCATTCGTAATGATGGGGTCAGGTGTTCGAGTCACCTAAGCGGCACCAAAATTCTCGATGAATTAAACGGGACCATTTCACAGATCAACTCGATGGAACGTCGCTATCACCCAGCGACGCCACGGTCTTCAGCGCGCCGTCGAGCATGTCGCCCTTCTCGTCCTTCAGCGCGGCTTCGCGCAGGCGCCGGATCCAGTCGGCGGCGTCCGGGCGGCCCTTGACCAGGTCGAGTGCCGACAGCACCCGGTCGAATTTCGACTGCGCGCGGGCGTGGGTGTCGCTGTAGCCCTTGATCAGCCGGCGGCAGTTGAGGATCTCCGTGCCAAGCGCGTAGTCCTCGCCGACTTGGCCCAGCGCCAGCGCATACCAGCGCTCGAGATGCGCGGTCTCGACCTTGTGGCGCAGCAGGCGGCGGCGCCAGCGGCGCAGGCCGCCGATGAACCACAAAGCGGCAAAGCCGGCGAAACTGTCGGTGCGGATATGGCGGCCGCGGTTGATGCGGCGGTCGAGGAAGGCGGCGAGCTTCGGCCGCGCCTCGATGTAGCTGCCGAGCCCGGCCGGCAGCGTGCCGCAGAATTCCTCGATGCGCGGATGGAAATATTCGGTCACCTGCAGGACCGAGCCGTCCTTGACGCCAACCTCACGGCGTACGCGTCGGTCGCGGCTAGAGCGCGTCTTCAGGTCGGCGACGCGGATCATGTCGTCGTAGCACATGGCGTTGGCCAGATGCTTGGCGGCGGCGATCGACAGCGCGTAGGCGTGTTCGGCATCGTCCAGAGCGACGACCCGGTCGAGCCTATCGAGATACTCGCCGCCATAAGCAACGTCCTGATAGTCGACCACTTTTTTCAGGCCGCGAAGCGCCATGTCGGCGACAGGAGCCGGCAAAGCATCGACCCGGGCGGCCAGTTGCTGCCAGCCTCGCAAGAGACTTTGCGGGCCGCTCACCTTTGCCGTTGCGCCCGAGCCGGTTTCAGCGGCTGCCGGCCCTGCAGTCTTGTCGCCCGAAGGCGCACTCGCGATGCCGCGCGCCCGATCGTAGGCGGCGCCGAAGGCGGCGAGGCTGGCCTTGACACCACGGCCGCCGGCGCCGATCGCCTGCTCGTAGCTCTCGCGTGTAAACGGCAAGGCGTCGGAGCCGGCCAGCGCGCCGAGCAGGCTGGCCGAGATCATCGAGCCATTGTCGGCGGCGATCTTCTCCATATCGAAGGCGATGAAGCGCTTGGCCGCGGCTTCCGCCGTGGCATGCACCTTGGAGGACGAGGCGCGGCCGTCGCCGGGCTCGATCTTCTCCGAGACCGCGGCGATGCGGTGCGACGAGGCGATCAGCGTCGTGCGCTCGGGCGTGACGAAGCCGCGGATGATGGCGCGGCCGGCCTCCATCAGTTCGGCGGCAATCAGGATGTCGACGTCGCCCTGCGACGGCGACAGCGCGAAGACCGGCAGGCGGCCGGTGTCGGGGCACATTTCGACATAATAGATGGTGGCGCCGGTGCGCTGGGCGACGCCGGCGACCGAGGTCGATTGCGCGACGTAGCCGTTGCGCTCGGCGACGTCGGTGATCCAGTCGGCCAGCACGCCACCGCCCTGGCCACCGACCGCCAGCACGGCAAGCTTGATGACGCGCTCGTCTTCGGGGGCGCCGGCTTTCGAGCGCGATGAGGGCACGGCGTCAAGCATCGGCGAATATCAGGCGCCGGCTTTCACGGCGCCGCTGCAAGAGACCGATCATGGCGCGGCGAGCGGCTTCAAGGAAACGGTCCCAGCGGCTCGGATTGTGCACGACATCGGCGCGGTAGAAGGATGGGCAGAGCACCGCCGCATCGGCGACCTCGCCGCAATTGCCGCAACCGACGCAGCTTTGGTCGATATGCGCCACCGGATCGTCGCGCAGGGGGTCGTCCAGCGACTTCACCGACAGCGACGGGCAGCCGGAAAGCCGCATGCAGGCATGGTCGCCGGTGCAGATATCTTCGTCGACGCCGAATTTCGGCTTGACTATGCGCGCCCCGCCCTTGATCGCCTTGTCGACCAGCGGCTTTTCGCGGCGCTGCCGGTTGAGCATGCATTCGGACGAGGCGACAATGACTTTCGGGCCCTTTTCGTCCGTCGTCAGCGCCTCGCGCAGCGTGTCTTGCATCTTGGTTACGTCGTAGGTGCGGTCGATGTGGCGCAGCCATTTGACGCCCATGCCCTTCACCGCCTCGGTGATCGGGTGCTTGGTCGACTTGGTCTTGTTGCCGGCGCGGGACGACAGGATGTCCTGGCCGCCGGTGGCGGCCGAATAGAAATTGTCGACGATGACGATGACGCCGTCGTTCTTGTTGAACACCGCGTTGCCGATCGACGAGGTCAGACCGTTGTGCCAGAAGCCGCCGTCGCCGACGAAGGAGATCGAGCGGCGCTTGGCATCGGGCGAATTGAACGCCGAAGCCGAGGCCGGCCCCAGCCCGTAGCCCATGGTAGTGGCGCCGAGCTCGAAAGGCGGCATGATCGAGAACAGATGGCAGCCAATGTCGGAGGCGATGTGGTGCTTGCCCAGCTCCTGCTCGACCAGCTTGGTGGCGGCGAAGATCGGCCGCTCCGGGCAGCCGACGCAGAAGCCGGGCGGCCGGCCCGGGACGACGTTGATCAGGTCGGCGGTGTCGAGCCCGTCGCCGATCTTGTTCGGCGCGCGGACCTCGCTTGGCAGCAGATGCGGGATGGTGGCGCGCAGGAACGATCCGATGCCGTCGAGCATCACCTGGCCGGTATATTCGCCGGCCATAGGCAGATGTTCCTTGCCGACGAGCCTGGTGCCGCGGCCGGCCTTGTGCAGCATCGCGGCAAAGGCCTGTTCGATGTAGTTGGGCTGGCCTTCCTCGACGACGAGGACGGCGTCCTTGCCTTCGCAGAAAGACAGGAACTCGTCGTCGACTAAGGGATAGACGGCGTTGAGCACATAGAGCGGCACGTCGGTGTCGCCATAAGTGTCGGCGAGGCCAAGCCGCTGCAGCGCCCGGATGACCGAATTGTACATGCCGCCCTGCATGACGATGCCGACCGAGCCGTGCTCCGGGCCGAAAAACTCGTTGATCTTGTTGGTGCGGATGAAATCCACCGCCGCCGGCCAGCGTTTCTGCACCTTTTCCTTCTCGTGCAGGAAGGACGCGGGCGGCAGCACGATGCGGCCGGTGTCGCGGCGCGGCGCCTCGAGCGCATCGGCCACAGTCATTGCCGGGCGCTTGTTGTCCTTGGCGATGAAGTGGCCGTGGACATGGCAGCAGCGAATACGGACCTGCAGCATGACCGGCGTGTTGGAAACCTCGGACAGCTCGAAGCCGTCCTCCACCGCCTTGACGATCGACGGCAGGTTCGGTCGCGGGTCGAGCAGCCAGACCTGGCTTTTCATGGCAAAGGCGTGGCTGCGCTCCTGCATGATCGAGGAGCCTTCGCCGTAATCCTCGCCGACGATGATCAGCGCACCGCCGGTGACGCCGCCGGAAGCGAGATTGGCGAGCGCGTCGGAGGCGACATTGGTGCCGACCGTAGACTTGAAGGTGGCCGCGCCACGGATCGGATAGTGCACCGATGCCGCCAGCATGGCCGTGGCGGTCGCTTCGGAGGCGCTCGCCTCGAAATGCACGCCGAGCTCGCCCAGGATATCCTGCGCGTCGGCCAGCACGTCCATCAAATGGCTGATCGGCGCGCCCTGATAGCCGCCGACATAGCCGACGCCGCATTGCAGCAGCGCCTTGGTGATGGCGAGAATGCCTTCGCCGGAAAACTCCTCGCCGGCGCCGAGCCTGAGCTTTTCGACTTCCTTGGCAAAAGACCGTTCGGCCATTTTGGGCTCCTTCCGTTACCGCCCCGATGGCGGCGCGTAAGATCAGATGTCGTGCTTGCGAATGTTCTTCAGCATCTTCTGCAATGTCGCGATCAGCGCCGCGTATTCGGCATCGTCGACATCGTCGAACATTGCCTCGAAAGCGTCGTGCATGGCCGGCCAGGCGCGCGCGAACTCGGCGCGGCCATCGTCGGTCAGGAACACATGGCGGATACGGCTGTCGGTGACCCCCTGCTCGCGCCGCACAAACCCTTGCCCCTCCAGCGTGTCGAGCGTCCGGCTCAAGGTCGACTGCTCGATGACGGTATAGACCGAGAGATCGTTGACGGTGACGCCATCGGTGACCGACAACACGGCCAGCGTGCGCACCTGCGGAATGGTCAGGCCCTGCTTGCGGAAATTGTCACGCAAAGTGGCGTTGTAGCGGCCCATGATGCGGTTCATCAGATAGGGCGCGAATTGCTGCAGGCCGATCTGGCCCAAAGTCGAGATGCGCTGGCGCTTTTCAACCTTCTGTTCCATCACAGCCTCCCCGCCAGGAGAAAGCCGGAGCCGCCGCCCAAGCCAGCACCCGGATGGGTCGAGGCACCGATGTGGTAGAGACCCCTGACCCCGGTGGCGTGATTGCGGCTCGTCTTGAACGGCCGCCACAGAAACGACTGGTCGATAGCCGGGGAACCGCCATAGGGGTCGCCGCCGACCAGATTGATGTTCATCGCTTCCAGATCGGCCGGCGAACAGGCGCGGCGTGCGATGACGCTGTCCTTGAACCCATCGATATGGCTGGCGAGGATCGCTTCGGCGCGGTCGGCATAGGCTTCGCGCAGCGCCTCGGTCCAGCGACCGTCTGCCGGTGTTTGCAGTTTGCCGGCGGCATCGCCCTTGATATGCCGTGGCGCCTCGGGCAGTTGCAGCCACAGGACCGCCTTGCCGTCCGGGCAGCGCGATGGGTCGAGCGCGTGCGGCTGGCCGACGCACATGGTCGGCACCTCCGGCAGCATGCCGCGCACGGCTTCGTTGCAGGCCTTCGAGACGCCGTCGAGGCCCGGCGTCAGATGCAGCAGCGCGACCTTGTCCAGGCCCTCCCCGCGCCATGCCGGCGGCTTGTCCAAGGCATAGTGGATTTGGAAATTGCCCTTGCCGTAGCGGTATTTTTGCGCTGCCTCGACGTCTGCTTTCGGCGCCGCGTCGCCGAGCAGCCGCTCGTAGAGCTGGGTCGGCGTGACCGAGCAGATGACGCTCTTGTTCACGTTGATCGTTTCGCCCGAAGCCAGCCGCACGCCGGCGGCGCGGCCTCCGCTTTGGACAATAGCCGCGACGTCGGCGCCGGTGCGGATTTCGCCGCCACGTTCCCTGATCAGGGCTTCGAAGGCGGCCAGCAGATTCCTGGCACCGCCCTTGACGATCGGCGCGCCGGCCGCCTCAAGCGCGAAGGCGATGACCTTGGCGATCTGGCCGGAGAACACGTCCTCAGGCCCGAGGCCGGCATGCAGCACCCAGGGCGCCCACAGCGCGCGCATGGTTTCCGACTGGTAGGTGCTTTCCAGCCAACCGCGCGCCGGCACCAGCGCGCTGCCGAGAAAGGCGGCAAGGCCACGCGGGCCGCGCCGCCAGGCTTCACCCGCCAGCAGCCTGGCCGTCGGGTAGGACCACAGGCTGCCACCGAGCAGTCCGAACAGCAGACCGGCGTTGCGCTCGATCTCGCCGACATCGTTTGCGTGCCGGTCGCCGTCGCCCGCGGCAAGCGCATTGATCGCCGCTACATTGGCGATACGATCGGTGCGCAGGACGGCATGGCTGCCGTCCGGGCGCAGCACACCGGTCGGCGTGGAGGTGTTGCAAAACTCCAGGCCGTGCCGCGCCAGATCCTTGCCCAGCGCCGCATACGCCGGCGAGGTGATGAACAGGACAAAGGTCGTCGCCATCACGTCGTGGATGAAGCCGGGCGCGGTGATTTCTTCGGTTCGCATGCAGCCGCCGATGCGGTCGTTGCGCTCGAGCACCAGCACCTTCGCCCCCTTGCCGCCAAGCATCGCCGAGCAGACCAGCGCGTTGATGCCGCTGCCGACGACGATGTGATCGGGAGCGCTCATCGATGCGTGCTCCTAGCCGGCAGGAGTTCAATTGCAGAGATTGGCGCTCTACGGCGCCGTAGAGCCGCAGCTTTGCAAGGCTGCCGCTCCCACTCCGTCACCACAGTGCCATTTCCGCACATGATCTTCTCCCGAAGACCGCAGCTACCCTATTGCCTTGGCACCAACGCCAACGCGCGGATCGGACTGCCGGTGCCGTGCTCGATCTTGAGCGGTGCAGCGATCAGTATCGCGCCTTTCGGCGGCAGCCGGTCGAGGTTGCAGAGGCTGGCGAGGCCGTAGCGGTTAGCCTTGTGCATCAGGCTATGCGCCGGAAACGGCGGCTCCATTCCCCCTGCTTTTCCAGCATCCGTGCCGATCGTCTCGCTGCCCCAGCCCTTGATGTCCTTGCTAATCAGATACTGGATGGCTTCGGCGGTCGGGCCAGGCGTGTGCGGTCCGGTCTCATTGGCGTTGAGGAACTCGGCTTCCGAGCCGTTGCGCTTATACCAGTCGGTGCGCATCACCACCCACTCGCCGGGATTGATAGCGCCATGTTCGGCTTCCCATGCCTTGATGTGATCGACGGTGAGCAGGAAATCGTGATCGGCTGCCGCTTGCTTCGAACAGTCGATGACGTTGACCGGGCCGACGAAGTTCTGCGCCGGAATGGTGTCGGTGGCGCCGTCCGGATAATCCTTGCCGGTGATCCAGTGGTTGGGTGCGTCGAAATGGGTGCCCGAATGCTCGCCGAGCTTGAGCCAGTTCCACGCCCACCACGGGCCATTCTTGTCATAGGCGGAGATGGCGTGGATCTCGATCTTCGGCGTGTCGACCGCCAGTTCCGGCGGCAGCTTGATCAGTGGCGTGTTGGGCCCGAGCGGCGCCGTCAGGTCGACCACCTGGATGGCGCCTGAAAGCAGCTGGCCGGCGACTTCGCCTAGAAGTTGTTGTGTGTCCATGGTCTCTGTTCCCTCTTTCTCGATGGTGCTGAAGGCTCTCGCGGCCCTTAATATCCTACTAGACGAAAACATATGCATCTGCAATTATCTTTAAGCATAAAGCAAATGGGACGGGGCGTGAGCGAGTTCGACGCCATATTTGTCGGGGCAGGCCACAACAGTCTGGCATGCGCCGCGCATCTGGCGCTCAAAGGCTGGAAAACGGCAGTTTTCGAGCGTAATGCAACGATCGGCGGCGCCGTCCAGACGCGCGAATTGACGCTTCCGGGCTTCCGGCACGATTTCGGCGCGATGAATCTCAGCCTGTTCGCCGGCTCGGCCTTTCACAAGAAATATGCAAATGAATTGAAAACCCACGGGCTGGAATTCGTGCCGGTGGCCGACTGTTTTGCCAGCGCCTTCCCCGACGGTCGCTGGTTCGGCGTCAGCAGCGACCTGGAAAAGACCGTCTCGCGCATGGCCGCTTTTTCCGACGCGGACGCACAGACATGGCGCCGTCTGGTTGCGGCATTCCCGGCGGAGGCCGAGCATCTGTTCCGGCTGCTGGGCTCGCCGATGAGCGGCCGTGCGCTCGCCGGCACCGCCTGGAACCTCTGGCGCAAGAAGGGTTTTGCGGGCGCGCTCGATACTGGTCGGTTGCTGCTTTCGTCACCCCGCGCCTGGCTCGAGGAGACTTTCCAGTCACCGCATGTCAGGGCGACGCTCGCCACCTGGGGCATGCATCTCGACTTCGCCCCCGATATCGCCGGCGGCGCGGTGTTCCCTTACCTCGAATCCATGGCCAACCAGCGCTTCGGCATGGTGCTCGGCAGAGGCGGCGCCGACACCATTATCCGCGCTCTGTCGGGCATGCTCACGGCCGCCGACGGCAAGATCGTCACCGGGGCTGATGTCGCCGAGATCACGGTTTCGGCCGGCAAAGCGACCGGCGTGCGGCTCGCTTCCGGCGAGACCCACACAGCCACCAAGGCCGTCATCGCCGGTGTCGCGCCCAAGGCGCTGACCGGGAAACTGTTGCCTAACGGATCGGGCGACACCGGCTTCGACACGGCCGTGAAAAAATTCCGCCACGCGCCGGGGACGTTGATGATCCATCTGGCGCTCGACGATCTGCCGGACTGGCGCGCCGGCGCCGAGCTTCGGCAGTTCGCCTATGTGCACCTTTCGCCGTCGCTCGACGCCATGTCGCTGACCTACCAGCAGGTGATGGCAGGCATGCTGCCGGATGAACCGGTGCTGGTCGTCGGCCAGCCGACGGCCGTCGATCCCTCGCGCGCGCCGGACGGCAAGCACGTACTTTGGGTGCAGGTGCGCATGCTGCCAGCCGAGATTGCAGGCGATGCAGCGGGCACGATCGCGGCGGCTCACTGGGACGAGGCTAGGGAGCACTACGCCGAGCGCGTCCTCGACATTATCGAGCGCTATGCGCCCGGCCTTCGTCGGAAGATCCTCGGCCGCGCCGTGTTCTCGCCCATCGACCTCGAACGCGAGAACCCGAACCTTGTCGGCGGCGACCAGATCTGCGGCAGCCATCATCTGGCGCAGAATTTCCTGTTCCGGCCGGCGCGCGGTTACGCCGGCTGGAACACGCCGGTCGGCAATCTGCACCTGACCGGGGCGGCAACATGGCCCGGCGCCGGCACCGGGGCGGCGTCGGGCTACATGCTCGCGCAACAACTTGGCGGGAGGTAGGCTCCATTTTTCATCTAGGGTGAAGGAGGACAAGGCGCGGTTGCCCAAGGAGCCTGAACCCACCGATTGACAACGACACCGCGCATAAAAGCAACAGGGGAACGACCATGACAATCAACAGACGAGAATTGCTCGGATATGGCGCGGCCGCACTTGGCGCCACGGCGCTCGGCCTGCCGCAAATCGCCAAGGCTGCCGGCGAACTGACCATCGCCTACAATGTCAATTTGCCGTCCTGGGACCCGACCACCGGGCCTTCGGCGGTCAACCCGACCATCCAGGGTCTCTACCAGTCGGTGTTCGACCAGTTCATCCCGCAGAAGCCGGATCTTTCTTTCGCGCCCGGCCTGCTCACCGAATGGGGCTGGAACGAGGATCGCAGCAAGATCATGATGACGGTGCGCGAGGGCGTCACCTGGCATGACGGCTCGCCATTCACGGCCGAAGACGTGGTCTGGTCGCTGCAGCGGGCGGGCGATGAAAAGACCGGCAACCCGATCCAGTTCGTCTGGAAGAACGTCAACAACTTCAAGATCGACGGCAACAAGATCACCGGCGACGTCGTGCAATTCGACCCGGTGTATTTCAAGTGGATGTCGTTCCTGACCGGCTACATCATGCCGAAGGCCTATTACGAAAAGGTCGGCGCCGAGGGTTTTGAGAAAGCCCCGATCGGCACCGGGCCCTATATGGTCGACAAATTCGAGCGCAACGCCTTCCTGCGGCTCAAGGCCAACCCGAACTACTGGGGCGGCAAGCCGGCCTTCGAAAACGTAACCATCAAGTTCGTCACCGATGCGGCGAGCCGCGTCGCCGAGATCGAGTCCGGTTCCTCGCAGGTGACGCTGGAAATCCCCTATGAGGAATATGACCGCCTGATCGCCAAGGATGGACTTGCCGGCTCATGCAAGAACGTCTCCGACATCGGCATGATCTTCTTCAACGACATCGACGTGATGCTGGACAAGAACGTGCGCCAGGCGGCGGTGATGGCGGTCGACAAAAAGCTTTTGGTCGACCGGCTGCTGCGCGGTTACGGCCAGCCCATCGATACGCTGGAGACGCCGGAATACGAGGCCTACGATGCGTCGATCAAGGTGGAGCACAATCCGGACAAGGCCAAGGAACTGCTGGCCGCCTCCGGCTATTCGCCGGAAAAGCCGGTCAAGTTCACGATACAGACGACCAAGGGCTTCAAGCCCAAGGACTACGAGATGATCCAGGCGATCGTCGGCATGTGGCGCAAGGTCGGCATCGAGGCAACGATCGAGGTCTACGAGATCGCCAAGCACTACGAGCTGCGCGCCGCCGACAAGCTGGCGCCGGCGGCCTTCTACAATTGGGGCAATGCCATCGGCGATCCCACCACGTCGACCGGCTTTGCCATGTATGGCCCAAGCCCGCATTCGGTATGGGACAGCCAGGACCTGATCGACATGATCAATCCACTATGGGGCGAGAAGGACGAGGCCAAGCGCATTGCCGGCTGGAAGGCCGTCGACAAATACATCGCCGAACAGGCCTATGTGCTGCCGCTGATCCAGTATGCGCAGCCGATCGTGCATGCCAAGGGCGTCAATGTGGTGCAGCATGTGTCGGGCGCACTTCTGCCGGCGCTGATGAGCCCGGCCTGAGACAGTCTTCGGCTTGCCGCGCGCCGTCCGGAATGACGGCGCGCATTTTCCGCCACGGGCGACCATGCTGCTGCAAAGATTCCTGATCCGTCTTCTGACGATGGCGATCACGCTGTTCGGCGTGGCCGTCGTCGTCTTTATCGTCATCCGTGTCGCGCCGGGCGACCCGATCGCGATGATGCTGCCGCCCGGCGCGACCGATGCCGACATCGCTCGGCTGCGCGCGCTTTACGGGCTGGACAAGACCATCGTCCAGCAATTCTTCATCTGGCTGGCCGGTGTCGTCAGGGGCGATTTCGGCACGTCGATCTCACTGCGGCAGGACGTGCTTGGGCTGGTCTTCAATCGCCTCCCGGCCACGCTGGAACTCGCCATCGTCGCGCTTGTGATGGCGCTGGCGATCGGCGGCACGACGGCGATCCTCGGCGCGCGCGAACGCGGCACCGCGGTCGAAGCCGGCATCGACATTGCCAGCGGTGCGGCACTCTCGATTCCCGATTTCCTGTGGGGCCTGGTGCTGATCCTTCTGTTCGGCGTGCTGGTGCCTATCTTCGACATTTCTGGCCGGGTGTCGCCGCAGCTCGACCTGCCCTTCGCCACGCAATTCTATCTGTTCGAAAGCATCGTACGGCTGCGCTTCGACCTGACCAGGGACCTGCTGGCACACATGCTGATGCCGGCGATTGCGCTGGCGCTGCCACTGGCCGCGATCATCTCGCAGCTGCTGAAACAGTCGCTGAAGGAAGTGCTCGACCTCGACTACGTCGTGCTGGCGCGGGTAAAGGGCTTTTCGGAAACGCAGGTCATCCTGCGCGAGGCGCTGAAGAACGCGGCCCTGCCGACGCTGACGCTGGTCGGCGTGCAGTTCACCTTCCTGATCGGCGGCACGGTCATCGTCGAACGACTGTTTTCCTATGAAGGTCTCGGCAACATGGCGATCGATGCCGTCATCAACCGCGACCTGCCGCTGATCCAGGGCATCGTGCTGGTCTTCGCGCTGCTGTTTGTGCTGATCAACCTTGCCGTCGACATGATGTACGCCCTGCTCAATCCGAGGCTGCGCCATGGATGAGGCCCGCATTTCGAGACATGGCTCGCGGGCACGCCTGTGGCTGGCCGGCGGCTGGCTGCTGATTGCGCTGCTGGCCGCAATTTTTGCGCCGCTGGTCGCACCGCAGGACCCGCTGGCGCAGGATTTGATGCTGGAGCGCCTGCCGCCGTTCTGGCTCGATGGAGCCGAGCCCGGCTACTGGCTCGGCACCGATAGTCTCGGCCGCGATCTCCTGTCACGGCTGATCTTCGGTGCCCGCATCGCCTTCATCGTCGCCTTCGCGGCAGCCCTTGCCGCCTGCCTGGTCGGCTCGACGCTGGGGCTGATCGCCGGCTATTTCGGCGGCTGGGCCGACCGCATCATCTCGCGTATCGTCGATGTCTGGATGGCGTTTCCGCCGGTGCTGTTTGCCATCCTTCTGGTCGCCGTGCTCGGCACCGGCTTGAGCTCGGTTATCATTGCCATTGCCGTCATCGACTGGACGCGCTTCTGCCGGGTGATCCGCGCCGAGACGATGGGCCAGTCGCGCATGGACTATGTCGAGAATGCCCGCATCGCCGGCTACGGCCGCATCGGCATCATGCTGCGCGAAGTGCTGCCCAATGTGGTGCCGTCGATCGTCGCGCTGCTGTCGCTGGAGATGGGCATTGCCGTCATCGTCGAGGCGATCCTGTCCTTCGTCAATCTGTCGATCTCGACCGACGACCCAACCTGGGGCGGCATCATCGCCGAGGGCCGCCTGTCGATCCATCAGGCTTGGTGGGTGCTGGTGTTCCCGCTGGTCACGCTGATCCTGACGGTGCTGTCGTTCAGCCAGTTTGGCGAGGGCCTCAGGGCACGTTTCGATCCGGTGCTGCGATGAACGCGCTGGCGAAACCCTGCCTCGACATACGCAGCCTTAGCGCGGTGCTGCCTAATGGCTTGCGCGTGCTGCGCTCGGTGTCGCTCGCCGTCGAGCCCGGCGAGGTGCGTGCGCTGGTCGGCGAGAGCGGCGCCGGCAAGACGATGATCGGCAAGGCGGTGCTTGGCGTGCTGCCTTCGAGCGTGCGCATCGTCGAAGGCGACATGCTGCTTGAGGGCGAGGACCTCGGCAAACTGCAGGCCAAGGCAAGGCGCACGCTGATCGGCGCGCGCACGGCGCTGATCCCGCAAGACCCGCTGACCGCGCTCAACCCGTCACGCCGCATCGGCCCGCAGATGACCGACCGGCTGGTGCGCATCCTCGGCTGGAGCGGCGAGAAGGCCGATGCACGCATCCGCCAATTGCTGGACGAGGTGCAAATCCGCGAACCCGAGCGTGTCCTCAAATGCTATCCGCACGAGCTGTCCGGCGGCATGCGCCAGCGCGTGCTGATCGCCGCGGCGTTCGCAGCCGAACCAAGGCTGATCGTCGCCGACGAGCCAACCACGGCGCTCGACGTGACTGTGCAGAAGCAGATCCTGCGGCTGATCGCGCAACTGCAGCGCGAGCACGGCACGGCGATCCTGTTCGTTACCCATGATCTCGGCGTCGTCGCCAAGATCAGCCAGAAGGTCTCGGTGCTCTATGCTGGCAAGGTGGTCGAGGAGGCCGAAACGGCCGCTCTCTTCGCCGCTCCGCAGCACCCCTACACGCGAGCTCTGATGGCCGCGACGCCACGCTACACCGATCCCTTCGCCTCGCTGAAGCCGGTGGACGAGGCGGTGCTGGCCGGGCTTGCTTCGGAGATCGCCGCCGCCGATCAGGCCTGGAGGCGCCCGCATGGCTGAGCCGCTGTTTTCCGTGCGTGGGCTGAAGGTCGCGCTGCCCGACATGACGCGCAAGCCGCTGATCGGCCGCGCGCCCTTGGCCGAGATCCTGAAAGGGCTGGATTTCGACCTGCCAAAGGGATCGGTGACCGGCATCGTCGGCGAATCCGGCTCCGGCAAATCGACGCTTGGCCGCGCCTTAGTGCGGCTTCTGGAGCCGAGCGCCGGCAAGGTCATCTTCGACGGCCGCGACATCACGCATCTGGCTGAGGCCGAACTCCGGCCGCTGCGCCGCAATCTGCAGATGATCTTCCAGGACCCGATGTCGTCGCTTAACCCACGCCGCACCATCGCCAGCATCATCGCCGCACCACTCAAACAGAATGGCCTCGGCGACAATCTGAAAGCCCGAGTTGCTGAAGCGCTTCAGCGCGTCGGCCTGCCGCAAGGCTTCGCCAGCCGCTATCGTCATGAATTGTCGGGCGGCCAGCGCCAGCGCGTCGGCATTGCCCGAGCGCTGGCGCTGTCGCCGAAATTCGTGCTGGCCGACGAAATCGTCTCAGGCCTCGACGTGTCGACGCAGGCACAGATCCTGACGCTGCTGGAAAAGCTTGCAGCGGAGATGGGCCTGACCGTCGCCTTCATCAGCCATGACCTGTCGGTGATCCGGCGGCTCTGCCGGCAAGTGATCGTCATGCGCGAAGGCGCGATCGTCGAAGCCAGTGCGACGGATACTTTGTTCGAGAAGCCGCAGCAGGCTTACACGCGCGACCTCCTCGCCGCCATTCCGCTGCCCGAGATCGATGATGCCTGGCTGCTTCCCGCCGCAAAGGCGCCGGCATGAAACACAATCCTATTCGCACGCTAAAGAGCGGGCCTCAGGCGTGCACCCGGCAAAATGTCCCGCGATGGAGGATGACTGACATGAAGAATGCAATCCGCTACGCAGTGCTCACCGCCACCGTGCTGGGAGGCATCGGCACGGCTTACGCCAGTTCCATTCCCGGCATGCGTGGCCACGACCACACCGGCGTCACCGTCCCCGACATGGAGCAGGCGGTCGATTTCTTCACCGAGGTGGTTGGCTGCAAGAAGGCGATGTCGTTCGGCCCGTTCGCCGACGACAAGGGCACATTCATGCAGGATCTGCTGGGCGTCGATCCCAAGGCGGTGATTGAGGAGATCACCCTGGTCCGCTGCGGACACGGGTCGAACATCGAGCTGTTCAAATACACCGCGCCGGACCAGAAGGACCTGACGCCTCGCAACAGCGACATAGGCGGCTTCCATATCGCCTTCTATGTCGACGACATCGCCGCCGCAAAAGCCTATCTTGACGGCAAGGGCGTCAAGACGCGGATGGGACCGCTGCCGGTTACCGAAGGCCCGGCGGCCGGCCAGACCATCCTCTACTTCCAGGCGCCCTGGGGCTTGCAGTTGGAAGCGATCAGCTATCCCAATGGCATGGCCTATGAAAAAGATGCGGAGACGGTGCTGTGGAGCCCGAAGAACCCGGAAAAATAGCCCGGGGCGTCCCTGGCCTGCGCAACTGCCGGCAAGCTGGGTTTCTGGGGCGGATTGTTTCAATCCTGAAACTTCAAGCTTGAATTAATCCGTCTCAGGCGTAAACTCGACAAACAGAAGCGAAGAGGAGATCGCACGATGAAAGTTGCGGTTCTCGGCGGCGGACCAGCCGGGCTCTACTTTGCAATCTCGCTGAAGCTCAGGGATGCCGCGCATGAGGTCACGGTGTTCGAGCGCAACCGTGCCGATGATACGTTTGGCTGGGGCGTCGTGCTGTCGGCGGAAACGCTGGAGAACCTGACCAAAAACGACCCGGTCAGCGCCGTCTGGATCCGCAAGCATTTCGCCTATTGGGACGATATCGCCGTCATCCATGACGGCGTGCGCACGGTCTCGACCGGTCACGGCTTTTGCGGCATTGGCCGCAAGCGGCTGCTCACGTTGCTGCAGCGGCGGGCGCGCGAACTCGGCGTCAAGCTGGTCTTCGAAACCGACATCGCCGATCCCAAGCCATATATGGAGAGGCACGACCTGGTTGTCGCCGCCGACGGGTTGAACTCGAAAGCGCGGAGCGCCTTCGTCGACGTGTTCAAGCCCGATATCGACATTCGTAGATGCAAGTTCGTCTGGCTCGGCACCCACCAGAAATTCGACGACGCCTTCACCTTCGTCTTCGAAAAGACCGAGCATGGCTGGGTGTGGGCGCATGCCTACCAGTTCGACAGCGATACCGCGACCTTCATCGTCGAATGCAGCGAGCAGACCTGGCAGCGCTTCGGCTTCGGCGCGATGTCGCAGCAGGAATCGATTGCCGTCTGCGAGCGCATCTTTGCCCGTCATCTCGGCGGCCACGCGCTGATGACCAACGCCAATTATATCCGCGGCTCGGCGTGGATCAATTTCCCGCGCGTCTTGTGCGAACGCTGGTCCTACAAGAACCTGGCGCTGATGGGCGACGCGGCGGCGAGCGCGCATTTCTCGATCGGTTCCGGCACCAAGCTGGCGCTGGAAAGCGCGGTGGCGCTGGCCGACTATCTCGAGTCCGAGCCAGACCTCGAGGCCGCCTTTAGCAAATATGAGGACGCCCGCCGCACCGAAGTGCTGAAGCTGCAGTCGGCGGCGCGCAATTCGCTCGAATGGTTCGAGGAGGTCGAGCGCTATCTCGGCCTCGATCCGGTGCAGTTCAACTATTCGCTGCTGACGCGTTCGCAACGCATCAGTCACGAGAATTTGCGGCTGCGCGATGCCGAATGGCTGGCCGGCGCCGAGGAGTGGTTCCAGCGCCAGGCCGGCGCCGGGGGCAACAATCTGCGTCGCGCGCCGATGTTCGCGCCGTTCCGGCTGCGCGGCATGGCGCTGCAGAACCGCGTCGTCGTCTCGCCGATGGCGCAGTACAAAGCGGTCGACGGCTGTCCGACCGATTGGCATTTCGCCCATTACGCCGAACGGGCCAAGGGCGGCGCCGGTCTCCTCTACATCGAGATGACGTGCGTCAGCGCGGAGGGCCGCATCACGCCTGGCTGCCCTGGTTTCTATGCGCCCGAGCATGAGGTCGCCTGGAAGCGGCTGGTCGAGTTCGTCCATGCCGAAACCGAGGCCAAGATCTGCGCCCAGATCGGCCATTCCGGTGCCAAGGGGTCGACCAGGCTCGGCTGGCAGGGAACCGACGTGCCGCTGCCCTCAGGCAATTGGCCCGTCATGGCAGCGTCTTCCGTGCCGTGGTCGCGGGAAAACCAGGTGCCGAAGGCGATGGACCGCGCCGACATGGATATGGTGCGCGACCAGTTTGTCGCTTCGGCCGAGATGGCGGCGCGCTGCGGCTTCGACATGCTCGAAATCCACGCCGCGCACGGCTATCTCCTGTCCTCCTTCATCACGCCCTTGACCAACCGGCGCACCGACTCCTATGGCGGCTCGCTGGAAAACCGCATGCGCTACCCCTTGGAAATCTTTCATGCGGTGCGCGCCGCGTGGCCGGCCGAGAAGCCGATCTCGATGCGCATCTCCGCCAATGACTGGCTGGGCATCGAAGGCGTGACGCCGGCCGATGCCGTAGAGATCGCGCGGCTGCTGCATGAGGCCGGCGTAGACATCTGCGACGTATCGGCCGGCCAGACTTCGGCCGTGGCAAGACCGGTCTATGGCCGCATGTTCCAGACGCCGTTTTCCGATCGCATCCGCAACGAGGTCGGCATGGCGACGATGGCGGTCGGCAATATCTATGAGCCGGACCACGTCAACTCGATCCTGATGGCGGGCCGCGCCGATCTCGTCGCACTGGCTAGGCCGCATCTTGCCGATCCGTATTGGACGCTGCACGCGGCCGTCATGCTTGGCGATCGCGGCGTCAAATGGCCGGATCCCTATCTGCCCGGCCGCGACCAGCTCTACCGGCTGGCCGAACGCGAAGCGGCAGCGGGGTTGAAAGTATGAGTGCCGCGGCGACGATTTCGGGGCGTCATGCGCTGGTCACCGGCGGCGGCTCCGGCGTCGGCCGCGCGATCGCGCTGGCGCTGGCCGGCGCGGGCGTTGACGTGACCATCTGCGGCCGGCGCGTGGAGCCGCTTGCCGAGGTCGCCGCGGAGAACAAGTCCATCTTCGCCATTGCCGCCGACGTCACCGACGAGACGTCGATGGCGTCGCTCTACGAGGCCGCGGAAGCGGCACGCGGAGCGTTCGACATCGTCGTTGCCAATGCCGGCATGTCCGGCAGTGCCCCGGCGCAGCGGACCTCGCTGGCAGACTGGCAGCGCACGCTCGACGTCAACTTGACCGGTACGTTCCTGACGGTGAAGCCGGCGTTGGCCGGCATGGCAGTGCGCAAGACTGGCCGTATCATCTTCGTCGCTTCCACCGCCGGACTGAAAGGCTATCCCTATGTCGCAGCTTACGTTGCCGCCAAGCATGGCGTCGTCGGCCTGATGCGGGCACTCGCCGTCGAGACCGCCAAGTCCGGCATAACAGTGAATGCCGTGTGCCCAGGGTTTGTCGAAACCGAGATGCTGGAGAGCACCGTCCAGCGCATCGTCCAAACGACCGGCCGCTCGTCCGAGCAGGCACGGACAAGCCTAGCCGCGACCAACCCGCAAGGCCGCTTCATCCAGCCGGAAGAAATTGCGGCCGCGGTACTTTATCTGTGTGGCGACGCCGCCCGGTCGATTACCGGGCAGACGATTTCGATCTCCGGAGGTGGGACATGGTAGCCGGTCCCCTGCCCGCCCCGTCCGGACCCGGCAAGGACCGCCTGCGGCTGTGGATACGCCTGCTGCGCGCCTCGCGCACCATCGAGGCCGAGCTGCGCGAACGACTGCGGCAAGAGTTCAACACAACGCTGCCACGCTTCGACGTGATGGCCGCGCTCTACCGCGCGCCGGAGGGCATGCTGATGAGCGATCTTTCGCGCTTCCTGCTGGTGTCCAACGGCAATGTCACCGGCATCATCGACCGGCTGGTCTCGGAAGGGTTGGTGATGCGGGCCCGACGCAATGGCGACCGCCGCACCTCGATGGTGCGGCTGACGGAAGAGGGATCGAAGATTTTCGCCGTGATCGCCGCCGCGCATGAAAAATGGGTCGGCGAGTTGCTGGGCGATGTGAGCGAGGATGAGGCGCGCCGGCTGACCGGCATGCTGACCTCCTTCCGCAGCAATTGGGAGGGACGGGAATGACGAAGCTGGCCGGCCGCAAGCCGAAGCATTTCCTCTGGCAGGTCGAAGGCAAGATCGCAAAGATCCGGCTCGATCGACCGGAGCGCAAGAACCCGCTGACCTTCGACAGCTATGCCGAATTGCGCGACATATTTCGCGACCTTGTCTACGCCGATGATGTCGATGCTGTGGTGGTCCTGCCCAATGGCGGCAATTTCTGCTCGGGCGGCGATGTCCACGAAATCATCGGCCCACTGGTCAAGATGGACATGAAGGCGCTGCTCGCCTTCACCCGCATGACGGGCGATTTCGTCAAGGCGATGCTGAATTGCGGCAAGCCGATTATTGCGGCGGTCGATGGCGTGGCGGTCGGCGCCGGCGCGATTATCGCCATGGCCTCCGATATCCGCATCGCCACGCCCCAGGCCAAGACAGCATTCCTGTTCACCCGCGTCGGCCTTGCCGGCTGCGACATGGGGGCCTGCGCGATCCTGCCGCGCATCATTGGCCAGGGCCGCGCCGCCGAGCTGCTCTATACCGGCCGCACGATGAGTGCCGAGGAAGGCGAGCGCTGGGGCTTCTACAACCGGCTGGTCGATACCGCAACGCTTGAGGCCGACGCGCTCGACATGGCCGCGCGCATCGTTTCCGGCCCGACCTTCGCCCATGGCATGACCAAGACGCAGCTGAACCAGGAATGGTCGATGGGTCTCGACCAGGCGATCGAAGCGGAAGCGCAGGCGCAGGCGATCTGCATGCAGACCCGCGATTTCGAGCGGGCGTACACGGCTTTCGTGGCTAAGGAGAAGCCGGTGTTCGAGGGAAATTGAGATGATCGCTTCCACGCTGGCGGGACAGCACCCCCCTCTGGCCTGCCGGCCATCTCCCCCTCAAGGGGGGAGATTGGATATCAGGCCCGCTTTCGCCAATCTCCAACATCGCAGGGAGAGCCGTGGCAGCGAAGCCGCCAATCTCCCCCCTAGAGGGGGAGATGTCCAGCAGGACAGAGGGAGGCGCCGTGGAGCGCCAGGGCCGGAGAATTGTGGAGGCAGCAATGCCTGACCGTTCCTTCCTCTCCTGGCCGTTCTTCGAGGATCGCCACCGCGATCTGGCGGAGCGGCTGGAGGCATGGTGCGCCAAGAACCTGCCGGTCGCGCATGACGATGTCGACGCGGCCTGCCGCGAGCTGGTGGCCAAGCTCGGCCAGGACGGCTGGCTGAAGCCGACGGCGCTCGATGTGGACAATCCGGGACCGCTCGACGTGCGCACGCTCTGCCTCACGCGCGAAACGCTGGCCCGGCATGACGGGCTGGCCGATTTCGCCTTCGCGATGCAAGGGCTCGGCACCGGCGCACTCAGCCTGTTCGGCACGCCCGACCAGCAGCACTGGCTGGCTAAGACACGGGCCGGCAAGGCGATTTCGGCTTTCGCACTGTCGGAGCCGCGCTCGGGCTCGGACGTTGCCAATATGGAAATGACGGCTACACGTGACGGTGACAGCTATCTCTTGTCCGGCGAAAAGACCTGGATCTCCAACGGCGGTATCGCTGACTTTTATGCTGTCTTTGCCCGCACCGGCGAAGCGCCGGGCGCCAAGGGGCTTTCCGCCTTTGTCGTGCCTTCCGAAACCGAGGGGCTGATCGTTGCCGAGCGGCTGGAGGTGATCGCGCCGCACCCGCTCGCCCGGCTGTCCTTCGACAATGCACGCATTCCAGCCTCGGCGCTGATCGGCAAACCCGGTGACGGTTTTCGCATCGCCATGTCCGTGCTCGACGTGTTCCGTTCGACCGTCGGCGCAGCGGCGCTCGGCTTTGCCCGGCGCGCGCTGGACGAAAGCATCACAAGAGTGGCCGAGCGCAGGCTGTTCGATGCGCCGATGGCCGAGCTGCAGATGGTGCAGGGCCACATCGCCGAGATGGCGTTGGATGTCGATGCCGCCGCGTTGCTGGTCTATCGTGCCGCCTGGACCAAGGACATGGGCGCGGCTCGGGTTACCCGCGAAGCCGCCATGGCCAAGCTGTTCGCTACCGACAAAGCGCAGGAGGTGATCGACAAGGCTGTGCAGCTGCATGGCGGCGACGGCGTCCGCAAGGGCCATATCGTCGAAAGCCTGTATCGCGAGATCCGGGCGCTGCGCATCTACGAGGGAGCGTCCGACGTGCAGAAGGTGGTGATTGCACGGCAAGTGATGGGAGCGGCCTGAGACAGGAGTTTGCGTGAAAATTATTGTCTTCGAGTTTTGAGCGACCGGATTTGAGCATTGGGAGGTTTTGACATGCACACCATCCTGCAGCCGGAAGGCTGGGCGAAACCCGTCGGCTATGCCAATGGCGTCGCCGCGCGTGGGCAGCTTGTCTTCGTCGGCGGGCAGGTCGGCTGGAACGGACAGGGCCGCTTCGAGACCGATGATCTTGTCGGCCAGGTGCGGCAGACGCTGGCCAATATTGTTGCTGTGCTCGCCGAGGCCGACGCCAAGCCGGAACATATCACCTCGATGACCTGGTACTTTACCGACAAGGCGGAATATTTGGCCAATCTCAAGGGGATCGGAGAGGCCTATCGCGAGGTGATCGGCCGGCATTTTCCGGCGATGGCCGCCATGCAGGTGATGGCGCTGGTCGAGGATCGCGCCAAGGTTGAGATCCAGGCCACGGCGGTTATTCCGGAGTGACGGCAACACGTGGCAATTTTTTAAGCTTAAAACTTTCGCCTTGAAAAGCGCGGTACTTTGGATAGCATCCAATGTCTTGCGACTGCCGTGCCGGGAGGGCTTTCCGGCAGTCCCGTCACTTGGCGCATCAAAACCGTGCGGGGCCAAACCCGTCCGATCACAACCAGAGGGAACGAAAATGAACTTCACCCGTCGCAACCTGCTGCTTCTTGCTGCTGCCATCGGCATCGCCGGCGGCCCGGCCTACGCCGAAGGCGCGCTGAATGTCGGCGCCTATCCGACCAATCCGCCTTTTGAATACAAGAACGAGAGCGGCACGTTCGAGGGTTTCGAAGTCGACATCATCAATGAGGCGGCAAAGCGTATCGGCATGACCACTGATATCGCCGATCTCGGTTTCCAGGCGCTGTTCGCCGCCACCACCTCGAAGCGCATCGACGTCGCCATCTCGTCGATCACCATCACGCCGGAGCGGCTGAAGTCTCAGTCGTTCACGCAGCCCTACTATGATTCCGACATGGGCATCGCCGCGAAGGCCGACAGCCCGATCAAGGCCGAGGCCGACCTCAAGGGCAAGATCGTCGGCGTGCTGTCCGGCTCGACCGGCGAAGCCTGGGTCAAGGCCCACCAGGAAGCGGACGGGTTCAGTGACGTCAAGGGCTACGACACGCAGCAGAATTTGCTGCTCGATCTCAGCTCCGGCCGCGTCGATGCGGCGGTCAGCGATATTCCGGGCCTGGAATATTCTTTCACCAGGATGAAGGATCTCGCCGTAAAAGAGCGCATCAAGACCGGCGAGCAGTACGGTCTGATGATGACCAAGGACCACCCGCTGCTCGGCAAGCTGAACGACGCGCTGACCGCGATGAAGAAGGACGGCACGCTGGCCGCGATCCACAAGAAGTGGTTCGGCAGCGACGCACCTGCCGATTCCTCGACCGTCAAGGAAATGCCTATGCCGAAGGCCTGAGCGGCAGTTCGCGCTTAAATGTCGTGCCGGCTTTCGATGCCGGCACGATTTCGGATTTCGGGCTCGGGCTCGAGCGTCGCGGGACGCCAAACGTTTCGGAAATGCTGCGATGTCGCTGCTGGACACCTTCTTCAACGCCGACGTCATGGTCTCCAGCCTGCCGGCGCTGCTGCGCGGTTTCCTGAACACCCTGCTGCTCGGAATCATGAGCATCGGCATCGGTATTCCCGTCGGCCTCGCGATCAGCCTGGTGCGGCTCTATGCGCCAAAGCCGCTTCGGCTGCTGGCTGTCGGCTACATTGACATTTTCCGGGCGATGCCGGTGCTGGTCGTGCTGATCCTGATCTACTATGCGCTGCCGTTCCTCGGCATTCGCCTGTCATCGTGGACGTCCGCGGTGATGGCCTTCGCCATCATCATGGCGGCCTATTCGGCCGAGGTGTTCCGCTCCGGTATAGAGAGCATTCCGCGCGGCCAGTTCGAGGCGGCGCAGGCGCTCGGCCTGCCGTTCTTGCTGACCTTGCGCAAGGTAGTGCTGCCGCAGGCGATCCGCGTCGTAATTCCGCCAATGACCAGCAATTGCGTTTCGATGTTCAAGGATACTTCGCTCGCTTCCACCGTGGCGCTGCCCGAACTGCTGAAGGAAGCGACCAACGCGCAATCGCTCTATGCCAATCCTTCACCGCTAATCGGCGCGGCGCTGGTCTATCTGATCTTTCTCTGGCCGATGGTCCGTCTCGTCAGCCTCCTTGAACGCCGCTTTCAAACCGAAAAGACCCGCTGAATCTGTCAGCGCACTTCGCAGGAGACGATCTTGAACCAGCATCAGATTTCGAAAACCGGCGATGCCGCAGCTTTCCCGGTCGAGACGATCCGCGCCATGTTTCCCGCCTTGCAGCAAGCCGGGGACTTCGTCTTTATGGACAATGCCGCCGGCGCGCAGATCCCGCAAAGCGTGCTCGATGCGGTCACCAACCATTTGGTCGCGCATAATGTGCAGCGCGGCGGCCGCTATGGCCGCAGCGTCACCGTCGACCAAGCCGTCGCCGGCGCTCGCGAAAGCGTGGCCTTGCTGATCAACGCCACCAACCCGGCGGAGATCTGCTTCGGCATGAACGCCACTTCGTTCATCCGCCTGGTCAGCCTCGGCATCGGCCAGATGCTTTCCGAGCGCCCAAACGGGGAGCGTGACGAGATCGTCATCACCGACATGGATCACGACGCCAATATCGCGACCTGGCTGGCGCTGGCGCCCGCCGGCGCCAAGTTCAAATGGTGGCGGATGCGCGAGGACGGCAATCTGCATGTCGACGATTTGCGCCCGCTGGTCTCAGAGCGCACCCGGCTCGTCGCCTGCACGGTAACGGCGCATTCGATCGGCTCGATTGTCGACGTTGCCTCCGTGGCTGGGATTGCGCATGCGGCAGGCGCCGAAGTGTTCCTCGACTGCGTGCATTACGGGCCGCACGGGCTGATCGATGTGCAGGCCTGGGATTGCGATTATCTGGTCTGCTCCGGCTACAAGAATTTCTCGCCACATATGGGCTTCCTGTGGGGCCGCTTCGAAACACTGAAGCGCTTGCCGACCTTCCGCGAGGATTTCATCCCCGACGAGCCGCCCCATAAAATCGAAGCCGGCACGTTCATCTACGAGAACGTCTCCGGCATGGATGCCGCGGTGCGCTACCTCGAATCGATCGGCCGCAATTTCTTGTCCGAGAATAACCAATCGCGCCGCGACAACATCGTCGCCGGCATGAATGCCATCCGCGACTACGAACAGGTGCTGGCGCGCGAAATGCTGGCGGTGCTCAAAGATTGCGGCGCGACGATCTACGGCGTGGCCGAAGAGGCACGCCTCAGCGAACGCGTGCCGACCTTCTGCTTCAATGTCGGCACGCTGTCGCCACAGAGGATCGTCGAGGAAATGGCCGAGATGCAGATCGGCATTCGCGACGGCCACATGTATGCGCCGCGTCTGATGAAGCGGCTCAACCTCAGCATGGACAGCGGCGCCGTGCGCGCCTCGCTGGTGCATTACAATACGATCGAGGAAGTCCGGCGCTTCGGCGAGGCGCTGCGCACCATCATCGCCCGGCTGTCCTGATCGGACTGGGCGGCGGCGCCGGCGCGATCCTCGTGAAGCGCAAAGGCGATCGCACCCGGGTTCTCCAAGCCGGGGCGCAATTGCATGCTTGGGATCAAGTAATCGCCGCCATTCTGCTGCCGATAACGAATGGGCCGCATTGTCTCGAGCGTTCGCATCCTTTCGCGCAGTCGCTCCGCGACAGGCTCGAAATCCGCCTCCCCGAAACGGTCCACCCTGTAAACCACGAACGGCGGAAGCACGTCGTAGCCCGGATAGTATAGAATCCCGTGATTGATCGGGAACAGCAGGTCGTCGATCGGGCCGTTGACGCCGCGGGCGGAATAATGCTCCTCCCAGCCGCCGGTGGTCACGATCAGCATTGCGCGCTTGCCGGCGAGCGTTCCCTCACCAAAGCGGTCACCCCACCGCTTGTCGCTGTGCTCGCCAACGCCATAGGCGAAGCCGTAGGCATACACGCGATCGACCCAGCCCTTGAGGATCGCCGGCATGGCGTACCACCACAGCGGGAACTGGAGGATCAGGGTGTCGGCCCATAGCAGCTTGTCGATCTCGGCTTTGACGTCATCGGTCAGAGTGTTGGTCGCAAAAGCCTTTTTGGAGGCGCCGGCCGGCAGGAAGCGTGCTTCCGGCGGCCACGACGGAAAGTCGGCACGGTCCACCTCGGCTTTCCAGCCGTCGGCGTAGAGGTCCGACACCCGCACCTCGTGGCCCTGGGCCTCGAGTTCCCTGATGGCGACGTCACGCAGCGCACCGTTGAGCGAACGCGGTTCAGGATGAGCAAAAACAAGCAGGACTTTCATGGGTCTACTCCGAAGAAGGACGATAGACACCAAAGGTAGCCAGCCGCGGGCTGATCCACTATATGTAGGAAATGTATAAGATAATGCCGAATAATGGATAGATCGGACGTCACTCTCGAGCGCATGCGCACCTTCGTTCGCGTCGCCGAGCGCGGCAGCCTCTCGGCGGTGGCGCGCGAGCTCGGAGTTGGGCAGTCGACGGTCACACGGCATTTGCGAGAACTCGAGGAGGCCGTCGGCGTGCCCTTGCTCAGCAGGACCACCCGGCGCGTCACGATGACCGATGAAGGCAGCCGTTACTATGCCGACAGCGTCCAGATCCTGCGCCTCGTCGAGCAGGCCGGCGATGAGGCGCGGGGCACGCGCGGCGCGTCGGCCGGCACGATCCGGATATCCTGCACGGCGGCGCTCGGGGTCTTACATGTCAGCCGGCTGATCTTCGCCTTTCAGGACCGCTATCCCGATATCGGCATCGATCTCAGCCTTACCGACGAGCGCATCAACCTTGTGCGGGAGGGCGTCGACATCGCGCTTCGCCTCGGCCCGCTCACCGACAGCTCAATGAAACTGCGGGCGCTCGGGCAATCCCGGCGTCTGCTGGTGGCGGCGCCGGCCTATCTGGCGGCGCGGGGCAGACCGGCTGTCCCGCAGGATCTGCCTGGCCATGAAGGCATCCGGATGTCGAACATCGCGGGAAGCGACACGCTCACCTTGCAGGGGCCGGGCGGCGAGACCTTTGCGGTGCCCTTTGGCGGCAGATTTCTGGTCGACCATGGGCTTGCTGCGCGCGAAGCCCTTGTCGCCGGACGCGGCATCGCACCCGCCCACCACTGGCTTGTCGACGATCTTCTGGCGGCCGACCGGCTGGAAGTGGTCCTGCCGGGCTATTTTCCGCCTCCCGTCCCGCTGAGCATGCTGATCGTTCCGGAGCGTGCGGGCATTGCCCGGGTGCGGCTGCTGGTCGACTTTCTCGCCGAGCAGATCTCCGGCATTCCGGGGATCGAGAAGCGGTAGCCGGCCGGCAAACCTCGCCGGATCAGGCGGCCTTCTTCTTCGCCAACCGTGCCTTGATGCTGGCAACGTCGGCACGCGGCGTCGCCGCGAACAGCGTCCTGGTGTAGCTGTGCTTGGGGTCGGCGAAGACCTCGTCGCGCGAGCCGTATTCGACCGCTTCGCCGAAGTACATCACCATCACGTCGTCGGCGATATAGCGCACCACCGACAGGTCGTGGCTGATGAAAACATAGGTTAGCTGAAACTCGTCCTGCAGGTCGGCGAGCAGGTTCAGCACCTGCGCCTGCACCGAAAGATCAAGTGCCGAGACCGGCTCGTCCAGCACCAGAAGGCTGGGGTTGAGCATCAGCGCGCGGGCGATGGCGATCCGCTGGCGCTGGCCGCCCGAAAACATATGCGGGTAGCGATTAAAGTGCTCGGGGCCGAGACCGACCTTCTTTAGCATCTTCATGGCAAGATCGCGCCGCTCGTCGGCCGTGCTGTCGGTGTTGATGAGCAGCGGCTCGCCAAGCACGTCGCCGATCTTCTGGCGTGGATTGAGCGAACCATAAGGGTTCTGGAAGACGATCTGGACCTTGCGGCGCATTTCCTTCGACAGGCCGTTCCTGCCGATGTCTACCTTCTTGCCGTCGATGAAAAGCTCGCCGGAGGTCGCCGGGTCGATCAGGGTGATGATGCGGGCGAGTGTTGACTTGCCGCAGCCGCTCTCGCCGACGATGGCCAGCGTCTTGCCCTTGTCGACGCTGAACGAAACACCCTTGACCGCATGAACCGTACGGGAGGGGCGGAAAAGCCCGCCACCGACATGATAGTCGCGCACGATGTTCTTGCCTTCGACTACCGTCACGCTCATGAGGCGGTTCCTCCTGCGGACCGGGCTGCGACTACAGATGGGGCCGGCTCGAACAGCATGTCGGAAACAGTAGGCAACCGGTCGCCGACGGCATTTTCCGGCAGCGCCGACAGGAGCGCGCGCGTGTAGTTGCTCTTGGGGGACTCGAACAGCGACAGCACGTCGGCCTCTTCCATCTTGCGGCCCTTGTACTGGACGATGACACGGTCGGCGGTCTCGGCAACCACTCCCATATTGTGGGTGATCATGATCAGGCCCATGCCATATTTGGCCTGCAGGCCGACCAGCAGATCGAGGATCTGCTTCTGGATGGTGACGTCGAGCGCCGTGGTTGGCTCGTCGGCGATCAAAAGCTTGGGATTGCAGGCGATGGCGATGGCGATCATGACGCGCTGACACTGACCACCCGACATCTGGTGCGGGAAGGAGCCCAGCCGTTCCTCGGGGTCGGCGATGCCGACCAACTTCATCAATTCGATGGCACGCGCCCGGCGCTGGGCGCGGTCCATGCCCATATGGAAGCGCAGCACCTCCTCGATCTGGAAGCCGACGGTGAAGCACGGGTTGAGGCTGGCGACCGGCTCCTGGAAGATCATCGAAATGTCCTTGCCGACGATCTTGCGCCGCTCGGATGGGCCGAGCTTGAGCAGGTCGATGCCGTCGAAGGCCATGCGGTCGGCCCTCACCGTCGCGGTGTTGGGCAAAAGCCCCATCACCGCCAGCATCGCCACCGACTTGCCCGAACCGGATTCGCCGACGATCGCCAGTACCTCGCGCGGTTCGACCGACAGGTCGATGCCTTGTACCGCCATGAATGGTCCAGCGGCGGTGTCGAAGGAAACGGTCAGGTTCTTGATCTCGAGAAGAGGCATTGGATTATGACCTCTTCAGCTTGGGATCGAAGGCATCGCGCAAGCCATCGCCGATCAGATTGATGGCCAGCACAGTGATCAGGATAGCAAGGCCGGGGAAGGTCACCACCCAAGGCGCGCGCAGGATGAACTCGCGCGCCGAGGCGAGCATCGTGCCCCATTCCGGCGTCGGCGGCTGCGCACCGACACCGAGGAAGCCGAGCGCCGCAGCCTCGAGAATAGCGTTGGAGAAAGACAATGTCGCCTGCACGATCAGCGGTGCCAGGCAGTTCGGCAGGATCGTCCTCACCATCAAGCGAAGATGACCGGCACCAGCCACCTTGGCGGAGATGACATATTCGCGGTTCTTTTCGGCCATCACGGCGGCGCGGGTGAGGCGCGCAAAATGCGGCTGCAGCACCAGCGCGATCGCCAGCATGGCATTGAAAAGGCCGGGGCCAAGGATCGCCACCAGCACCAGCGCCAGAAGCAGCGACGGGAAGGCCAGGATGATATCCATGATGCGCATGATCAGCGTGTCGACCCAGCCGCGGAAATAGCCGGCGAGCACGCCAAGCACGATGCCGCTGGTGAGCGAGAAGACAACGACCACCAGACCGATGAACAGCGAGAAACGCGCCCCGAAGATCAACCGTGAAAGCATGTCGCGGCCGACCGCGTCGGTGCCGAGCAGGAACATCGATTTGCCGCCTTCCTGCCAGGCAGGGGGTGCCAGCAGCGCATCGCGAAACTGCTCGTCGGGCGAATGTGGGGCGACGAACGGCGCAAAGATCGCCACCAGCACCAGCGCCGAAAACACGACAAGGCCGATGACCGCGCCGGTGTTCATCGAGAAGTAGTGCCAGAACTCGGCGAAAGCCCGTTGCCTGCCGCCTGTCGGGATGGAGGCGGCGGTAGCTTCGGCGGCGGATTCGTCGGTCATCTCACTGCACCCGGATGCGCGGATTGATGACGGCGTAGAGCACGTCGACGATCAGGTTCACCGCCATGACGATCAGCGCGATGATCAGCAATCCGCTCTGGACGACGACATAGTCGCGCTTGCCGATGGCATCGATCATCCATTTGCCGATGCCCGGCCAGGAAAAAATGGTCTCGGTCAGAATGGCGCCCGCCATCAAGGTGCCGACCTGCAGTCCAATGGTGGTGACTACCGGGATCAGCGCGTTGCGAAAAGCGTGCAGACCGATGACGCGGCGCGGCGCCAGGCCCTTGGCGCGCGCGGTGCGGACATAGTCCTCGCCCAGCACCTCGAGCATCGCCGAGCGCGTCTGGCGCGCTATGACGGCAAGCGGGATCGTCGCCAGCACGATCGACGGCAGGATCAAATGGCTGACGGCAGATTTGAAAGCGCCGCTCCTGCCGGAGATCAGGCTGTCGATGAGCATGAACCCGGTCGTCGGCCTGAAGAAATACTGCAGGCCGATGCGGCCGGAAACCGGCGTCCAGCCGAGATAGCCGGAGAAGAAGATAATGAGCAGCAACCCCCACCAGAAGATCGGCATCGAATAGCCGGTCAGCGCGACACCCATCGTCGCCTGGTCGAACCACGAGCCGCGCTTGACCGCGGCGAAGATACCGGCAGGAATGCCGAGCAGGACGGCGATGATCAACGCCACTGTCGCCAGTTCCAGCGTGGCTGGAAACAGCGCCTGGAATTCGCCGAGCACTGGCCGCTTGGTGGCAATAGATATGCCGAAATCGCCGGTCAGGACCCTGCCGATATATTCCAGGTATTGGATGACATAGGGCCGGTTGTAGCCAAACTGCTCGATGAGCTGGGCGTAGCGCTCGGGGCTGACACCGCGCTCGCCCGCCAGGGCCAGGATAGGATCGCCGGGCAGAAGCCGGACGAAAGCAAACGCCGCCAGCGATATGCCGAACACGGTCGGGATGATCAAAGCGAGCTTGTGGAGGAGATAACGGAGCATCTTGCTTCATAGAACGGCGGCGCGGGAAGTCCAGCGCCGCCGTTCAATTTCTCAGGACTTATTCGGTGACGTCGACGCCGTCAAACCGATGAATGCCGAGCGGGTCCATAACGAAGCCCGACACCTTCTTGTTCATCGGCATGAAGACCTTGGAGTGGGCGATGGTCAGCCACGGAGCCTCACGCTTGAACACCACCTGAGCTTCCTCGTAGATCTTGGTGCGCTCGGCGACGTCCGTCGTCGCCTTGCCTTTTTTCAGCAGGGCTTCGAATTCCTGGTTGCACCAGATCGCATAATTGGACTGGCCGATGGCATCGCAACCGAGCAGGAAAAAGAAGTTGTCCGGATCGCCATTGTCACCGGTCCAGCCCAGTTGGAAGGCGCCATCGCGATCCTTAGCCTTGCCGCGCTGGCGATACTCGGTCCATTCGTAACTGACGATCTCCGCCTTGACCCCGACAGCGGCATAGTCGGCCTGGATCAACTCGGCGACGCGCTGGGCGTTCGGGTTGTAGGGGCGGCTGACCGGCATAGCCCAGATCTTCATCGACAGATCCTTGACGCCTGCATCGGCCAGCATCTTCTTGGCCGCCTCCGGATCATAGGGATCGTCCTTGATGTCCTTGTTATAGGACCACATGGTCGGCGGGATCGGGTTGATGGCCGGCGCGCCGGCGCCCTGATAGACCGCGTCGATGATCGCCTTCTTGTTTACCGCCATGTTGAGGGCCTTGCGGACCTCGACCTTGTCGAAGGGCGGCTGCGTCGTGTTGTAAGCCATGTAGCCGATGTTCAGGCCTTCCTGCTCGTCGACCTTGAGGTTCGCGTCGGCCTGCAGTCCGGCAATGTCGGCCGGCGCCGGGTATGACATGATATCGCATTCGCCCGCCTTCAGCTTCTGCGCGCGTACGGCCGGATCGGGCGTGATGGCGAAGATCAGATCGTCGATCTTCTGTCGGCCGCCATAGTAGCCGTCCCATGCTGCATAGCGCACGACCGCATCGACCTGATAGTCGACGAACTGGAACGGACCAGTGCCGACCGGCTTCTGGGTGAACTGCTGCCTGGTGCCGGCCTTGTCGAGCTGGTCGGCATATTCCTTGGAAACGATCGAGGCGAAATCCATGCCGAGGTCCGGCAGGAACGCGACTTCAGGCTTGTTCAGCACGAATTTCACCGTCAGGTCGTCGACCTTGACGATTTCCTTCAGGAGATCGGGGAAGCCCATGCCGGTGAAATATTCCCAGCCGGTGCCTTCCAGATAGCTGTACCACGGGCTTTCTTTCTTCCACTGGCGTTCGAAGGAAAAGATCACGTCGTCGGCGTTGAGGTCGCGCGTCGGCGTGAAATAATCGGTCGTCTGGAATTTCACACCCGGGCGAAGCTTGAAGGTGTATTCGAGACCGTCATCGGAAACCGTCCAGCTCTCGGCCAGGCCGGGCGAGATGGTGGTCTTGCCATGCTCGAACTCGACCAGGCGCGAATAGATGGTGCGCGACGAGGCATCGAAGTCGTTGCCGCCGCTCCATGGCGACGGGTCGAAGCCGGCCGGCGAAGCCTCCGAGCAATAGACCAGTTGTTTTGCATTGGCCACGCCGCCGAGGACGCTTGCAGCCAGCAACGCGGCTGCAAAAGTCAGTTTCTTTTTCATTGAGCACTCCCTGATGTTCTTCCAAGCCCCTCTGTCAGGCTCGCGAAGGCCGCATATAAGCACCGTTTTTCTAGCTTTGGAACTGCTTGTTTGCCTAACCCACGGGAAGCAGAAAAAAATTCCGGCACGCGGCAAATTGTGGAAAAAACGAGCCGAATCCGCAGATCACGACATTATTAGCGACTTCAATTTTTTGTTGATCGGTAATGCCGCCGATTGGGGGAATCGAGCCGTTCGGTTCAAGAGATGCGCGTCCGAAAACCGGTCGCGGCCAAGAGGTTTGACGGCAAGTCTTACCGCACTCCAGGTGGCGAGGCTTGCACGGCCGCCGCTTGTGGCAATACATAGATAGATGGGCAGCGTGCCGGATTTTCCCAGGTTCCGGATATTGCGGCAAGCGGTGGGATATCTTTGTTGATCAGGGCGGTGGTGGCGCGCAAGCATGCCGAAACAATAAGAACGATTGAGGGAGCGACAGGTGGCAAAACCGGCAAAGACAACCAACGCGGCGAAAGCAAAGGCCGAGGCAACATCGAAAGCGGTCAAGCCAAAAGCGGCCGCCGCCAAGCCGACGGCAACCGCGAAGGCAAGCGCGAAGCCGGCGGCGAAGACCACGGCTGGAACGGCTGCTAAACCGGCAACCGGCAAGACTGCGCCTGCTGCAAAATCTGCCGCCAAGCCGGCGGCGAAGGCAGTGCCGACAGCGCCACGACCGCCGGCAGGTCCGGCCAAGAGATTACCGAAGGCGATCACCGCACTGGCCGCTGGCCTGCCTGAAAAACCGTGGCTCCAGAGTTACCCAAAGATCGTGCCGGCCGAGATTGGCGACCTGCCCTCCAGCTCGATCGGCGACTTTCTCGTCGCCGTGTGCAAGCAGTTTGCGAATCGGCCGGCCTTCGTCTGCATGGGCAAATCGATCACCTATGCCGACCTCGAGCGACAGTCGGCCGCCTTCGGCGCCTATCTGCAATCAACGGGGCTGCAGAAGGGCGCGCGCGTCGCCCTGATGATGCCGAATGTGCTGCAATATCCGGTGGCGGTTATGGCAGTGCTTCGCGCCGGCTATGTCGTGGTCAACATCAATCCGCTCTACACGCCGCGCGAGCTGGAGCACCAGCTCAAGGATTCCGGCGCTCAAGCCATGGTCATCCTCGAAAATTTTGCCTGCACCCTGCAGGCGGTGATCGCCAGGACCGCGGTCAAACATGTCGTGGTCGCCTCGATGGGCGACATGCTCGGCGGGCTCAAGGGAACGATCGTCAACTTCGTTGTACGCCGCGTCAAGAAGATGGTGCCGGCATGGTCGCTGCCCGGCCATGTCAAATTCAACGCCGCGCTGAAGGCCGGCACCGGCAAGGCCTTCAGGCCCGCAAGGGTCGCGGCCGACGACATCGCCTTCCTGCAATACACGGGCGGCACGACCGGCATCTCCAAGGGCGCGATGCTTTTGCACAGCAACATTTTGGCGAACGTCGCGCAGAACGCGCTGTGGGCCGAAGACGCCTTTACCATCAAGCCGAAGCCGGCGCATCTGAACTTCCTCTGCGCGCTGCCGCTCTATCACATTTTTGCGCTGACGGCGAACGTGCTGGTAGGCATGCAGCAAGGCGCGCAGAATGTCCTCATCCCCAATCCGCGCGACATCCCCGGCTTCGTCAAGGAGCTGCAGAAATACCCGATCCACATCTTTCCGGGCCTCAACACGCTGTTCAATGCGCTGCTCAATAATGAGGATTTTCGCAAGCTCGATTTCAAGCCGCTGATCCTGACGCTGGGTGGCGGCATGCCGGTGCAGAGGGCCATCGCCGAACGCTGGAAGGCGCTGACCGGCTGCCCGATCAGCGAGGCCTACGGGCTCACCGAGACCTCGCCGGGAGCAACGATCAACAAATTCAGCGACGGCGTTTACACCGGCACGATCGGCCTGCCGCTGCCCTCGACCGAGATCGCCATCCGCGACGACGACGGCAACAATTTGCCGCTCGGCGAAGTCGGCGAAATCTGCATCCGCGGACCGCAGGTAATGGCCGGCTACTGGAACCGGCCGGACGAGACCGCCAAGGTGATGACCGAGGATGGCTTCTTCAAATCGGGCGACATGGGCTTCATGGACGAGCTTGGCTACACCAAGATCGTCGATCGCAAGAAGGACATGATCCTGGTTTCCGGCTTCAACGTCTATCCGAACGAACTCGAGGAAGTGGTGGCGCAGCATCCAGGCGTACTCGAAGTGGCGGCGATCGGCGTGCCGGACGAGCATTCGGGTGAAGTGCCGAAGCTGTTCGTCGTCAAGAAGGACCCGGCACTGACCGCCGACATGCTGACGGCTTATTGCCGTGAGAACCTGACCGGCTACAAGCGTCCCAGGTATATTGAGTTCCGCGCCGAGCTGCCGAAGACACCGGTCGGCAAGATCCTGCGACGGGCGTTGCGGGGCTAGGCGCAGCTTGAGCGATTGCATCGCCGGCGCCAACGCCGTGAGCATAGGTTCGCGCCCGGACCCGGCAGAGTTCATCCGGGCGAACATGCGGATCGCCCCCGTGCCCGCGCTTCCCGAAATTCGGCTTTACACCGCCCATCCGGGAAGCGGGCTCAGGCGGCTTCTCGAATGGAACCAACATGCGACCGAAGAAGACGGACCTGAACCGGAGCCACCGTACTGGGCCTATGTCTGGGCCGGCGGCGCGGTGCTCGCCCGCTACATATTCGACCGGCCGGAGACCGTGGCCGGCCGTCGCGTGCTCGACCTCGGCGCCGGTTCGGGTCTCGTCGGCATTGCAGCGGCAAAAGCCGGGGCAAGCGCGGTCGTCGCGGCCGAGATCGATCGCAATGGTGTGGTTGCGCTCGGCCTCAACGCGACTGCGAACGGCGTCGCTATCATGATCATTGGCGAAGACATCACCAGCGGTCCGCCGCCGCCGGTGGATGTCGTGGTGGTCGGCGACCTGTTTTACGCCCATGATCTTGCCGGCCAGGCCCTTTCTTTCCTCGACCGCTGCCTTGCAGCCGGCATCGCCGTGCTGATCGGCGATCCGGGCCGCGCCTATCTGCCCCGGTCGCGGCTTCGCCTGCTGGCCGAATACGAGGTGCCGGATGTCGGCGAAGGCAGGAATGCGGCGATGAAACCGAGCGGCGTGTTCTCGTTCGGACCAGCTAGCTGCGAGTCTAGACTGTCTCGCTGACCCGCGCCGCTAGAAAATCAGGCAGATCGGCAACCGAATCCAGGATGACGTCGGCGATCTGCGACAGCGATTCCCTTGTGCCGGTGCCGGACAGCACGCCGATCGCCAGGCCGCAGCCGCCGGCGCGCGCCATCTCCAGATCGTGGCGATTGTCGCCGACCATTGCGATCGCCGCCGGCCTGAGCCCTGTCAGATCCGAGAAGGCAAGGATCGTATCCGGCGCCGGTTTTGGATTGGCCACCGCATCGTAACCATAGGCGGCGTCGAAAAGCTGCGCGACGCCCAGAGTGACCAAGGTCTTTTCCGCGCCGCTGGTCGAGTCGTTGGTGGCGACGCCAAGCCGGTAGGATTTTCTGTGAAGCAGGCCAAGCGTCTCGACCACACCCGGCAGCGCCACCGCCATTGCCGATCCCTGCGCCGAAGTGATGGCGTTGAAGCGGGCGACGGCAAGCATCTGGTCCTCGTCGGACAGCCGCGGAAACCACAGCTCGACGACGTCCATGTTGGTGCCGGAGGCAAAAATTGAATCCGGCTTGAAGCGCTTGTTGGCGAAGTCGAAGCCCGCCGCCGCAAGCAGCCTGTCTGCCCTCCAGCGATCGCCTTCGGCCGCATCCATCGCCATGAAGTCGGCGATGCCCAGCCATGTCGCGTTGAAATCTACGAGCGTGCCGTCCTTGTCGAACAATACTCCCTTGATGTCCGCCAAGCTTTTCACTCCAGGCCGCGCAAGCGGTGAATGTATTCCACCAGTCCGGCAGTCGAGGCATCCCGCTTTGCGGCGTTCTCCTTGCCTTCAACGACGGGCAGCAGCCCGGTCGCCAGTTCCTTGCCGAGCTCGACGCCCCATTGGTCGAAGGAGTTGATGTTGAACAGCGTGCCTTCGACAAAGACGCGGTGTTCGTAAAGCGCAATCAGGCGTCCGAATGTATGCGGGTCGAGCTTTCTGTAGAGAATCGTCACCGAGGGGCGGTCGCCGGAGAAGACGCGGTGCGGAGCAATCCTGTCGACATCGGCGGGCTTCATGCCTTTCGCCAGCATCTGCGCGCGGGCTTCCTCAAGCGTGCGGCCCTTCATGAAGGCTTCCGACTGCGCCAGGCAATTGGCAAGCAGAAGGTCGTGGTGGTGCTTCAGCTCCGGTTCGTGGCCGACGGCAGCGGCGAGGAATTCGACCGGAATGAAATCGGTGCCCTGATGCAGCAACTGGAAGAAGGCATGCTGGCCATTGGTGCCGGGCTCGCCCCAGACCAGCGGGCCGGTCGGCGTCGTTACAGCGCCGCCGTCCAGGGTGACGCTCTTGCCGTTCGATTCCATGTCGAGCTGCTGCAGATAGGCCGGCAGCCTGGACAGACGCTGATCGTAGGGGATGACGGCGCGAGCGGGGTATTTGCAGATCACGCGGTGCCACCAGCCAATCAGCCCCATCAGCGCCGGCAGGTTCTCCGCCAGCGGCGCGGTGCGGAAATGCTCGTCCATCTCATGGGCGCCGTCGAGAAAGGCGCGAAAATCCTTCGGGCCGATGGCGATCATCACCGGCAGACCGATCGCACCCCAGACTGAATAGCGGCCGCCGACCCAGTCCCAGAAGCCGAAGACGCGATCGGGCGCGATGCCGAATTTGGCGACCAGGTCGAGCGCCGTCGAGACGGCGGCGAAATGCTTGCCGACCGCTTCCTTGCCGAGCGCTTTCTCGACCCATCTGCGCGCGGTTTCGGCATTGGTCATCGTCTCGACCGTGGTGAAGGTCTTGGAGGCGATGATGAACAGGGTGGTTTCGGCGGAAAGACCCTTCAGCGTGTCGTGGATATGGGCACCGTCGATATTGGATACGTAATGCGCGCGCGGCCCGTCATGATAGGGCGCCAGCGCCAGCGTCGCCATGGCCGGGCCGAGATCGGAGCCGCCGATGCCGATGTTGACGATGTCGGTGATTTTCTTGCCGGTCGCGCCGGCTGCCTTGCCGGAACGCACCGCGTCGGCGAAGGCACCCATCGCGTCGAGTACGGCAAGGACTTCCGCCTTCACGTCCTGGCCGTCGAGCACGATGCCCTTGCCGGTCAGGTTGCGCAGCGCCGTGTGCAGCACGGCACGGCCTTCAGTGACGTTGATCTTCTTGCCGGCAAACATCGCGTCGCGCCGGCCTTCGAGGTCGGCGGCCTCAGCCAGCTTCTCCAGCAACTCCATCGTCCGCGCATCAACCGCGCATTTCGACCAGTCGAGCAGCAGGTCGCCGTCACTGGCGGAGAATTTCTCGAAGCGCTGCGGATCGGCAGCGAAAGCCTCGCGCATCGAGCCCGATTTGGCCGCACGGTGATCGCGCAACGCGTCGAGCTGCTTTTGAAAGGACGATTGATCCACTGCTTCGCTCCAGTTCTTGAGGTGCATCTTATCAGGCCGGATGTTTCCGGCGCGTGTCGTCGCGGCAAACTATCGGGTCGAATTCCATCTGTTTCAATGCGCAGCGATGCCGCAGCGCAGCGTGGGCCGGCTCAAAGGATCACTGGCATAAATCCCAGCGATCAGAAAAATTGATTGGCGCAACACCTTGTGCCACCGGTACATTCGACTGGTCCAGCCAAGTGAGAAACGCTGGCCATCGAGGAACATCTCCCATGCCACAGCGAAACGACACGGCCATATGGTCCGGCCTGTTCCGGATTTCGGCGGAATCCGGTCAGACCCTGCAGGCGCAGATCCGCCAGGCGATCGTCGCCGCCATCCTCGACCGGCAGATCGCGGCTTCCATGCCGCTTCCGTCCTGCCGGATTCTTGCCGAAAAACTCGGCGTGGCGCGCGGCACCGTGGTGCTGGCCTTCCAGCAGCTGGTCGACCAGGGCTTCCTGGTGGCGCGCGAGCGCCGCGGCCATTTCGTCAATCCCGAAGTGCTGGCGACGCCGGCCAAGCCGCATCAGAAGGCGCCCGACCAGGCCAACGAGATCGACTGGAAGGCGCGTCGGCAGATCGCGGCGAGCGACATGCCGCCGCCGGCCAAGCACGACAACTGGATCAAGTCGTCATACCCCTTCGTCTATGGCCAATTCGACCCGGCGCTGTTCCCGACCGCCGAATGGCGCGAGTGCAACCGCATGGCGTTGGCGGTGCTCGAAATCCGCAACTGGGCATCCGACATGGTCGACCGCGACGATCCGCTCCTGATCGAGCAGATCCAGGCACGGCTGCTGCCGCGACGCGGCATCTTCGCCAATCCGGACGAGATCATCGTGACGTTGGGCGCGCAGAACGCGCTTTACATGCTGGCGACGCTGTTGATGACCAAGGGCTCCAAGGTGGCGATGGAGGACCCGGGCTATCCCGATGCACGTTCGATCTTCCGGCTGGCCGGCGCCGAGATCCAGCCGGTTCCGGTCGACCACTCCGGCATCGTAACCTCGGCCATTCCCAATGATTCCGGCTTCGTCTTCGTCACGCCCAGCCACCATTGCCCGACCATGGTGCCGCTGTCGGCAGAGCGGCGGCAGGAGCTTTTGGCGCGCGCCAACCGGCACAACCAGATCATCATCGAGGACGGATATGACAGCCAGCTCCTGGACGAGGCGCCGCAGCAGGCGCTGAAGAGCCTCGATCGCTCCGGCCGCGTCGTCTATGTCGGCTCGATGTCGAAGACGCTGGCTCCCGGCCTCAGGCTCGGCTACATCGTCGCCTCGGCCGGGCTGATCTCCGAGCTTCGGGCGCTACGCCGCTTCATGCTGCGCCATCCGCCGGCGAACAACCAGCGCGCCGTCGCATTGTTCCTGTCGCTCGGCCATCACGAGGCGCTGGTGCGGCGGCTGTCGAGCGCCTTCGACGAGAGGCGCAAGCGTCTGGTCCATGCGATTTCCGCCTTCCTGCCGGAGTGGCGCTCGACCGATTCGGCCGGCGGCACGTCGCTCTGGCTCGAGGGGCCGCGCGGCACCGATTCGCGCGGGCTGGCGGAGGCCGCGGCCTCGCGCAGCGTCATCATCGAGCCTGGCGACCGCTTCTTCGACCGCACCGAAAAGCCATCGCGTTTCATGCGCTTGGGCATTTCCTCGATCGCGTTGCAGCACATTGAACCCGGCATCCGCGAACTTGCGACGGCAGCTGGACGCAGGCCGGCAGCGGCCTGATCTCCCTTCCCCGACCGGAGCCTGGCGCATGTAGTGCGGCTCCGGTTCTTTAGCTCCTTGGCATATGCGACGGGACCGGCTGGCACATAGGCTGTGCCAATGCCGGCGGCATAGTCGCTGTATAGAGGGGACGAAGCAGGCCGATGGTGGACCAACCGCCGCGCCCGCTCCGCAGCTAAAGTTGGAGTGCCTTCATGCCAATGGCCCATGAGAAGCAGGACGTGTCCGCAGACCAGCGTTCGCGGCGGTCCGGCGGGCGCGAGGCGCGCCGCGCCATGCGGGCGGCACCGCTTGCCGACGACGTCAAGCCGGTGCGTGCCGGCCTCGAAGGCGGAAGCTACAGCCCGCTCAGCGGCAGCGATTGCGAACGTATCCACGAGGCCGTGCTTACCCTTCTGGAGACGGTCGGCTTCGCCAACGCCATCCCCTCCTGCATCGAGGCGCTGACCAAAGCCGGCGCGACCTTCAGTGAGGACGGCCGCCTGCGCTTTCCTCGCGGCCTTGTGCTCGACACCATCAAGAACGCGGCGCGGCATTTCACCCTCCACGGCCAGGATCCGAAGCACGACATGGTGATCCAGGGCAAGCGTGTGCACTACGGCACGGCCGGTGCTGCGGTGCATCTTGTCGATGTCGAAAAGCGTGAGTATCGCGAGTCGCTGCTGCAGGACATCTATGATGCCGCGCGCCTGGTCGAAGGGCTCGACAACATCCATTTCTTCCAGCGGCCGATGGTGCCGCGCGACATTCCCGACCCGCTCGATATGGATTTCAACACGCTCTACGCCTGCGTCATGGGCACATCGAAGCATGTCGGCACCTCGTTCACTGTGCGTGAGAACGTCAAGCCGGCGCTCGACATGCTTTATGCGATCGCGGGCGGCGAAGAGAATTTTCGCGCGCGGCCTTTCGTCTCCAATTCGAACTGCTTCGTCGTGCCGCCGATGAAGTTTGCCGAGGACGCCTGCGGCGTGCTCGAAGCCTGCGTGGAGGGCGGCATTCCGATCCTGCTGCTGTCGGCCGGCCAAGCGGGTGCAACAGCACCGGCGGCGATTGCCGGTGCTGTGGTGCAGGCGGTCGCCGAAGTGCTCGTCGGCCTTATCTATGTCAACGCCATCAAGCCCGGCCATCCGGCGATCTTCGGCACCTGGCCGTTTGTCTCGGATCTCAGGACCGGCGCCATGTCGGGCGGTTCGGCCGAGCAGGCGGTGCTGACCGCGGCCTGTGCACAGATGGCGCAGTTCTACGACCTGCCAGGCGGTTCGGCCGCCGGCATGACGGATTCGAAACTGCCTGACATCCAGTCCGGCTACGAAAAGGGCATAACCGACGTGATGGCCGGTCTCGCCGGCCTCAACCTGGTTTATGAGTCGGCCGGCATGCATGCGTCGCTGCTCGGCTTCTGCCTGGAGAGCCTGATCATCGACAATGACATGCTCGGCCACTGCCTGCGCTGCGTGCGCGGCATCGAGGTGACGGACGAGTCGCTGTCGATCGACACCATCGCCGATGTTTGCCTGAAAGGGCCGGGCCATTATCTCGGCAACGAGCAGACGCTGCGGCTGATGCAGACCGAATATTTCTATCCGGCCGTCGGCGACCGCTTTTCGCCGAAGGAATGGAATGAGAAAGGCAGGCCCGATATCCTGCAGCGGGCGATCATCGAGAAGAAACGCGTGCTTGCCGAACGCTTCCCGCGCCATGTGCCAAAGCCGGTCGACGACAAATTGCGCGCCCGCTTCGGCGATATGATCAAGCTGCCGCGCGGCAGAATGGGCGGCTGAGCGTTACCCGCTCGCCGCCAGCAACAAGACACCGGCCAGCGCCGATCCGGCAAGCGTCGGCAGCATACCGATCTTCAGCTTCAGAATGGCGATCATCGAGGCACAGGAAAGCAGCGCCGCGCGCCAGTCTATCGATGAAAGCACCGGCACGTCCATTCCAAGCCCGACATTGCGCACTTCGCCGAAGATGACGTGCAAGCCGAACCATAGAGCGAGATTCATGATGACGCCGACGACGGCGGCGGTGATCGCACCGAGCGCCGCCGACAGCGCCTTGTTGCCGCGCAGCGCTTCGATGTAAGGCGCCCCAAGGAATATCCATAGGAAACATGGGGTAAACGTCGCCCACAGCGTGAACAACCCGCCAAACAGTCCGGCAAGCAGCGGCGCCAGCAAGCCCGGCTGGCGGAACGCGGCAACGAAGCCGACGAACTGCAAGACCAGGATGAGCGGACCCGGCGTGGTTTCGGCAAGTCCGAGGCCGTCGACCATTTCACCGGGTGCCAGCCAGCCGAAGTACTCGACCGCTGCCTGCGCGACATAGGCAAGGGCTGCGTAGGCGCCGCCGAAGGTGACGACCGCCATGACACTGAAGAAGCCACCGATTTGAGTCCAAACGCTGGCAGGGCCGGTGAAAGCCCAGACCAGCAGAACAGGCCCCAGCCAGATCGGCAGCCAGATCGCCAAAGTGCGCGGCGCGTGCCATCGTGTCGGCCTGACGTGGGTCAGTTCACCGCGCTCGAACATCAGATCGACCACGCCCTTTATGTCGGGAACATTGCCCTTGCCACGCGAGGCGCCGGAAAAAACTGCCGGCGCACTACGGTTGCCGATCCAGCCTGCCAGCCCGGCAAGCAGCACGATCAGCGGAAACGGCACGTTCAACGCGTAGATGGCGATGAAGGCGGCGAGTGCGATCGACACCATGACCGGGTTTTTCAGCGCGCGTCTGCCGATCCGGATCACCGCCTCGATGACAATGGCGAGCACGGTCGCCTTGACCCCGAAAAACAGCGCCGCGACGAGTGGTACATCGCCATAGAGCGCATAGAGGCTGCTCAGGACGAGCATGACAAGCGCGCCCGGCACGACGAAGAGGAGGCCGGCAACAAGGCCGCCGACCGTTTTGTGCAGCAACCAGCCGATATAGATGGCGAGTTGCTGGGCCTCGGGGCCAGGGAGCAGCATGCAGTAGTTCAACGCATGCAGAAAGCGCTGTTCGCCGATCCAGCGCCGTTCCTCGACCAGTTCCTTGTGCATGAGCGCGATCTGCCCGGCCGGGCCGCCAAAGCTGAGCACGCCGATTTTCGCCCAGACCTTCACGGCCTGCCGGAAGCTCGGCACAGCGGGCTCCTGGATCTCCGCCGGCTTTTTCGAAAAGACGGCGCTCACGATGGTTTGCCTGCGCCGAGACTGACTGCGCCGGCGACCGGCCAGTTATGCGTCTCCTCGGTGGCATCGCGGCACCAGCGGAAGAACGCATCGTAAAGCAGCATGCCGGCCTCGAGCTGCTCCAGATCGTCGCGAAACATCCGTGACAGGCCAAGCGAGGCGGCCAGGAACCCGGCCGCCTGTGGAACAAGATCGAGGCTCGCAGTATCGGCAGCGCGTATGATCGTGGCCAGGCGATCGAGCGCTTCGGATTTGAGCCCGAACTCCTCGATCATGGTGTCGAAGGTGCAGCGTTCGCCGCGGTGGCTCCAGAACACGTTCTCGATGTCGAAAGGGATGGCCTGAAAGCGATCGGCGACGGCCGCCACTTCGGCCGGCTCGACGAAGAGAAAGACCGCGTGAGGATCGATGAAGCGCCGGATCAGCCAGGGGCAGGCGATGCGGTCGACCTTCGGGCGCGTACGCGTCACCCAAACGGTGCGGCCCTTGGCATCGGCGGGCGGTATCTTGTCGGCGTGAACGAGAAGGCCCTTGGCATCGCGCCACGCTTCAAACCCGCCATCGAGCGATTCGGCGGCAACGCCCTCCTGCCGTAGCCATGCGGCCACGCCTTGCGAGAGCTTTTTTCCCTGTTGGCAGACGACTGTCACTTGCCTGCCGGCGAAGTCGGCAGCCCAGTTCGAGACACTCCTGAAATCACGACGATCCGACCCCGGCAGCAGGCGCGGATCGGAATTGTAGTCATCATCGATGCGGACGTCGATGATTGCGGGTGCACCCGGCAGCCCAATCAGACGGGACAGTTGCGATACAGTGATAGCGGTTGTTGACGGCATGGCGTCCACCTCCTTGAAAGAGAAGCTTGGACGCGAACGTTGGGCTGACGCCTCACGGGGTCGTCGCGATGCACCCCTTGCGATGATCGTGGATTTGTCACGCCCGCTTGTCAAGCATTGCCGTTCTCGCGGGAGCAATCGCTGTTGACAAATGACCGCGTCCAACCCTGTGCCGGGCATTTCTGCCCATTAACGGCAGGCTATCGCAGGTGGAAAGCCGAGGCTTTCGCTCTGCGATGTACCCCCACCCTACCCCTCATAGGCGCTAGTTTAAGCGAGTTTTCAGATAGTCGGATTGTTTTCGCCGGCTTCGTGGGGGCTCACAGATATGACGCCATGTTCGGAGGAACATGTTGCGGAGCGTCTGCCACTGGAGTGGTCCACGAATGGCGGCGCAGATGGTTGCCAGAGCTAACTTCATGAGACGCCAGCGCGATGGGGTTACGGGTGGTGTTGCCTGGTTCAGAGGGGGAAGAGTCCGGGACTTGCCCGGCAATCTGTTCGGCGATGATGGCAACGATCAGCCTTGCGTAGATCCACGCTCGTGCGAGCTCAGGCTTCTTGGCCGGCAGCATGTCGAGGCCGGCCAAGCTCTTGAACCTTTTAAAAGCCAGCTCGATTTGCCAGCGAAAGCGATAGAGGGCGAGAATGTCGGCTGGCGGGAAGGCGTCGGCCGGCAGCGAGGTCAGGAGAAGGATATACTTCGCCACCTCAAGACTGCGCGGGTCTGGCTGCTTGCCGCGTTTCTTGGCATCCTTCAGCAGGCGCTTCTGTTCAGCCGCCGCTTGTTCGGGGTCCTTGCGCCGGACAACGAGGCGCAGCATCAGCGGCGTCGCTGCCTTGATGCCTTCGTGGATTCGAAGGTGCACTTCGCCTTCCTGCTCAGCCTGAGAGGCAAGTGCTGCGAACAGATCAAAAGGCTCGCCGTTCGCCTGCAACAGGCGCAACGAGTTCCAGCCGGTACGCACGATGAAGTCTGCACCGGCATCGATCACCGGCCGCAGATCGCGCGGTCGGGCATAGCAGCGATCGGCCAGTATGATATCTCCCGGCCGGTAGTTGAGGCGCTGAAGGTTCTCGGCCCCGTGCACGTCGGTCAATTCAAGCTGATCGACTTGACCGGTTGCCAGATCGTAGCCGACATGCAGCCGCCATGTCGTACGGTCAGCTCCCGGCTCGCAGATCGACGTGCCATCCAGTGCCCGCAAGCGATGCCCGGTCCAGCGCCGCACGGGCAGTTTTGTCTGTTCGGCAATCAGTGCAGTCGCGATATCGCCGAGCCAGGGTGCGGCTTTGCACAGCCGAGCGAGCAGCGATGGATCGGACAACCGCGCAATTCCGCCAGCCTCTGCCCATACGCAGGTCTCGCGCAGCGACATGCCGAGGCCGCCATAGGCCAGTGCCAGCCGCAACAGCGTCTCAGCGCTCTTGATTTCTCGAACCCGCGTCAAGGCTCCGCACGACCGAGCCGTTGCTTCCAGGTCAAAATTAGCCGGAAGTCGCCCGCTCACTTCCGGCCAATGATCCAAAATCTCAGGACGAATCTTCATCCCAAGCTTGAATCATATCGAGATTCCTCGTGTCCAGAGCTTAAACTAGCGCCTATGACCCTACCCCTCGTGGCGCTGACCTCGGCAAATTGCCTGCACCGGCGGCCGCCTCGTGCGACGGACCCTGGTCAGTGATTGTCCCTCGGCACGCCGCTTGTATGAGCCACATCCTGGTATTTCACCGCCGGCTTCAGCACCATGCCTTCGGAAAACTGGTCGACCATGCCGCGCTGGATTTCCTGCCAGGGCGTCTGGTGCTTCGGATACTGATAGCCGCCATTGTTTTGCAGCTCGGCGCGGCGCCGCGTGATCTCGTCGTCGCTGACGAGGATGTCGGCGGTGCCCTTGCGCAGGTCGATGCGGACGCGGTCGCCGGTCTTCAGCAGCGCCAGGCCGCCGCCGATGGCGGCTTCGGGCGAGGCGTTGAGGATCGACGGCGAGCCCGACGTGCCCGACTGGCGACCGTCGCCGATACAGGCCAGCGCGTGGATGCCCTTTTTGATCAGATAGGCAGGCGGCTGCATGTTGACGACTTCGGCGCCGCCGGGATAGCCGATCGGGCCGGCGCCGCGCATGAACAGGATGGTGTGCTCGTCAATTCCCTGTGCCGGGTCGTCGATGCGGGCGTGATAGTCCTCGGGGCCGTCGAAGACCATGGCGTTGCCCTCGAAGGCTTCGGGGTCCTTCGGGTTCGACAGATAGCGCTCGCGGAATTCGGGCGAGATGCCGCTGGTCTTCATGATCGCCGAATCGAACAGATTGCCCTTGAGATTGATGAAGCCGGCATTGGCTTTCAGCGGCTCGGCAACCGTGCGGATGACGTCGAGGTTCTCGTTGACGGCGCCGCTGCAATTGTCGCCGATGGTCTTGCCGTTAGCTGTCATGGCTTCCGGATAGGGCAGCAGGCCGCCCTTCATCAATTCGGCGACCACGGCCGGCACGCCGCCGGCATGGTGATAGTCCTCGCCGAGATATTCGCCCGTCGGCTGCAGATTGACGATTAGCGGTATGTTGAGGCCGACCTTCTGCCAATCGTCATTGTCGAGCGGCACGCCGAGATGGCGGGCGATGGCGTTGAGGTGGATCGGCGCATTGGTCGAGCCGCCGATCGCCGAGTTGACGACGATGGCGTTCTCGAAGGCCTTACGGGTCATGATGTCGGAGGGCTTCAGATCCTCATGCACCATGTCGACGATGCGCTTTCCGGTCTCGTAGGCGATCTGGCCGCGCTCGCGATAGGGGGCGGGGATAGCGGCCGAGCCCGGCAATTGCATGCCGAGCGCCTCGGCCAGCGAATTCATCGTGGTGGCGGTACCCATCGTGTTGCAATAGCCGGTCGACGGCGCCGAGGAGGCAACGATATCCATGAACTCGTCATAGCCAATCTCGCCGGCCGACAGGCGCTGGCGCGATTCCCAGACGATGGTGCCGGAGCCGGTGCGCTTGCCCTTGTGCCAGCCGTTGAGCATCGGGCCGACCGAAAGCGCGATAGCCGGAATGTTGACGGTGGCCGCGGCCATCAGCATGGCCGGCGTCGTCTTGTCGCAGCCGATGGTGAGCACCACGCCGTCGAGCGGATAGCCGTAGAGCACCTCTACCAGGCTGAGATAGGCAAGGTTGCGGTCAAGTGCAGCAGTCGGCCGCTTGCCGGTCTCCTGGATCGGGTGGCAAGGGAACTCGAAAGGGATGCCACCCATCGAGACGATGCCTTCGCGCACGCGCTTGGCCAGTTCGATGTGATGGCGGTTGCAGGGCGACAGGTCCGAGCCGGTCTGGGCGATGCCGATCAGCGGCTTGCCGGACATCAGTTCGGCCCGCGTCAGCCCGTAATTCAGGTAGCGCTCCAGATAGAGTGCCGTCATGCCCGGATTGTCGGGATTGTCGAACCACTCCTGCGAGCGAAATTTTTTCTTGTGGGTGGGGGCGCCTGCCATCGTGGTCTCCGTATTTGTATGACAAATCGATATGACAACGCGCGGGAGCAGGCAAGGGGCACGCGCCATCCGAATCCGCTCTTTGGTGCGAAAGACATACATCTGCCTCTGCGCTAGACGGGATCGTGGTTTGTCAGCCCGCTATCCCGGAGAGTTGGAGCGCGTCGCCGCGGACCCTACCTGACCCTTCCGGCCACCCTCCCCCTCAAGGGGCCCACTTGGGGGAGGGACATCCGCATCACTCGAACACGATGCTCGGCACTGCAGCCTCGGCCGCGCCGCGCTCTTCATTGACGCGGTCCCAGACCTTGGCGGCGATGTCGCGATAGATTTTCGCCTCAGCGCCATCCGGCTTGGAGACCACCACTGGCGTGCCGGCATCGGAGCTTTCGCGGATGCCCATCTCGAGCGGCACTTCGCCAAGGAAGGTGACGCCGAGACGCTCGGCCTCGCGGCGGGCGCCGCCATGGCCGAAGATGTCGTAGCGTTTTCCCGTATCGGGGGCGAGAAAATAGCTCATGTTTTCGACGATACCCAATAGCGGCACGTCGACCTTTCTGAACATGTTGAGGCCTTTGCGCGCATCGATCAGGGCCAGGTCCTGTGGCGTCGAGACGATGACGGCGCCGGCCAGCGGCACCTGTTGGGCCATGGTCAGCTGGGCGTCGCCGGTGCCGGGCGGCATGTCGACGACGAGCACATCAAGCGGTCCCCATTCGACCTCGCGCAGCATCTGCGTCAATGCCGACATCACCATCGGCCCGCGCCAGATCATCGGCGTCTCCTCATCGACGAGGAAGCCCATCGACATGACCTTGAGGCCATAATTCTGCATCGGCTTCAGGATCTTGCCGTCGACGGTCTGCGGCCTGCCACAAATGTTGAGCAGACGCGGCATGGAAGGGCCATAAATGTCGGCATCGAGCACCCCGACCCGCAGCCCGTTGGCGGCAAGCCCAAGGGCGATATTGACGGCGGTGGTCGACTTGCCGACGCCGCCCTTGCCGGAAGCGACGGCGATGATCGCTTCGATGCCGGGTACGCCGCGCTTGCCCTGGCTGTGCGAGGCGGGCGCCTGCGGCGCGGGACGCGCAGGTGCGGCCGGCGGAGCGGGCCTCTGAGCCGGTCTTTGCGGAACCGGCGCCTCCATGCCGCCGCCCTTCTTTTCCGCCGTCAGCGCGACCACGGCGCCGGCAACACCGGGGATCGCTTTGACGACACGTTCGGCCGCCGCACGCAGCGGTTCCATCTCCTGGGCACGGGCAGCGGGAACGGTGATCGAAAAGAACACCTTGGCATCGGCAATGAAAATCTCGGAAACCAGGCCGAGGTCGACGATATTGCCGGTGAAATCCGGCCCATTGACCGTCTTCAGGCGCTCGATAACGATTTCCTTGGTCACGTTTTCATTGGCGGCGGGCATGAGTTTTTCCTCTACTCTTCCGCTCCAGATAATGCAGTTCCGGAACAGAACCAAGCGATGGACCACCAATTGCAGCGGCGTATCGGGGAGGCAGCGAGCATATGACGGCATTTCCAGTGGGAGCAGCCGTCGCCAAATCGTCAACGCAGCCTATTTCATGAGCATGGAATGACAGCCAGGGAAGGAGACGAATCATGCTCGCAAACAGCAACGCGACGGCCAATCTCGCCGTGAAGGACCTGGCCAAGGCCAGGGCATTCTACGAAGGGGTCCTTGGCCTGAAAGAGGTGCACAATGAAGGTGGCGAACTGATCGTCTATAAAAGCGGCGACACCAGCATCAACGTCTACCGTTCGAACTTCGCTGGGACCAACAAGGCGACGGCTGTGACATGGACGGTCGGCGACGAACTCGGCAAGATCGTTGAGGCATTGAAATCGAAGGGCGTGACCTTCGAACATTACGACATGCCAGGCCTGACGCTGGAGGGTGACGTTCATGTCGGTCAGGACATGAAGGTCGCATGGTTCAAGGATCCGGACGGCAACATCCTGAACCTTGTGGATAGGTAGATACGGCGCATCGCCTGCCGCGCAGTGCTACGGTGCTGTCACCATGCCAGGCCGACCGCGAGGTAGGTGAGAGCCGCGATCGCCGCGGTTGCCGGCAGGGTGACGATCCATGCCACCACGATGTTACCGGCAATGCCCCAGCGAACGGCGGAGACGCGGCGGGCGGCGCCGACGCCGATGATGGCGCCGGTGATCGTGTGCGTGGTCGATACAGGAATACCGAGCCAGGTGGCGGCGAACAGGGTGATCGCTCCGCCGGTCTCGGCGCAGAAACCCTGCATCGGGTTCAGCCGGGTGATCTTCGAGCCCATGGTGTGGACGATGCGCCAGCCGCCGAGCAACGTGCCCAGCGCCAGCGCCGACTGGCAGGTGATGACGACCCACAGCGGCACGTAAAAATTCGCGCCGAGCATGCCTTGCGAATAGAGCAGCACGGCGATGATGCCCATAGTCTTCTGCGCGTCGTTGCCGCCATGGCCGAGCGAATAGAGCGAGGCGGAAAAGAACTGCATGACGCGGAAGGTGCTGTCGACGGCGAACGGCGTCCGCCGCACGAACAGCCAGGAGACCGCGAGGATCAGGACGAGCGCCAGCAGAAAACCTGCCGCCGGCGATAGCACGATGGCCGCCGTCGTTTTACCCAACCCGGTCCAGACGATGGCGCCGGTGCCTGCCTTGGCAACGCCGGCGCCGACCAAACCGCCGATCAGCGCGTGCGAGCTGCTGGACGGGATGCCGACGAGCCAGGTGACAATATTCCAGACGATGGCGCCGACAAGTGCTGCGAAGATCACTGCCGGCGTGACGATGCTGGCGTCGATGATGCCGGTTCCCAGCGTCTCCGCTACGTGGAGACCGAAGAACATGAAGGCGATGAAATTGAAGAAAGCCGCCCAGAACACCGCATAGTGCGGCCTCAGCACGCGGGTGGAGACGATAGTGGCGATGGAGTTGGCGGCATCGTGCAGGCCGTTGAGAAAATCGAAGAACAGCGCGACGACGACAAGGCCGACCAGCACCGGATAGGCTATCGCGGCTTCCACTATACGTTCTCGATGACGATGCCGCTGATTTCGTTGGCGACGTCCTCGAAGCGATCGACCACCTTTTCCAGCTGGCCGTAGATCTCGCTGCCGATCAGATAGGCCATAGGATCGCTGCGGCCGTGCCGCTTGAACAGGTCCTTCAGGCCCTGTTCGTGCAGGTCGTCGGCCCGGCCTTCGGCGTGCATGACTTCCTCGGCGATGGCGTTGAGGCGCACCGTATGCGCCCCGACCTTGCCGAGCAGCGGGATCGCCTCGGCCACCAACTTGGCGGCCTCGACGATGACGCCCCCCATTTCCTGCATCAGCGGGTCGAATTCCTTCTTTTCGAACAGCTTTACCGTCTTGACGGTTTTGTGCATCATGTCGATGGCATCATCCATCGACTGGATCAGGTCCTTGATGTCGCCGCGGTCGAAGGGCGTGATGAAGGAGCGGCGCACGGCCAGCAGCACTTCCGCGGTGATCTGATCGGCTTCGTCCTCGAGATCGATGATCGTCTGACACCAGCGGTCGATGTCGTTGCCCTGCAAAAGCTGCTGCAGTGCCTCGGCGCCACCGACCACGGTGCGGGAATGCCGCTCGAACAGGTCGAAGAAGCGATCTTCGCGCGGCAGCAGCTTGCGGAACCAGCCCAGCATGTTCGGTCTCCCGTCGTGTCCAGTCCACGACCCCGTCTCATCCACATAGCGCTGCATTCCATCGCGGGAAACAGTAAGCCGGCTGAAAGATGTGGATGCGGACGATTTACACACGCGGCTTGCGGCCGAAGGCGATTTCCACGACGTTGCGCGCTACAATCGGACACAGCGTCCGTGACAGGCTCCCGACGGCATGATCGATAAGCTGGAATTCTTCATAGCACTTGCCAAGGAAGAACATTTCGGCCGGGCGGCGGAGGTGTGCGGCGTCACCCAACCGACGCTTTCGGCCGGCATCAAGCAGCTGGAAGGCCAGCTCGGCGTGATGCTGGTGCTGCGCGGCTCGCGCTTCCAGGGATTGACGCCGGAAGGCAAGCAGGTGTTGGTGTGGGCGCGCCGCATCGTCGGCGACAGCAGGACCATGCGCGAGGAGATGCGGGCGGCACGCCACGGCCTGTCAGGGCGCATCCGCATCGCCGCGATCCCGACGGCGCTGGCCATGGTGGCGCGACTGACGACGCCGTTTCGGGCAAAGCACCCCGGCGTCACCTTCTCGGTGCTGTCGCGGACCTCGATCGAGGTGCTGTCGCTGCTCGGCAATTTCGACATCGACGCCGGCGTCACCTATCTCGACAACGAGCCGCTCGGACGCGTCACCAGCGTGCCGCTCTACGACGAGCGCTACCAGCTGATCACCGCCGTCGGGAACCCCTATTTCGACCGCGACAAAGTGACATGGGCGGAACTCAGTCAGCTGCCGCTCTGCCTGCTGACGCCCGACATGCAGAACCGCCGCATCATCGACCAGCATCTGGCCGAAGCCGGCGTGCAGGTGCGGCCGACATTGGAATCCAACTCGATGATCGTGCTGTTTTCGCATATCCGCACCGGCAAATGGTCGTCGATCATGCCCCTTAACCTCTCGGAAACCTTCGGTTTTTCCGAGCCGATCCGGGCTATCCCGATCGTCGAGCCGGATGCCAGCCACACCGTCGGGCTGGTGGCGGCACGGCGCGAACCGCACACGCCACTGGTCTCGGCGCTGTTGGACGAGGCAATGGCGCTGGCGGACGATTTCCGCGCCCGCCGCTAGGCTAGACAAGGCTGGTGACCGCGAACGATAGAAAATTTCTATCGAGCAACGGATCGGCTTTATTGATTTAGCGGGTTTCCTCTGATTTCCTAACCACTTAGCGGAAGACCGCCACGACCAGGGAGGGCGCTGCATGACGATGCAGCCTGCAAGTACCGAGATCGCATCGCGCACCGCGGCGATCATCCACGAGCTGAAAGGCCTCGAAGGCCCGCTGCTGCCGATCCTGCACGGTATCCAGGAAGAGTTCGGTTATGTGCCGCAGGACGCGCTGCCGGTCATCGCCGAGGCGCTGAACATTTCCAGGGCCGAGGTGCACGGCGTCGTGACCTTCTATCACGATTATCGCAGACAGCCGGCTGGCCGCCATGTGCTGAAGCTCTGCCAGGCGGAAGCCTGCCAGTCGATGGGTTCGGATGCGATCGCCGCCAAGCTCAAATCATTGCTGGGCATAGGCTTCCACGAGACAACCCGTGACGGTTCGGTGACGCTGGAGCCGGTCTATTGCCTCGGCCTTTGCGCCTGCTCGCCGTCGGCGATGCTGGACGGGGAGGTGATCGGTCGGCTCGACGACGAAAAGCTCAACGAGATCGCTGCCGAGGTGCGCTCATGATCCCGCGTATCTATATTCCCGGCGATTCCGGCGCGCTGGCGCTCGGTGCGGAAAAGGTCGCCAAGGCGATTCGGGCGGAACTGGCCGAGCGCGGCATCGAGGCCAAGATCGTGCGCAACGGCTCGCGGGGCGCCTATTTCCTCGAGCCGATGGTCGAAGTGGCAACAGCTAATGGCCGCGTCGCCTATGGGCCGGTGAAGCCCTCCGACGTCAAAGGCCTGTTCGACTGCGGCTTCCTCACCGGCGGCCACCACAAGCGCTGGCTGGGCGCACCGGACAAGATCCCGTTCCTTGCCAGGCAGACGCGGCTGACCTTTGCGCGCTGCGGCGTCACCGATCCGCTGTCGCTCGATCACTACAAGGCGCATGGCGGGCTGAAGGGCCTGCAGAATGCAGTGGCGATGACGCCGGCCGAGGTCGTCAAGCAGGTGACCGAGTCCGGGCTGCGCGGTCGTGGCGGCGCCGGCTTCCCGACCGGCATCAAATGGAAAACTGTGCTCGATACGTCGGCCGACCGCAAATACATCGTCTGCAATGCCGATGAAGGCGATTCCGGCACGTTCGCCGACCGCATGATCATGGAAGGCGACCCCTTCGTGCTGATCGAAGGCATGGCGATCGCCGGCATCGCCACCGGCGCGACCAAGGGCTTTATCTATATCCGCTCCGAATATCCGCACGCGGTGGCGGTGATGCAGAAGGCCGTCGAGATCGCCCGCAAGGCCGGCGTGCTCGGCATCAATGTGCTCGGCTCGGCCAATTCATTCGACATGGAAGTGCGCGTCGGCGCCGGCGCCTATGTTTGCGGCGAGGAAACCGCCCTGCTCGACAGCCTCGAAGGCAAGCGCGGACAGGTGCGGGCCAAGCCGCCGCTGCCGGCGCACAAGGGCCTGTTCGGCAAGCCGACAGTGATCAACAACGTCATCTCGCTGGCCTCGGTGCCGGTGATCATGGACAAGGGCGCCGCCTTCTACAAGGATTTCGGCATGGGCCGTTCACGCGGCACCATCCCGATCCAGATTGCCGGCAACGTCAAGTATCCCGGTCTCTACGAGGCGGCGTTCGGCATGACGCTGGGCGAGATCGTCGACGATATCGGCGGCGGCACGGCGACGGGACGCCCGGTCAAAGCGGTGCAGGTGGGTGGCCCGCTCGGCGCCTATTTCCCGCGCGCGCTGTTCGACACGCCGTTCGACTACGAAGCGTTTGCCGCCAAGGACGGGCTGATCGGCCATGCCGGCATCGTCGTTTTCGACGACAGCGCCGACATGCTGAAGCAGGCACGCTTTGCCATGGAATTCTGCGCCATCGAGAGCTGCGGCAAGTGCACGCCGTGCCGCATCGGCTCGACGCGCGGTGTCGAGGTGCTGGACCGGCTCGCTCAGAACGTCGAACCGGAAAAGCAGATCGCGCTGGTCACCGACCTTTGCAACACGATGAAGTTCGGCTCGCTTTGCGCTCTCGGCGGCTTCACCCCATATCCAGTGATGAGTGCACTCAACCATTTCCCGGACGACTTTCGGCCGACGCCGGTCGCCGAAGCAGCGGAATAGGAGCGGACAGGTATGAACGCGGCATTCGACATCAAATCGCTGGTCCAGGAAATCGACTACGGCACACCCGCCTCTGAAGCAGAACAAAAGGTAACGCTGACGGTCGACGGCAAGTCGGTGACGGTGCCGGCGGGGACCTCGATCATGCGCGCTTCGATGGAAGCGGGCGTCGAAATCCCGAAACTCTGCGCCACCGACATGCTGGACTCGTTCGGCTCCTGCCGGGTCTGCCTCGTCGAGATCGACGGGCGCGGCGGCACGCCGGCCTCGTGTACGACGCCGGTCGGCGAAGGCATGGTCGTGCATACGCAGAGCGACCGGCTAGACGCCATTCGCCGCGGCGTGATGGAACTCTACGTCTCCGACCATCCTGCGGCGTGGGGCGAGAAGGCCGGCACTGGCGCCAGCGAGTTCGACAAGGTCGTCAGGACGGTCGGCCTGACCGAGAACCGCTATGGCGTGGACGGCCGCAACCACGTCAAGCAGGAAAACGGCGTGGCGCCCGGCCATGGCTCGCTGACCATCGATTACATCGCCCGCGATGAATCGAACCCGTATTTCACCTACGATCCGACGCAGTGCATCGTCTGCTCGCGCTGCGTGCGCGCCTGTGAGGAGGTGCAGGGCACGTTCGCGCTGACCATCGAGGGCCGCGGCTTCGAATCCAGGGTCTCGGCCGGCATGCACGAGGCGTTCGTCGATTCCGAATGCGTGTCGTGCGGGGCCTGCGTGCAGGCCTGCCCGACCGATGCGCTGAGGGAAAAGACCGTGCTGGCGAAGGGCCTGCCCGAGCGCTCGACCGTCACCACCTGCGCCTATTGCGGCGTCGGCTGTTCGTTCAAGGCCGAGGTCAAGGGCGACGAGGTCATCCGCATGATGCCCTACAAGGCAGGCAAGGCCAACCACGGCCACTCCTGCGTCAAGGGCCGCTTCGCCTATGGCTACGCGACGCACAAGGACCGTATCCTGAAACCAATGATCCGCGAGAAGGTCAGCGATCCGTGGCGCGAAGTGTCGTGGGAAGAGGCGCTCACCCATACGGCGAATGAATTCCGCCGCATCCAGTACCAGTACGGCCGCACCTCGATCGGCGGCATCACCTCCTCGCGCTGCACCAACGAGGAGACCTACCTCGTCCAGAAGCTTGTCCGGCAGGGCTTCCGCAACAACAATGTCGATACCTGCGCCCGTGTCTGCCATTCGCCGACCGGCTATGGTCTCGGCCAGACCTTCGGCACCTCCGCCGGCACGCAGGACTTCGATTCGATCGAGCAGACGGACGTGATCCTGCTGATCGGCGCCAATCCGACCGATGCGCATCCGGTGTTCGCCTCGCGCATGAAGAAGCGCATGCGCGAGGGCGCCAAGCTGATCGTGCTCGATCCGCGCCGCACCGACATCGTGCGCTCGGCCCACGTCGAGGCGCAGTTCCATCTGCCGCTGAAGCCGGGCACCAACGTCGCCATGCTGACCGCACTTGCCCATGTCATCGTCACCGAGGGCCTGTTCGACGAGGCCTTCATCCGCGAGCGCTGCGACTGGGACGAGTTCCAGGACTGGGCATCGTTCGTGGCGCTGCCGGAAAATAGCCCGGAAGTGGTCGGCCAGCTTGCAAATGTCGATCCCGACGACATACGCGGCGCGGCGCGGCTCTACGCCCGCGGCGGTAACGGCGCGATCTATTACGGCCTCGGCGTGACCGAGCACAGCCAGGGCTCGACCACCGTCATCGCCATTGCCAACCTCGCCATGGCGACCGGCAATATCGGCCGGCCGGGCGTCGGCGTGAACCCGCTGCGCGGCCAGAACAATGTGCAGGGCTCCTGCGACATGGGCTCGTTCCCGCACGAGCTTCCCGGCTATCGCCACATTTCAGGCGACGCGGTGCGCGCCATCTATGAGAGCCTGTGGGGCGTCAAGCTCGACGACGAGCCCGGCCTGCGCATCCCCAATATGCTGGATGCGGCCGTCGACGGCTCGTTCAAGGGGCTCTATGTGCAGGGCGAGGACATCCTGCAGTCGGACCCCGACACCAAGCATGTCGCCGCCGGTCTCGCCGCGATGGAATGCGTCGTCGTGCACGACCTCTTCCTCAACGAGACGGCCAACTACGCGCATGTGTTCCTGCCCGGCTCGACGTTCCTCGAGAAGGACGGCACCTTCACCAATGCCGAGCGCCGCATCAACATGGTGCGCAAGGTGATGGAGCCGAAATGCGGCTATGCCGACTGGGAAACGACGCAGGAGCTCGCCAAGGCGCTCGGCCTCGGCTGGAACTACACGCATCCGTCCCAGATCATGGACGAGATCGCCAAGACAACACCAAGTTTCGCCGGCGTTTCCTTCGACCTTCTCGACCGGGTGGGCTCGGTGCAGTGGCCCTGCAACGAGAAGTCGCCGGAAGGCACGCCGATCATGCATATCGGCGGCTTCGTGCGCGGCAAGGGCAAGTTCATCCGCACCGAATACGTCGCGACCGACGAAAGGACCGGACCGCGCTTCCCGCTGCTGCTGACCACCGGCCGCATCCTGTCGCAATACAATGTCGGCGCGCAGACCCGGCGCACCGACAATGTGGTCTGGCATAGCGAGGACCGGCTGGAGATCCATCCGCACGATGCCGAAAATCGCGGCCTGCGCGACGGCGACTGGGTGCGGCTGACCAGCCGCTCCGGCGAGACGACGCTGCGCGCGCTGATCACCGAGCGGGTGTCGCCGGGCGTCGTCTATACGACCTTCCACCATCCCGACACCCAGGCTAACGTCATCACCACCGACTTCTCCGACTGGGCGACCAACTGCCCGGAATACAAGGTGACCGCGGTGCAGGTGGGTGCATCCAACGGCCCGTCGGAATGGCAGCGCGACTATGACGAGCAGGCAAAGCAAAGCCGCCGCATCGCCCCGCTGCAAGCAGCGGAGTAGCGGTTTTGGTTTCGTGCCGGAGTACCCCCCTCTGGCCTGCCGGCCATCTCCCCCTCAGGGGGGGAGATTGGATGTCATCTCGACTTTCGCCAATCACCAAAGTCGAAAGGTGCGCCGCGACGCCTGAACTGCCGATCTCCCCCCTTGAGGGGGAGATGCCAAATGATGACAAAGAGGGCAGGCCAGAGGGGGGTGCCGCGTGATGCCCAAACGTCGTGCTGTCACACAGATCAGCCGCCTCGCGCGCCGCGCCGGCGGCACTGCGGCCGCCAACCGCATGGTGCCGGAAGAGACGCCGGTGGCGTTCTCCTTTGCCGGCACCACGCATGCGGTGATGATGGCAAGCCCGGCTGATTTCGAGGATTTCGCGCTCGGCTTCTCGCTGACCGAAGGCATCATTGCCTCGCCGGACGAAATCGAAGCGATCGAGGTCGAGGATCACGGCGCCGGCATCGATATCCAGATCCGGCTGAAGGACCAGGCCAACACCCGCTTCGAAGCGCGGCGGCGCAGGCTGGCTGGGCCGGTCGGCTGCGGGCTGTGCGGCATCGAATCGATCGAGGAGGCGATGCGCTCGGTAAACCCGGTCGGTGCGTCGCAACTTACACTTCAGGCCAATGACATCGTCCGCTCGGTCAAGCTTTTGTCGAAGCTGCAGCCGCTGCACGCCGAGACCGGTGCCGTCCACGCCGCCGGTTTTTACCTCCCCGGCAAGGGCATCGTCATGGCGCGTGAGGATGTCGGCCGCCACAACGCGCTGGACAAGCTGGCTGGCGCGCTGGCCAAAGCCGGTATCGACGGCAGGTCGGGGGCCGTCGTCGTCACGTCGCGCGTTTCGGTCGAGATGGTGCAGAAGACCGCGGCGATCGGCTCGGCCGTCATCATTGCCGTCTCGGCGCCGACCGCACTTGCCATCCGCACCGCGGACGATGCCGGCATGACGCTGGTGGCGCTGGTGCGCGGCGACGATTTCGATATTTTTACCCATCCTGACCGAGTGGTTTCCGGAGTTGCCAAGCATGTCGCATGACGAGGGCCACCTCATGAGCACCAGCGAAAAGCTGGTTCGCATGGCCAACCAGATCGCCGCCTTTTTCCACTCAAAGCCGCGCGAGCAAGGCATTGCCGGCGTCGCCGAGCACATCAACAAGTTCTGGGAGCCGAGGATGCGCCGGCAATTGTTCGAGATGCTGGACAGCGGCGGCGAAGGGTTCAACGAGCTTGTCGTCGCGGCCGCGCCACACATCAAGCGGCCTGGCGCGCCGGAGGGCGCAGGTTTCAGCGCTGGCGGAGCGAACACCGAGACGACCGCCGCGTCACAGAAGTAGGCGCCGCGGGCCCACATTCACGCTCTCTAAAGTTTCATCTGCCGCAAGCTGCGCGCCTCTGCTATGATCGGCGACAAGAATTCGTCGGGTCGGGCGGACAAACCTCGTGAGGCCGATCGAAACTCGATACGCGCTCAGTGGCGACGTGCGGATCGCCTATCAGGTGGTCGGCCAGGGATCGCTCGATCTCGTCTTCGTGCCGGGTTTCATTTCCAATCTCGACCTGCACTGGGAAGACGAGGGCTACACCCGGCTGTTGAAGCGGCTTTCCGCGTTCTCACGGCTGATCCTGTTCGACAAGCGCGGCACCGGTCTGTCCGATCGCGTCGATGCCCACCATCTGCCCAGCCTCGAAACCCGCATGGACGATGTGCGCGCGGTGATGGATGCGACCGGCAGCGGCCGCGCCGCCTTGCTCGGCGCTTCGGAAGGCGCGCCGATGGCAATGCTGTTCGCCGCCACCTACCCGGAGCGGACGCGGGCGCTGGCGCTTTATGGCGGCTATTCGCATTTCCACAAATGGGTGATGCCGCCGGAACGCCTGGAGGCGTTCATCGCGACGGCGGAGACCGCATGGGGCACCGGCGCCACCCTGCCGCATTTCGCACCCGGCCGCGTCGACGATCCGCGTTTCGCCACATGGTGGGCGCGCTTCGAGCGGCTGTCGGCGAGCCCGACCGCGGCAATCGCCCTGGCCCGCATGAATGCAGCTATCGACGTGCGCGGCGTGCTGGCGGCGATCAGCGCACCGACGCTGCTGGTCCATCGCCGCAACGATGCGCGCGTCGACCCGGAGGCCAGCCGCTTCCTGGCAAGGAAGATCCCGAATTCGCGGCTGGTCGAGGTGCCCGGGCGCGATCACCCGATCTGGACCGGCGATGTCGACCGGGTGGCCGATCTGATCGAGGAGTTCCTGACCGGAGCGCGCGCCGTTGCCGAGGCCGAGCGCGTGCTGGCTGCACTGCTGGTCACCCGGATCTACGACACGGCGCGGCTTGGCGACCGCATGTGGAGCGAGCGCAGCCAGCGTTTTCAGGAAACATGGCGGCTGCTGGTCGGGCGCCATGGCGGCCGCCCGGCCGGCACGAATGGCGAGCTGATGATGGCGCGCTTCGACGGCCCGGCGCGGGCCGTACGCTGTGCGGCGGCGCTGCGCGATGCGGCGCAGGAGATCGGCGTCGCCAGCGCGCAGGGCGTGCATGTCGGCGAGGTCGAGTTGCGTGGGCCGCCGACGGGGTTGACGGCGCGCGTGACGATGCAGCTTGCCGCGCATGCCGGGCGCGGCGACATCCTCGCTTCGCGGCTGGTCGCCGACCTCGCCGCCGGTTCAGGCCTTCATTTCAATGACGCCGGGCGCATCGCGCTTGACGAGCTGGATGAGCCGCTGGCGCTGGTGCAGGCGACCTCGGAACAGCATCTGGAGCCGGCCTGCCGGCCGAAGGCCAAGGCTGCCGAGCCGGCCGCACTGACGGCACGCGAAAGCGAGGTGGTGAACCTCATCGCCGATGGCAAGAGCAATGCCGCGATCGCCGCCGAACTCGGGCTGAGCGAACACACCGTCAAGCGCCACGTAGCCAATATTCTGCTCAAGCTGGACCTGCCGTCGCGGGCGGCGGCGGCGGCGTTCTCGGCCCGGCACGCTGGCCCGCACGGGCCATAGGAGCCATGGCGCTTTCGGGCGAAGCGGCCGGGCATGCGTAAGCGCTATCACTTCGTCCCATGCAGGCCAGGCGGATGTCGCCGGGAAAGGCGCTGCGAAGGGAGGAATAAAATGCTGAAGTCGACACTCAAATCACTGGTGCTGGCGGCAGGCGTTGGCGCGCTGTTGGCGATCGTTCCTGCCAAGGCCGAAGACGCCTCGGCGACGGCTGCCTACAAGGACATCCAGGCAACGCTCGGCTCGGTACCGGACATGTTCAAGACGCTGCCGGACGTCGCCGTTGCCGGCGCCTGGGCCGAGATCAAGGGCGTGCAGCTCAACCCAAACACCGCGCTCGACGGCAAGACCAAGGAATTGATGGGCCTCGCCGTCGCCTCGCAGATCCCCTGCCAGTACTGCATCTATTTCCACACGCAGGCGGCCAAGCTCAATGGCGCCAGCGACGAGGAGATCAAGGAGGCGGTGGCGATGGCGGCGATCGTGCGCCACTGGTCGACGATGCTCAACGGCAGCCAGGTCGATCTCGCCACTTTCAAGAAGCAGTCCGACGAGGTGTTCGCGGCCGTCAAGGCGAAGTCGCAGTGAAGAAGCCACTGCCCGGCGGCGAGCGCCGGGCAGTGCCTGATCAAGCAACCACCCGATCCGAGAAGACGGGCCTATGGAGGAAAAATTGCCGACCAAGACACAGACGATAGACGGCGCTGCGATCAAGAAGGCGATTGAGGGCCGTGATGGAAAATTGCTGGCGAGCTTCTATGCCGACGACGCATTGGTGCGGGTGATCGACCGCAACAACCCGCCGAGCAAGCCGCGCGAAATCCGCGGGCGCGCTGCGATCACCACGTTCTGGGACGACATCTGCAGCCGGGCGATGACCCACAAGGTCGACACCACCATCGCCGACGGCAACAATCTCGCCTTCACCCAGGCCTGCGCCTATCCGGACGGGACCAAGGTGTTCTGCGCGGCGATGCTGGAGCTGAAGAACGGCCTGATCGTGCGGCAGACCGTCGTGCAGGCATGGGACGAGTGAGGCGGCGGCGATGTTCAGTGCCAGGTGGCAGATCGACGCCAAGTTCGGCCACAAGCAGACCGTGCTCGAACTATTAAAGAATGAGAACGCGAGATCGGCTCGCAGGTCGGCCTCGACGACCTCAAGTTCCAGATCATGACCGAATCGAACGGCGCGCGGGAAGCGACGGTCGGGTCACATCACCAGGTCGAAAGCCTCGCCCAATTGGAGGCGTTCTTCGCCAGGATCGCCAAGATCGACGCGCACGCCAAATGGGGCAAGGAGATGGAGCCCTATGTCGTGTCGGGCACCAGCCTGTGGAACATCTACCGCATCGTGGAATAGCAGTCCGGCTTACTCCCTTCTCCCCGTCACTTACGGGGAGAAGGTGGCGGCAGCCGGATGAGGGGCAGCGCGACGTCTATAATTACGGAGAGCGCAAACCTCTATTCGCTCTCGCCGTCCAGCGCGGGCACCGACACGCCGGCAAGCTCCGCCGCCAGCAGCCGCGACGCACCGGCGCGTGCGATCCTCAGCATCAGCGCCTTGCGCGTTGCCGCCGCCATGCGGTGCTCGGGCGCATCGCGCAAAATCTCGGCGCCGTAACCGTCGGAGAGAATGAAGCCGCACTCCTGCGGAAAAATTTCCTGGGGTACGCCGGGATGGGTGGCGAAGAAGAACCGGTCGGAATGCAGCCGGTAGTCCGGCCATTTGCGGTCGACCCTGAAATCCTCGATCGAGGATTTGATCTCGATGATCCAGATGTCGCCCTGGCGGGTCAGCGCAACCAGGTCGGCCCGCCGGCCGGTGGCCAGCGACAGTTCGGGCAAGACATGCGCGCCCATCTGCCTGAGCAGCCGCTGCACGCCGCGCCTGACCAGCATGGCGCGCTCCGACTGGCGGCCGTCGATGAGCGGATTGAGGGGTAGAGGTGAGATGATCGGCATTACCGCACCATGCCAGATTTTGTTCACGGTTTGAACCCGGTCGCGGCGATTATCTGGCTGACAAACCTAATCTGCAAAATACTGTGGAGCGGGCGCTACAAGGCCCGCCCTTCCACAAGGCGGGCCGCTCGCGTTATGAATGCGTTTCCTACTGGTGAGGGGAGCTATGTTTTCGCGAGGCGTCGCGGTTGATCTAATATTCACCGCTGCAGGCCCGATAGTGGTCGCAGCATAATCAAAAAGGTGGCGAAGCATGGTTACTGAGAATGCAAGTTTGACGGTCGAGCAGACTAGGCTCAATAGGATGCTCACGCGGGGCGTCGTATTTTCCGTCATTTGGCTCGCCGGTTTCGGGTCTTCTTATGCACTCTACCAGGGGCTTCTGGCGCGACGGATGATAAAAATGAATCCCGTGCTTCGGGGAAATGGCCGCGCCTGGTGGTGCATCATTGTGGGAGGGCTTGGGGCCGCAGCCTTATGTGCGATAGTTGGCGCCGGCATTTTCAATGCCATGACACAACCCTAGGTCACGCTGCAACACCGCCTGCCGATCTGGTGTTGGGTCATATTGATTTGTAGGTCCCGTCAATGAGTGCTTCCGGCGTCATCCTCCCATCATTGGCCGTCATTTCCCGCCCGCAAGTTTAAAGCTTGCTGATTCATATCAGAATGCTCCTGTCCCGTCGCCGGGCCGCACCAGATATGGCAACTCAGATTTGCCATTGTCATCGACCCGGCCCTCAGCTAATCGGCATCATCCCTTCCAGGGCAATAATTCTCGTCTTTGCGCAGCGTTCGCGGATGGCTTTGAGGCGGCTGTATTCTGGAGAGTCGTACCATGCCAGGAGGGACGCCATGTCCGGGAATTCGACAATGACGAGGCGATGAGGTTCCCAATCGCCCTCCAGAACTTTGGTGGCTCCGCCGCGAGCGATGTACCTCCCCCCATAGCGGGCTTCGGTTGCCGGCACATCCCGGCGGTATTCCTCGAAAACGGCGGCGTCGGTTATGTCTACATCAGCAATGAGATATGCGGCCATTGACCTTACTCCCTGAAAAAAACATTGAAACAGGTCTATTAGCGGCCCCGCAACTAAGCCAGCGGTACTACGCCTCGGAAACGACTCGCGTTCTCCCGGATTGGGGCGCTTAACTGTCTTGGTGGGGGCAGCTCTGGGAGAGACGAACCATGCCGATGTATCTCACGCGATTCAGCTACAGGCCCGAAACCTGGGCGCGCTTGATGGATAATCCCGAGGATAGACGCGAGGCTGCCCGTTCCTACATCGAGTCGGTCGGCGGAAAGCTGCACGGGTTCTGGTATGCCTTCGGAGAGTACGATGGCTGGAACCTATGGGAGGCGCCGGACAACGTGTCGATGGCATCCGTCATGCTCGCCATCGGTGCGGGAGGCGCGCTCAGCTCTTACGAGACCACCGTGCTGCTAAGTGTCGAAGAGACGATGGAAGCCCTTGGGAAAGCCAAGTCGATCCGGTATCGCCCACCGGGATCGTGACCGCCGCCCGCGCTTTGCGGAGTGTCGAAGGCTGGTAACGCTTGCTCGCGAACTGCGCACGTTCCTAAACTTTTGCGCAAAAGAGTCCACTGCGGCTCTTGGCAGCGCCGGCAGCTTGCGCTTTCAATGTCGGCTACGGTGTTTTACGAGGAGCATTAGATGACGGAAGATGACGACCGGAAATCAGCGACGCCGGAGGAAATCCGCCCGGCCATCAGAGGATGGGCGGTGCTTGGGGCAATTATCGTTGCCGTGTTTGGTGCGGCCTACGTCATGATCGATAGTTGAATGGCCGACGGTCCTGGTCGCCCCGATGGACTGCCTGAAACGATCGGCACGGTCCTGGGTGCATTGGTGGTGATCGGCACGTTCGGGCTTCTGGCTTGGACCGTGCTTCGCGGCGTCCTTTATTAAACCCGGCCCGTCTGGACTTTCTCCTGCAGCGGCCGCGTCTCAGTCCGATCTCCTCGCAGCAACGGATGGTCTTGGCCGCAGGCCAGAGCGCCGGGCAGCGTCACCGACATTCATGGGTGATTTCTTCGTCTCCTGGTTCTTGTTCTTGGCCCATTGATTTTGCAACATAATCCTGCGGGGGCTGTTGCCGAAATGCCATAGTCGCAGGTTTACCAGCACACAAGTCCAAGGATATAGGCATCGCCCGCTTGGCAAGCAAAGCAAATGCCAGCATGAATGAAGATGAAAAAAGCGGCCGACTCGAGCCGCTGTTGTTTGGGCAGGCATCGGACCTTTTCATGCGCATGAAGTCACTTGCAATCGTCGCGGCCCTGGCGCTGTCGACGGCTGTCGCCGGTTGCAGCACCATCGGCTCGCAGATCTTCACCAACAACTACGGCGCGGTGACCGACGCCGGCTATCACCTGCCGCGCGTTCCGATCGAAAAGGTGCCGTTCAAATACCGCCGGCAGATCGTCGACTACGACACCAAGGAAAAGCCGGGCACCATTATCGTCGATACGCAGAACAAGTTCCTCTATTTCGTCATGGGCGACGGCGAAGCGATGCGCTACGGCATCGGCGTCGGCCGTGAGGGTTTCGAATGGCACGGCACCGCCCATATCGCGCTGAAGCGCGAATGGCCGACCTGGACACCGCCTTCGCAGATGATCAAGCGCCAGCCGGAGTTGGCCAAGTTTGCCGGTGGCATGGACCCGGGGTTGAAGAACCCGCTCGGCGCGCGCGCCATGTACCTGTTCAACAAGGGCGGCGACATGGGTTATCGCCTGCATGGCAGCCCGGAATGGAATTCGATCGGCAAGGCGATGTCGTCGGGCTGCATCCGGCTGATGAACCAGGACATTATCGACCTCTACGACCGCACCTCGGTCGGCGCCAAGGTCATCGTGATATAAGACCCTTATACGCGGACCGTCTAGGCAACAACACAGACGTCGCAAACAGAAAACCGGGCACTTTGGCCCGGTTTTTTGTTGTCTATCGATGTTGACGATGGAACGGTGCGTCAGGAGACCTGTTCGACGTGCTGCACTTCCGGCACAAAGTGCCGGAGCAGGTTCTGGATGCCGTGCTTCAGCGTCGCGGTCGACGACGGGCAGCCGGCGCAGGCGCCCTTCATGTGCAGGAACACCGTGCCGTTCTCGAAGCCGCGGAAGGTGATGTCGCCGCCGTCCTGGGCCACCGCCGGGCGCACCCGCGTGTCGAGCAGCTCCTTGATGGTGACGACCAACTCCTCGTCGGCCTTGTCGTAGAATTCGCCGGTCTGGCTGGTCTCGGCGGCGGGGCCGGCCTTGGCCATCACCGGGGCGCCGGACATGAAATGCTCCATGATGGCGCCGAGGATAGCCGGCTTCAGATGCTGCCAGTCGGGGCCGTCCTTGGTCACGGTGATGAAATCATAGCCGAAGAAGACGCCGGTGACGCCGGGGATTTCGAACAGCCGGCCGGCGAGCGGCGAAGCCGTCGCGGCGCTATCGGCATCGCGGAAATCGGCGGTGCCTTCTTGCAGCACTTCCTTGCCGGGCAGGAATTTCAGCGTCGCCGGGTTTGGCGTCGACTCGGTCTGGATGAACATGGCCGTCTCCGTGCCCGTTTCGGGCAGCTAGTTTGGAATAATTCTAATTAGGCTTTATCCGCCCGACATTCAAGCGAAAGGCATCGTCGGCGGAAGCGGCAGGCGGAATGTTTTACCCCTGCCTTGAGCGAGGCGCGCTCAGGCGAGGCTGTCGATCTCTTCGTCCGACAGGTTCTGCGGCACCACCGTGACCGGAATCGGAAAGGCGGCGCCCTTGCCGGCGACCGCGCCGACCAGCGGCCCAGGCCCTTCCTTGCCGGCGCCTGCCGCCAGCACCAGGATGGCGATGTCCTGGTCTTCCTCGATCAGCTTGTGGATCTCTTCGGTCGGCTTGCCTTCGCGCACCACCAGTTCCGGCTCGATGCCGAGCTTCTGGCGCACCTTGTTGGCGTAGCTGTCGAGTGCCGCACGCGCCGTGGCGGTCGCCTCCTCGCGCATGATCTTCTCGACGCCCAGCCAGTGCTGGAAATCATCCGGCTCGATGACATAGAGCAGCACCAGTACGCCGCCCGTGCTTTGCGCCCGCTTCGAGGCGTAGGCGACGGCGCGCTCGCATTCTGGCGTATCGTCGATGATCGCCAGGAACTTGCGACGATGACCGGCTTCGCGGCTGAGGCGTTTGGAGACCATATTCACCCTGTTCGATGGTTTCGGTTCGCAATCTGCCACCGCCACAGCCCGCCCGCAAGCGACCGGCGGCTGTGGCAATGCTGGTGCAGCTTAAAGCGCGTCGCGTTCGACCAGCGACGCGCTTTAGGTTCTTGTTTTATGCATGTCGTTATCGCAAAACCGCTGCACACTTTTGCGCGACATGCATTAGCCTTGCAGCAGGCCGATAATGTCGCGCACGGTCTTCATGGTCGCTTCGGCCAGTGTGCCGGCACGCTCGCCGCCATCCCGCAGCACCGCGTCGACATAGGCGCGGTCAGCGGAGATGCGGCGCATCTCGCCGGCGATCGGCGCCAGCTTTTCCACGGCGAGATCGGCCAGCGCCGGCTTGAACACCGAAAACTGCTGGCCGCCGAATTCCTTCAGCACGGCCTCTTTCGAGATTTCGGCGAGGCCGGCATAGATGCCGACGAGGTTTTCCGCTTCCGGCCGGCCGGCAAGCCCGTCCAGTTCGCCGGGCAAAGCCTCTGGGTCGGTCTTGGCCTTGCGGATCTTCTTCGAGATGGCATCGGCGTCGTCGGTCAGGTTGATGCGCGACAGGTCCGACGGGTCCGACTTCGACATCTTTTTCGAACCGTCGCGCAGCGACATGATGCGCGCCGCTGGGCCGCCGATGACCGGCTCGGTCAGCGGGAAATAGCCGTTCACCGTCTCCTCGCCGACCTGCATCTCGACGCCGACGCCAAGCGCTGCGATGCGGTCTGAAAAGTCGTTGTTGAATTTCTGCGCAATGTCGCGGGTCAGTTCCAGATGCTGCTTCTGGTCGTCGCCGACCGGCACGTGGGTGGCGCGGTAGACAAGGATGTCGGCGGCCATCAGGGAGGGATAGGCAAGCAGGCCGAGCGAGGCGTTCTCGCGGTCCTTGCCGGCCTTGTCCTTGAACTGCGTCATGCGGTTCATCCAACCGATGCGCGCCACGCAGTTGAAGATCCAGGCAAGCTCGGCGTGCTGCATCACCCGCGACTGGTTGAAGACGATGTGCTTGGTCGGGTCGATGCCGGAGGCGAGAAACGCCGCGGTGATCGAACGCGTCTGGTCCTGAAGATCCTCATAGACGAGCTGTGCGGTCAGCGAATGCAGGTCGACGACGCAATAGATGCAGTCGGAGGTGTCCTGCAGGGCGACAAATTTCTTGATGGCGCCGAGATAATTGCCGAGATGCAGATTGCCGGTTGGCTGGACGCCGGAAAAGACGAGCGGCTTGAAGGCGGGCTGGTTGAGGTCGGTCATAGTGTTTCCCTGGCTTGTGGAGGGCCGTTTCGCGCGCGGCGAAAGTCTTGCGACGGCGCGCTTATGGACGAGAGCGAGGAGGCGATCAAGAGGGGGTATTGACTGGGCGCGCAGGCTTTGGCTTCGGCCGAGCAAGACGCCGCAGGAGGCTGTTTGAGGGGGATGGCGCCGACCAGAAACAAAAACCCGCCTTGCGGCGGGTCTTCGGCGCCAATCAGCACCACACCGAAATTAGTAGCATAGCTGTCGGCACAAAGCAAGAACAAAATAGCTCGCCTCGGCAATCGCTTCGTTTTGCTTAGGGTCACATTGACGGATTGATGTAGATAGCTACATAATATTTTCTACACAGCGGAAGCAAAACAATGACGATCAACATCAACAACAAGGAAGCGGACAGCCTGACGCGGGCTTTTGCCAGGCTTGAAGGTGTCGGCATCACCGAGGCAATCGTGATCGCCATGCGCGAAGCTCTGGAGCGCCGACGCAATCGCGAGACGCCGCTGGAAACGGCGGCACGGCTCCGGGCCGAGTTCGGGATTGAGCTGAGCGAGCAGGCGCGCAAGCCGCTGCCGCGCTCGGTCTACGACGAATTGTCCGGCGAAGACTGATGTTCATCGATGCAGCCGCTATCGTTGCAATACTGAGCAACGAGACCGAAGCCCCGCGCTGCGCGCAGGCGGTCATGAAGGCGTCGGCTCCGTTCACGTCGGCGATCGCGGTTTGGGAAGCCGCGATGGCGCTTTCGCGATCGGAAAAGCTGGCCGTACCGATCGCCACAAGCTTCAAGATAGTCAGCCGTTTTCTCGAAGAGCGTGGAATCACCTTGCGGGAGCTTCCGCCTGCCTCTGACGCGGCATCTCTGGCTGTTGAGGCTGCATCGCGGTTTCGCAACAACGCTGGCCGCCTCAACATGGCCGACTGTTTCCATTACGCTTGCGCGCGCTACTACGCCGTTCCGATGCTTTCGACGGCGGACGAATTCCGCTTCACGGATCTGGAGACTGTTGCTTGACCGGCTGGGAGCCCTTGCGCCCGATATTGCGGCGGATCATGCCGAAATCGGCGCCGCCGGTGGCGAAGGCGGTGACGAAGTAAAGCAGCGCCCCGCCGGCGACGAGCGCAAGCAGGGTTACCGCCTTGATCACCAGCGGCGAGCCGGAGCCGAGACTTGCGGCGAACCAGTGTTCGGCAAAATAGAGCGCCGCGGCCATCACCGCCGCCGACAGCACCAGCCGCGGGATGCGTTTCATGAGCGGCACGTCGCGGCCCCAATGGCCGCGCCGGATCAGCACGGCGAGCAGCATCGCCGCATTGACCCAGCCTGCGACGGCGGAGGCAACGGCAATGCCGGGCGCGCCCATGGTCGGAAACAGCGTCAGCGCCGTCGTAATGTTAACCGCCACCGAGATGGCGGCGAAAATCATCGGCGTGCGCGTGTCCTCGCGGGCGAAATAGCCGGGGGTGAACGCCTTGATCAGCACGAAGGCCGGCAGGCCGAGGCCGAAGATCGCCAGGATTGCCGCGACCGTCGGCGTCGAATTGTTGGCGGCAAAGGCGCCGCGCTCATAGACCAGCCGCACGATCGGCTCGGACATGACCAGCAGCGCGGCCGCCGCCGGCAAGGTCATGAAAAGGGTAAACTCGACCGAGCGGTTCTGCAGATTGGCGGCCTCGACCAGATTGCCTGATTTCAGCGCCCGCGACAGTTCCGGCAACAGCACGATGGCGACGGCGACGCCGACGACGCCCAGCGGCAGCTGGTAGACGCGGTCGGCATAGGCCAGCGACGACACCGCGCTGTCCTGCGCCGACGCGATCGCCGTGCCGATCAGCTGGTTGATCTGGGTGATGCCGCCGGTGATCGCCGCCGGCAGCGCCAGGATCAGCAGCCGCTTGACGTTCGGCGTCATCTTCGGCCGCCGGAAGCCGATCGAAATGCCGGCATGGCGCACCGCCGCCCAGACGATCGCCAGCTGCACCAAGCCGGCCGCCAGCACGCCCCAGGCCAGCCCGAAACCGACGGTGCGGGCGTCCGAACCCTTGTACCAGGCATAGGCGAGCACGGCGATAAGGATGACGTTGAGGAACACCGGCGCCACCGCAGCGGCGAAATAGCGGCGCAGCGAATTCAGCATGCCGGCCATCATGGCGCCGAGCGACATGCAGATCAGGTAGGGGAACATGACGGTCGCCAGCGCCACCGTCGTCTCGAATTTTCCCGGCGTGTCGGCAAAGCCCGGCGCCACCAGATAGCGCACGATCAACGGCATCGCCAGTTCCATGGCGATGGTCAGCGCCAGAAGCGCCGTGAACAAGACGCCGAACACCTCTTCGGAAAAGCGCTTGGCGCCGTCGGTGCCGTGCGTCTCGATCTCCTTGGCGAACAGCGGCACGAAGGCGGCATTGAAGGCGCCTTCGGCGAACAGCCGGCGAAAGGTGTTGGGAAACTGGAAGGCGGCGTTGAAGGCGTCGGCGATCGGCCCGGTGCCGAGTGCGGCAGCCATCAGCATCTCGCGGCCGAAACCGAGGGCGCGGCTCATCAGCGTGCCGGAAGCGACCGTGGCGAATTTCTTGACAAGGCTCATGCGCTTGAAGACTGCCTGTGCGATTGGGGCAAATGGAAGGTAACAGTCACTCGGCGGCCGTTTTGGTCTTGCCGCGCTCGGACGCCGTGCCCTCGAGCACCGCGATCAGCCTGTTGCGGATAGTCGCGGTGCGCGACGGGCTGTCGATCTTCTGGCCGGTGAGATCGGTGACGTAGAACGTGTCAATGACCTTTTCGCCGAAGGTGGTGATGTGGGCCGAGGCGATGTCGAGCGACAGGTCCGACAACATGCCGGTGATCTCCGACAGAAGGCCCGGCCTGTCCAGCCCCTCGACCTCGATCACCGAGAAACGGTTCGACAGCGTGTTGCGGATCTCGGCGCGTGGCGGAATACGGAAAACCTTGGCGCCGCGCCGCGGCTTGGTCCGCTTCTCGATCATTTCGGGCAGCCAGCTCTTGCCCGACAGCACGTCCTCGATCAGCCGGCCGACGCGCTCGGCACGGCGGCGCTCGTCCTCGTCGAGGTCGAACTCCCTCGAGATCAGGATGGTGTCGAGCGCGCGGCCGTCCGAGGTGGTGAAGATCTGCGCGTCGACGATGTTGCCGCCGGCCGCCGCGCAGGCGCCGGCAATCACCGAGAGCAGGCGCGGATGGTCCTGCGCCAGCACGGTGATCTCGGTCACCGCCTCGAACTGGTGGGTTTTCACCATGGTGGCGAGCTTCTTGCCGGCGTGATCGGCCTCGCGGATGAATTCGGCATGGCGGAGCTGGTCGGGAAGATCGACCGCCAGCAGATAGTTCTCGTAGTGCTGGCCGACATAACGCTTGCGGGCCTTTTCCGGCCAGTCGGCAAGCGCCTCGGCCAGTTGCTCGCGCGCCGCCGCCGTCCGCTTGGCGCGCGACACCTCCGAAAACCCGCCGGTCAACAAAAGCTCGGTCTCGTAGTAGAGGGTGCGCAGCAGCTGGCCTTTCCAACCGTTCCAGACCCCAGGCCCGACGCCACGGATATCGCAGACGGTAAGCACCAGCAGCATCTTCAGCCGTTCGACCGACTGCACGATGGCGGCAAAATCCTCGATCGTCTTGCGGTCGTTGAGGTCGCGGGTCTGCGCCGTCATCGACATGACGAGGTGGTTCTCGACCAGCCAGGCGACCGTTTCGGTGTCGGCCGGCGAGAGCCCCATATGCGGGCAGATGCGCCGGGCGATCCTGGCGCCGGCTTGCGAATGGTCCTCCGGCCTGCCCTTGGCGATGTCGTGCAGCAGCACCGCGACATAGAGCGCCTCGCGGCTCTTCTTCAGCCCCGGCATCAGCGAGTGGGCGAGTGGATGGATCTTTTCCCCGTCGCCGCGCTCGATCTCGGCCAGCACCCCGATGCAGCGGATCAAATGCTCGTCCACGGTGTAGTGGTGGTACATCGAGAACTGCATCATGGCGACGATCTTGCCGAAGTCCGGGATCAGCTTTGCCAGCAGTCCGGCCTCGTTCATGCGCCGCAGATTGAGCTCGGCATTGCGGTCCGAGGTCAAGATATCGAGGAACAGCCGGTTGGCCTCCTCGTCGCGCCTGAGCGCCTTGCCGACGAGGCCGAGCGAACGGGTCAACAGCTTCAGCGCATCGGGGTGGAATTCCAGGCCATGCTTGTCGGCAAACCAGAACAGCCTGAGCAGGTTGACCGGATCGCGCTCGAACACCTCGTCGTCGGCAATGTTGATGCGGTGGTTGTCGACGATGAAATCGGCCGTGCCGGCGAGCTTGCGCTTGCGGCGCGAAAAGGTGAGGAAGATGCGGTTGAAGCCCGGCACATGCTTGGCCTGCTCTTCTTCCAGCGCGGCGCAGAAAATGCGGGTTAGGTCGCCGACATCCTTGGCGACGAGGAAGTAGTGCTTCATGAAGCGTTCGACCGCCGACAGGCCGGGATGGGTGGTGTAACCCAGCCGCTCGGCAATGTCGCGCTGGATGTCGAAATGCAGCCGCTCCTCGGCCTTGCCGGTGAGGAAATGCATATGGCAGCGCACCGCCCACAGGAAATCCTCGGCCTTCTGGAATTCCCTGTATTCGGCGTCGGTGAAGACGCCCTTGTCGACCAGTTCCTCGCCGGTGCGCACGCGGTAGAAATATTTGGCGATCCAGAACAGCGTCTGCAGGTCGCGCAGGCCGCCCTTGCCGTCCTTGACGTTGGGTTCGACCAGGTAACGGCTCTCGCCGGCCTTGGCGTGGCGCTCGTCGCGTTCGGCGAGCTTGGCCTGGACATATTCGGGGCCGGTGGTGCGCACCACCTCGTGGTCGAAGCGCTGCAAAAGCTCGTCATAGAGCTTTTGCTCGCCCCACAGGAAGCGCGCCTCCAGGATCGAGGTGCGGATGGTGATGTCGGTGCGCGACAGCCTGAGGCACTCGTCGATGTTGCGGGTGGCGTGGCCGACCTTCAGCCCGAGGTCCCACAGCATGTAGAGCATGTATTCGACGATCTGCTCGCCCCATGGCGTCTGCTTGTAGGGCAGCAGGAACAGCAGGTCGATGTCGGACCCGGGCGCCAGCGTGCCACGGCCATAGCCGCCGACGGCCACGACCGCCATGCGCTCGGCCGATGACGGGTTTTTGACGCGATAGACATGGGTGGCGGCGAAGTCGTAGAGCGCGCGGATGATCTCATCCATCAGATGCGACAGCCGGGCGGCGCAGGCGGTACCGCTGCCATCGTCCATCAGCATGCGTTCGGCGACCGTGCGGCCGTCGGCGAGCCGGCTTTTGAGAAGCTTGAGAACGCCGCTGCGCGCGGCCTTGCCGGAGCCGTCGCCTGCCGACGCCTCGGTCAGTTCGGTCATCTCGCGGCGCAAGGCTTCGCCGTCGATCAGTTCCTCGAGCTTCAGGGATATTCTTGCCATAAATGCCGTTCGGCCTCGCCGTTTCGGCGGCGTCTATAGCGCGTTTTCGCGGCGCTGGGTATGGGGCGGACGGACGCGTTCTCCACGGCCGCCGACAGGACGATCATCTCGCGCCCGCGGCCGGTTCGGTTAGGGCTTAGGCGCGAAAAATCGAAACAGCCCTTGACCTTCCAGTTACTGGAAGCACTACCTCCGCCGCAACACCGAACTACAGGGGCTTTCGGCATGACGCATTCCGATCACCATCATCACGCCCATGGCAGCTGCTGCTCGGCAAAGGGCGTCTCCTCTGCTGCGGACGCCGTCGTCCGCGATCCGGTCTGCGGCATGACCGTCGATCCGGCTGCCGGCAAGCCGATGGCCGAGCATGACGGCCATCGCTATCATTTCTGCAGCGAGAGCTGCCGCGCGAAATTCGTCGCCGAGCCGGAAAAATACCTGACCGCAACCGATCCCGTCTGCGGCATGAGCGTCGATCGCGCCACGGCCAAGCACTTTTTGCGGCACGAGGGCCGGGGCTTCTATTTCTGCTCGGCCGCTTGCCAGGCGAAATTCGAAGCCGAGCCGGCAAAATATCTCGGCGACAGGCCGGCGCCGCAGCCGATGCCCAAGGGCACGCAATACACTTGCCCGATGCATCCGGAAATCATCCGCGACAAGCCCGGCTCCTGCCCGATCTGCGGCATGGCGCTGGAGCCGATGGGCGTGCCGACCGGCGACGAGGGACCTAACCCGGAACTGGTCGACTTCACCAGGCGCTTTTGGGTGAGCGCGGTGCTGTCCGTGCCGTTGCTGCTCATCGCCATGGCGCCGATGCTCGGCCTGACGTTTCAGGCCTTCATCGACGACCGCGCGAAGGTCTGGCTGGAGCTGGCGCTGGCCAGCCCGGTGGTGCTGTGGGCGGCATTCCCGTTCTTCCACCGCGGCTGGGACTCGGTCCTCAACCGCAGCCCCAATATGTGGACGCTGATTTCGCTCGGCGTCGGTGCCGCCTATCTCTACAGCGTCGTCGCCACGCTGTTTCCAGGCCTCTTTCCGCACCAGTTCCGCGGCCATGACGGCACCGTGCCGGTCTATTTCGAGGCGGCGGCGGTGATCGTTGCGCTGGTGTTCCTCGGCCAGGTGCTGGAATTGCGCGCCCGCGAGAAAACCGGGTCGGCGATCCGTGCGCTGCTCGACCTGGCGCCGAAGACGGCGCGGCTGATCGGTGCGGACGGTTCTGAAAACGACGTGCCGCTCGATACGGTCAAGGCCGGCGACCGCTTGCGCATCCGCCCCGGTGACGCCGTGCCGGTCGACGGCATTGTGCTCGAAGGACGCTCTTCCATCGATGAATCGATGATCACAGGCGAGCCGCTGCCGGTCGAGAAGACCGAAGGCGACAACCTCACCGGCGGCACGCTGAACAGGAACGGTTCGCTGATCATGCGCGCCGAAAGGATCGGTGCCGAGACGACGCTGGCGCGCATCGTCGAGCTGGTCGCCAAGGCGCAGCGTTCGCGCGCGCCGATCCAGGGGTTGGCCGACCGCGTCTCGTTCTACTTCGTCCCGGCCGTCGTGCTGGTCGCAATCATAGCGTTCGTCGCCTGGGCGATCGTCGGACCGGAACCCAGCCTGGTGTTTGCCATCGTCTCGGCGGTCTCGGTGCTGATCATCGCCTGTCCGTGTGCGCTCGGCCTTGCCACGCCAATGTCGATCATGACCGCCACCGGGCGCGGCGCGCATGCCGGCGTGCTGATCAAAGAAGCGGCGGCGCTCGAACGCTTTGCCTCGGTCGACACGCTGATCGTCGACAAGACGGGAACGCTGACCGAAGGCCGGCCGCGGCTGACCGACGTCATCGCGGTCGAAGGCATGGCGCAAGACGATCTGCTGGCGCTCGCCGCCGGGCTGGAAAAAGGCTCGGAGCATTCGCTGGCCGAGGCGATCGTCGACGGCGCCCGCGAACGCGGCGTGAAGGTCCCCGACGCGAGCGGTTTCGAGGCCGTCACCGGCAAGGGCGTTTCCGGCACGGTCTCGGGGCAGAAGGTGGCGCTCGGCAATGCCGCGATGATGGCCGATCTCGGCATCGACACGGCGGCGGTCCTGGCCAGCGCCGAGGCGCTGCAGGCCGACGGCAAGACCGCGATGTTCGTTGCTGTCGGCAACCGGCTCGCCGGCCTCGTCGCCGTCGCCGACCCGATCAAGGCGACCACCGCCGAGGCGATCAAGGCACTGCATTACAGCGGGCTGAAGATCGTCATGGCGACCGGCGACAACGAGCGTACTGCCAAGGCCATCGCAGCCAAGCTTGGCATCGACGAGGTGCGTGCCGGGCTCTTGCCCGAACAGAAGAACGCGCTGGTCGAGGAATTGCGCGCCGGCGGTGCCGGCGTTGCCATGGCCGGCGACGGCGTCAACGATGCGCCCGCACTTGCCGCCGCCGATGTCGGCATCGCGATGGGCACAGGCGCCGATGTTGCGGTCGAAAGTGCGGGAATTACGCTGGTCAAGGGCGATCTCAACGGCATCGTCAGGGCGAGGACGCTCGCCCGCGCGACGATCCGCAACATCCGCCAGAACCTGTTTTTCGCTTTCCTCTACAATGTGCTCGGCGTGCCGGTTGCTGCCGGCGTGCTTTATCCGCTCACCGGCACGCTGCTGTCGCCGATGCTCGCGGCGGCGGCGATGAGCCTGTCTTCGGTTTCGGTGATCGCCAACGCATTGCGGCTCAGGACGTTGAAACTCTGAGTAAAACTTCCAGATAGACCCTGTTCAAAAAAGGAGACGATGAATGACCTTGGCCAAGAAGATCGTGCTGCTGATGATGGCGGCAGGAATGCTGCTTGCCGTTTTCCTCGAAAGTGTTCCGGCACAAGCCGAGGAGATGAAGCACGAGATGGGCGCAATGGGCGCGCAGAGCCCCTCGAGCGAGGGCTACAAGGCGGCGATGGACAAGATGCATACCGACATGATGGCAATCGAATATTCCGGCAATGCCGATGTCGATTTCGCCCGCGGCATGATCCCGCATCACCAGGCGGCCATCGACATGGCCAAGATCGAGCTCGCCAATGGCAAGGATCCGGAAATCCGCAAGCTGGCGGAAGCGGTGATCGCCGCGCAGCAAGCCGAGATCAAGCAGATGCAGGACTGGCTTGCCTCCCATCCGGCGAAGTAGGCGTCACGCTGTCGAGGAATCCGGGCGAGAGGCTTCACCTGGATTTCTGCTTCGCCTGGATTTCCCTTGGCGGCTATGGTGCTATCCGGGCCTCGGACTGGAGCATGCCATGCCATCGACGATAAGAACGACCTCCCTGCCCTGCGGCGAAGCTGTGCCGGTGCTCGGCCAGGGCACCTGGAAGATGGGCGAAGACGCTCGCCGCCGTGGCGACGAGGCCAATGCCCTGAAGCTCGGGCTGGATCTCGGCATGACGCTGATCGACACCGCCGAAATGTATGCCAGCGGCGGCGCCGAGGAGGTGGTGGCGGAGGCCATCGCCGGGCGCCGCGACGAGGTTTTCCTGGTCTCCAAGGTGCTGCCGTCCAATGCCTCACGCGCCGGCGTGAAACGGGCCTGCGAGAACAGCCTGAGGCATCTCGCCACCGACCGCATTGATCTCTATCTCTTGCATTGGCCGGGCAGCGTGCCTTTGATGGAAACGGTAGAGGCGTTCGAAGCGTTGAAGGCGGCCGGCAAGATCCGCCATTGGGGCGTCAGCAATTTCGATACCGGCGAGATGGAGGAGCTGGTCCGGTTGCCGGCCGGCGGCAACGTCCAGACCAACCAGGTGCTCTACAATCTGTCGCAGCGCGGCGTCGAGTTCGACCTCGCCCCGTGGAGCCGGCAACGCGGCATGCCGCTGATGGCCTATTCGCCGGTCGATCAGGGGGTATTGGCGCGCAACGCCAGGTTAGATGCCATCGCCGCCCGCCACGGTGCGACGCCGGCGCAGATCGCACTTGCATGGGTGATGGCGCAGGAGGGCGTGATCGCCATTCCGAAGGCCAGCCGCCCGGAGCATATCCGGCAGAATGTCGCGGCGTTGGAGATTGAGCTCACGAGCGAAGATTTCGCCGAAATTGACCGCGCCTTCCCACCGCCGAGGCGGAAGTCGGGCCTGGCGATGATTTGAGGGGTGGGGCGGAAGGCAAGCCAAAGCAGCGTTCCGTCACACCCCCTCTGTCCGGCAGGACAGAGGGGGGTGCCGTAGAGCGCTATCGGACGAGCACTACTTCCCAACCATCCCCTTCAGCCGGTACAGCGCCTCCAGCGCTTCCCTTGGCGTCATCTCGTCGGGATTGATCTCCGCTAGCGCCAAACCCAGCCCATCACTCTTCACCGGCTTCGACGCCTCCCGCTTCGCTGCCACGGAAAACAGCGGCAGGTCGTCGACCAGACGGTTGGCCTTGCCCGAGACCTCGCCTGCTTCAAGCTGGTGCAGCACTTCCTTGGCCCGGCCGACGACGGCCTCTGGCAGGCCGGCCAGCCGCGCTACTTGGACGCCGTAGGAACGGTCGGCCGCACCCTTGCCGACCTCGTGCAGGAAGACCACGTCGCCCTCCCATTCCTTGACCCGCATGGTGACGTTGGAGAGCCGCGGCAATTTTCCGGCCAGCGCCGTCATCTCGTGGAAATGCGTGGCGAAGATCGAGCGGCAGCGGTTTTTCTCGTGCAAATATTCGACCGCCGCCCAGGCAATCGACAGGCCGTCGAAAGTGGCGGTGCCGCGGCCGATCTCGTCGAGGATGACCAGTGCGCGTTCGCCTGCCTGGTTGAGGATCGCCGCCGTCTCGACCATCTCGACCATGAAGGTGGAGCGGCCGCGCGCCAGATCGTCGGAGGCGCCGACCCGCGAAAACAGCCGGTCGACGACGCCGATATGGGCTGATGCCGCCGGCACGAAGGAGCCGGTCTGGGCGAGGATGGCGATCAGCGCGTTTTGCCTGAGGAAGGTCGATTTGCCGCCCATATTGGGGCCGGTCAGCAGCCAGATCGCGCCGGCCTTGGCATCGCCTTGCGGCGACAGATCGCAATCATTGGCGACGAACGGGCCTTCGCCGGAACGCCGCAGCGCCTGTTCGACCACCGGATGACGTCCACCCGAAATCTCGAAGGCAAGGCTCGCATCGACCAGCGGCCGGCACCAGGCCTCGCTCTCGGAAAGCAAGGCAAGTGCGGCCGAAACGTCGAGCACGGCGAGCGCTTCGGCGCCGGCACGGATCGTGTCGGCCTGGCCGACCACTTCCGCCGTCAGCGCCTCGAAAGCGGCAAGCTCGATCGCCAGCGCCCGGTCGGCGGCGTTGGCGATCTTGGTTTCCAGTTCGGCGAGTTCCGTGGTGGTGAAGCGCATGGCGTTGGCCATGGTCTGGCGATGGATGAAGCGCGCCTTGGCGCCGTCGCTGCCGGTCATCAGCGCATGGTGGTTAGCGGTGACTTCGATATAATAGCCCAGCACATTGTTGTGCCTGATCTTCAGCGAGCGGATGCCGGTCTCGTCGATCAGCGAACGCTCCAGCCCGGCGATCACCTTTCGCGACTCGTCGCGCAGTGCCCGCATCTCGTCGAGTTCGGCGTGGTAGCCGCCGCGGACGAAGCCGCCGTCGCGCCTGAGCAACGGCAGCTCGTCGCTGAGCGCCTGTGCCAGATGCGTCGCCAGTTCACTGGGCAGTGCCTTGATAGCTCCCAACGCCGCGGCCAGTTCGCCCGGCAAGGCGGTTTGGCCGAACAGTTCGGCGATGGCGCCGGCCGCTTCGAAACCGGCGCGCAGCGCGCCGAGGTCGCGCGGACCGCCGCGGTTGAGCGCCAGCCTGGACAGTGCCCGCGGCATGTCGGCGACGCTCTTCAGGCTTGCCCGCACCGCCTGGCAGAGGCGCGTTTCGGAGCGGAAGAACGACACCGAGTCCAGCCTTGCGGCGATGGCCGCCGGGTCGGTCAGCGGCGCCATCAAGCGGTCGGCGAGCAGCCTTGCGCCGCCGCCGGTCACCGTGCGGTCGATCGCCTTGAACAGCGACCCGTCGCGGCTGCCGGACAGCGTGCGCAGCAGCTCCAGATTGGCGCGCGTCGCCGGGTCGATGAACAGCGTCGAACCCTGCTCCTCGCGCTGCGGCCGCGACAGCGGCGGCCGCTCGGCCTTCTGCGTCTTCTCGACATAGGCGATGACGCCTGAGATCGCCGACAGTTCGGCGCGCGAAAACGTGCCGAAACTATCCGGCGTTGCCACCTCGAAAAAGCGGGCGATGCGGCCGGCGGCCGAAGCCGAATCGAACAGCGACGGCGGCTGCGGGCTGGCGACGCGGCCGAGCACGTCGAAGACCGGTTTCAGCTCCGGGTCGTAAAACACCGGTTCGGCGACGATCAGCTCGCGCGGATCGACGCGGAAGACATCGGCGAGCAGCCGGTCGGCGGTTGTCTCGGCGACGCGGAAGACACCGGTCGAGATCTCGATCCAGGCTAGGGCGAAACTTCCTTGGTTCCCTGTCGCGCTTCCGCGCTCCCCGCCTCTTGTATCGCTGCTGCCGCCCTTGACCCGTCCGAGCGCCATCAGAAAACTCGATTCCGACGGCGCCAGCAATTTGTCTTCGGTGATGGTGCCGGGCGTTACCAGCCGCACCACGTCGCGGCGCACCACCGATTTGCCGCCGCGCTTCTTGGCCTCCGCCGGATCCTCGATCTGCTCGCAGACAGCGACGCGGAACCCCTGGCCGATCAGCTTCTGCAGATAATCGTCGGCGGCATGCACCGGTACGCCGCACATCGGGATGTCGAGCCCCTGGTGCCTGCCGCGCTTGGTCAGCACGATGCCGAGCGCCCGGCTTGCCTTCTCGGCATCGTCGAAGAACAGTTCGTAGAAATCGCCCATGCGGTAGAACAGCAGCGAATCCGGGTTCGCCGCCTTGATCTCGATATACTGCTCCATCATCGGCGTCGCCGGCGCGAAGGCCGGCGTGGCGTTGTCGCTTCGAATGGGCGTCTCGTCGTTCAAGAAGCTGCTTCCAAAATTTTCCAAGCCATGCTTGGCGGTTTACAGCGGCGAAGTGTAGCCTTAATCCCGAACCTTCCACAAAAGAAAGCATGCGCACCCATCTCAAGCGGTGCCGTACGGGCGAGGAAACCAAAAGTACCATGGCCAAGAAAACCGAGAGCAACGGGCCCTCCGTCAGCGCCCAGGAGGCGCTGGAATTCCACGCCATGGGGCGTCCGGGCAAGCTGGAGATCGTCGCCACAAAACCGATGGCGACGCAGCGCGATCTCAGCCTCGCCTATTCGCCGGGCGTCGCGGTTCCGGTTCTCGCCATCGCCGAGGACCCGAGCCGCGCCTTCGACTACACGGTTCGCGGCAACATGGTCGCCGTCATCTCCAACGGCACCGCCATCCTCGGCCTCGGCAATCTCGGCGCGCTGGCATCGAAGCCGGTGATGGAAGGCAAGGCGGTGCTGTTCAAGCGCTTCGCCGATGTCGATTCCATCGACCTCGAGGTCGACACCGAGGATGCCGACGAATTCATCAACTGCGTGCGTTTCCTTGGACCCTCCTTCGGCGGCATCAACCTCGAGGACATCAAGGCACCGGAATGCTTCATCATCGAGCAGCGGCTGCGCGAGCTGATGGACATACCGGTCTTCCATGACGACCAGCACGGCACCGCCATCATCTCGGCTGCCGGCCTGATCAACGCGCTGGAAATCACCGGCCGCGACATGAAGACCACGAAAATGGTCTGCAACGGCGCCGGTGCTGCCGGCATCGCCTGCATCGAATTGATGAAGGCGATGGGCTTTGCGCCTGAGAATATCATCCTTTGCGACACCAAGGGCGTCGTCTTCCAGGGCCGCACCGAAGGCATGAACCAGTGGAAATCGGCGCATGCCGTGAAAACCGGCGCGCGCTCGCTGGCCGAGGCGCTGGACGGCGCCGACGTGTTCCTCGGCCTCTCGGCCAAAGGCACGCTGACCACCAAAATGGTGCAGTCGATGGCCAAGAACCCGATCATCTTCGCCATGGCCAATCCCGACCCCGAGATCACGCCTGAGGAGGTCGCCGAGATCCGCACCGACGCCATCATGGCGACGGGACGGTCCGACTATCCCAACCAGGTCAACAACGTGCTTGGCTTCCCCTACATCTTCCGCGGCGCGCTCGATGTGCGGGCGACCACCATCAATGACGACATGAAGATCGCCGCGGCCAAAGCGCTCGCCGAACTGGCGCGCCAGGACGTGCCCGACGACGTCGCCGCCGCCTATCAGGGCATGCGGCCGAAATTCGGCCCCAACTACATCATCCCGGTGCCGTTCGACCCGCGCCTGATCTCGGCCATTCCGATCGCGGTGGCCAAAGCGGCGATGGACTCCGGCGTCGCGCGCAAGCCGATCCTCGATCTCGACCGCTACGCGCAGGAGCTTTCCGCCCGCCGCGACCCGATCGCCTCGACGCTGCAGCGCATCTACGACCGCGTCCGCCGCCAGCCCAAGCGCATCGTCTTTGCCGAGGGCGAGGAGGAGCAGGTGATGCGCGCCGCCGTCTCCTATGTGAACCAGCGGCTCGGCACCGCCATCCTGCTCGGCCGCGACGACATCATCAAGGAAAACGCCAGGAATGCCGGCATCGATCTCGGCAAGCAAGGCATCGAGATCATCAATGCGCGGCTGTCGCGGCGCAACTCGGTCTACACCGACTATCTCTACGAGCGCATGCAGCGCAAAGGCTTTCTGTTCCGCGACTGCCAGCGGCTGATCAACAACGACCGCAACCATTTCGCCGCCTGCATGGTGGCGCTGGGCGATGCCGACGGCATCGTCACCGGCGTTACCCGTAACTATTCGACGGCGCTCGACGACATCCGCCGCGTCATCGACGCAAGGCCCGGCCACTGCGTCATCGGCGTGTCGATCGTGCTCGCGCGGGGTCGCACCGTCCTCGTTGCCGACACCGCGGTGCACGACATGCCTGATGCCGTCGAGATCGCCGACATCGCCGAGGAGGCCGCCGGCTTCGCCCGCCGCATGGGCTACGAGCCGAGGCTCGCCATGCTCGCCTATTCGACCTTCGGCCATCCGCAGGGCGAACGCTCCGAGCGCGTCCAGGAAGCGGTGCGCATCCTCGACAAGCGCCGCGTCGATTTCGAGTATGACGGCGAGATGGCCGCCGACGTGGCGCTCAACGCCCGCGCCATGGCGCAGTACCCGTTCATCAGGCTGACCGGCCCGGCCAATGTGCTGATCATGCCGGCCTTCCACTCGGCCTCCATCTCGACCAAGATGCTGCAGGAGCTCGGCGGCTCGACCGTCATCGGCCCGCTGCTGGTCGGCCTGAACAAGCCGGTTCAGATCGTCTCGCTGAATGCCAAGGACAGCGACATCGTGAATATGGCGGCGATCGCGGCGTATAGCGCGGGGGCTTGAGGAGCGCGTAGCGGCAGCACCTCTTTCCTTCTCCCCCTGTGGGAGAAGGTGGCCGAGCGAAGCTCGGTCGGATGAGGGGTGCTCCAGCTTGGCACCGGCAGCACTCCGTCCAGCACCCCTCAACCGTCTCGGCGCTGCGCGCCGATCCACCTTCTCCCACAGGGGGAGAAGGAAGAGATGCCGCTACAGCAGCCCGGCCTGCTCGGCCTCTCTGCGCAAATTCTGCCGTGGCCTTGGGCCTATCTGCTGGATGACCAGCCCGGCCGCCAGCGAGCCGAGATCGCCGCACTGCTTCAGGCTGCGGCCTTGCGTGTAGCCATAGAGGAAGCCGGCGGCGTAGAGGTCGCCGGCGCCGGTCGTGTCGACCAGTTCGCGGATCCTGGTCGCCTCGATGGTGACGGTCTCGTCGCCGCGCACGATCACCGAGCCCTTTTCCGAGCGGGTGACGGCGGCGATCTTGCAATCCTTGCGGATCTGCGCCAGCGCCTCGTCGAAGGAAGCGGTCTGGTAGAGCGACTTAATCTCGTGGCTGTTGGCAAAGACGATGTCGACGGTGCCGGAGCGCATGAGATCGAGGAACTCGTCGCGGTAGCGGTCGACGCAGAACGAGTCCGACAATGTCATCGACACTTCGCGCCCGGCGGCGTGGGCGAGTTTCGCCGTCTGCCGGATCGCCTCCTTGGCGCGCGGCGGGTCCCACAGATAGCCTTCGAAATAGGTGACGGCGGCGCCCGACGCCTTGTCGGCCTCGACGTCCTCCGGGCCGAGCTCCACGCAAGCGCCGAGATAGGTGTTCATCGAGCGCTCGCCGTCCGGCGTGACGAAGATCATCGAGCGCGCCGTCGGTGGCTCGCCGCTGAGCGGCCGGGTGTCGAAGGCGACGCCCTGGGCATGGATGTCATGCGCGTAGATTTCGCCGAGCGCGTCGTTGGAGACCTTGCCGAAGAAAGCGGCGCGGCCGCCGAAGGAGGCGACGCCCGCCGCCGTGTTGCCGGCGCTGCCGCCCGAGGCTTCGATGGCCGGGCCCATGCGGCTGTAGAGCAGTTCGGCGCGCCTCGTGTCGATCAAATTCATCGCGCCCTTGATGATGCCGTTCGTCTCCAGGAACGCCTCGTCGCACTGGGCGATGATGTCGACGATGGCATTTCCGACACAAAGCACGTCATAGTCCGGCATCAATTCATGTCTCCGCCAAAAACCCACCGGCTTTCTGCCACGCCGGGCGCGGGCGGGTCTAGCGGTTTGATGCGGCTTTGCCTAGGCCGCGAGTTATAAATCCGGGCAGAACGCATGCTTCGTATCGCGCGGTTTGCGCTTGTCTCGCGACCTGTCTCCGCCTATCCCGAAATATCGCCCATGGGCCTCGTTTGACATGGAATTGGAAACGCCGTGATCCTCGACGCCGCCCGTGCCGCCTTGAGCCGGCTGTTCTCGCCCGAATTCCGTTCTGTGTTCCTGAAGACGCTGGGGCTGACCTTGCTGGCGCTGGCGGCGCTTTGGTTCGGGATCAAGAGCTTGTTCGAATGGCTGGCCTGGCCGTGGATCGATGCATGGCTCCCCGCCCTACCCTCCTGGGCCGGATGGCTGGGCGCCGTCGTCGCAGGCATCGGCCTTGCGCTGGGCTTGGCGCTGCTCATCGCGCCGGTGACGGCGATCATCGCCGGCCTGTTCCTCGACGACGTGCCCGAAGTGGTCGAGCGCACGGATTATCCAAACGACCCGCCCGGCCGCGCCGTGCCGGCGTTGCGCTCGCTGGTGCTGGCGATCCGATTTTTCGGCGTCGTTATCCTCGGCAACATCGTCGCCCTGCTGCTGCTCTTGGTGCCGGGCGTGAACATCGCCGCTTTCTTCATCGTCAATGGGTATCTGCTCGGACGCGAGTTCTTCGAATTCGCCGCCATGCGCTTTCGCCCGGAGGCCGAGGCCAAGGCGCTGCGCAGAAAGCACTCCATCACCGTGTTCCTGGCCGGGCTGGTGGTCGCCGCTTTCCTCGCCGTGCCGCTACTCAATCTTCTGACGCCGCTGTTCGCCGCCGTCATGATGGTGCACCTGCACAAGGCGATCTCGGCACGGGAAGGGAGCTATCTCAGCAGAAAACCCCTGCCCAGTTCGTCGTCGTCCTCGACGATGAATTCGGCCCGCCCTGAGTAATAGGCGCGGCCGCCGACGCGGGCGATGATGGCGTCATGCGGCCCGGCTGTGGCCGTGCGTACGACGGCGCCGGAAAAGCGCGAGCCGGCGATGCTCTCGAACAGCCGCGTCCGGCCAATCTCGATTTGGCCCTTGGCGTGCATGGCCGCCAGCCGCGCGGTGACGCCGGAGCCGGTCGGCGAACGGTCGACCTCCGCCTCGGCGAAAACGCAGATGTTTTTGGTCGGCGTATCGGAGAACGCATCCTGTCCGTCGGTCAGGATGGTGCCGTAGAGAAAGGCGAGATCGGCATGGTCGGGATGCGACAGCGGCAATTCGGCCTTGAGCTTATTGGTCAGCGCGGTCGCTGCATCGACGAAATCGCGCACCCGGTTCTGGCCGAATTCCAGCCCGAACTGGCGGCAGTCGGCCAGTGCATAGAAGGCGCCGCCATAGGCGATGTCGAAGCCGACCGGACCATAGCCCGGCAGCTCGATCCGCTGGTTGCCGGCGAACAGAAACGCCGGCACGCTTTCGAAGGACACCGCGCCGGCCTTGCCGTCCCTTACCTCGACCGCAGCCGAAATCAGCCCGCATGGCGCCTCGATATTGACGGTCGTCATCGGCTCGCGTGGCGCCACCAGCCGCTCGTCGACGGCGTAGCGGCCGAGCGCGACGATGGCGTGGCCGCACATCGTCGAATAGCCCTCATTGTGCATGAACAGCACCGCGAGGTCGGCGCCCGGCAGGTCGGGCTCCACCAGCAGCGCGCCATACATGTCGTAATGGCCGCGCGGCTCGAACATCAGGATCTTTCTGAGATGATCGAGATGGTCGCGCACATAGGCACGCTTTTCGAGGATCGTGCCCTTGGGAATGTCGGGGTAGCCGCCGGTGACGATCCGCAGCGGCTCGCCGCCGGTGTGCATGTCGACGACGGTGAGCGTCATTCGCCGGGCCCCGCCTAGGCGGAAGATTTGGCAAACAGCGCCTGCAGCTTGCCGAACGGCATGGCGGCGCGGGTGAAGCCGAAGGTGCCATCCTGCTGGATCTCGCGCGCCGCGGTCTCCAGCATGCCGAAAGCAAAATTGGTCAGCCATGGGCCGAGCGAGATGCGCTTTACCCCAGCCATGGCAAGATCGGCGATGGTGAAGCCGGGCCTAGCCATGACGTTCACGGGCTTGGTCAGCGCCGAGCAGACGGTTCGCACCATCTCGATGTCGCCCAGGCCCGGTGCATAGAGCACGTCGGCACCGGCTTTCTCGAAGGCCTGCAGCCGCTTGATCGTGTCGTCGAGATCGGGCTTGCCCCACAGGAAATTCTCGGCCCGCGCGGTGAAAACGAAATCGCGTTTCAGTGCCCGTGCCGCTTCCGCCGCCGCCGCGACGCGATCGACGGCATGCGAAAAATCATAGATCGGCTTGGCGGGCTCGCCGGTATGGTCCTCGATCGAGCAGCCGGCGAGGCCAGCCGCCTCGGCGGCGAAGATGGTCTCGCCGGCACTTGTCGCGCTGTCGCCCTTGCCCTTTTCGAGGTCCGCCGAAACCGGCAGCCCGGTCGCCGCTGACACTTCACGGCAATGATGGATCATCGCCTCGAACGTCACCGCGCCGTCCGGCAGGCCGCGCGAAAAGGCAAAGCCGGCGCTGGTCGTGGCCAGCGCCTTGAAGCCGAACGAGGCCAAGAGCTTGGTCGTGCCGACGTCCCATGAATTGGCCATAACGAAGATCGATGTATGCAGGTCGCGAAAAATCTTGCCCTTGTCCATGGATGCTCCCCTCCAGTGCAGAATGTGAGGCAAATTCTAGCCCGGCGGAACGCGCCGGGCAAACAAATGCGGTTGGCTCAGAAGCGTTTGGCGTTCTCTCCTGCCAATCGGTCCAGCGCATCGGAATCCTTGACGTAACGCGAAGCGTTTTTGTCCCAATGATAGGTGACGGAAATGTCGCGCGAAGACGCCTCTGGCGGCGGCTGGCCGTCGCAGCTTTCATCGCCCGGCACTGTCGCGTCGGTCACCGTAACCTTGATGGCTGCATAGGGCTGGCCGTCGGCAATCGCCTGGAAGGCCGCATTCTGCGTCCTTCGGTTGGTGCAGAGGTTTTCGTCGAACGTATAGATCATGTCGATCAGCTCGAACCTGTCGTTGCGGACCATGACCAGCGGCGCGATCACATAGCCCTGGCTCGAATTGAAATGCGTGCTCGTGGTGATGATGACGTCATCGCCGGGCCCGATCGACAGCTTGCCCGGATCGCGAAAGTAGGTGCTGCGGTCGACGGCAACATTGACCGCGTCGAGCAAGGCCGGCTTGCCGGTGATGTCGTAGAGTGCCAGCACTGCATAACCCTCGGCGCTGTCAGGCGAGTCGCCGAGGTCGAGCAGCATCGCCAGCCGGTCCTTGCCGCCGGCCTTGATGTCGAGCACGTCGGCGCTGGAAAGACCCGACGTCGCCGGCGGCGAGCCGTCGTAGTCCGGTCCAGCGATGTGGCGCATCTCGATCGGCATCGAACCCCGGAAAAAGCCGGCCTTGTCCGCGGCCAGATCGGGAATGACCATCCTGGCGAGATCGAGATAGGTGACATCGCCGTGGCCGGGGACAGCGCTGCCGAGCTCCGGGAAGCTGACGGCCTCCGCGCTGGCCGTCGTCCAAAGACAGGGCAGCAGCAGGCAAGCAACGATGAAACGAAGCAGGGAGAAGGTCATGCGCGCGCGCTCGTTATGTCGGGCGCGCGCAAGCTATAGCATTTTGCGGCCAAGAGGAAACACTTGGCGTTGCCTCACTATGTTGGTTTGGCTTGGCTCGCCAGGGTCTGCTGGAAAACCGGCACCAGCTGATCCATGGCGGCTGCGAGCCACGTGCCGAGTTCGTCGGGCAGAGTATCGTGAATCCAGACCAGGCGGCTCCGGCCCTCGCCCTCGGCAAAGACCTGCATGGAGGTGTTATCGTGAGTGACCTCGTCGCCGAGCCATCCCCACACGATCCGCCGGCCCTGCTCGTCGCGGGCGATGAGCCGCTCTCGCACGATCTTGCCGTCGGCGAAAGTAAGGACCCGTACGTCGCCCTCATCCACCCGGCAATCGACGAAAACGCCTGGGGCTATCCGTTGGGCGCCGCCGGCGAAGTCGCCCACCGTCGCCCATACGCTTTCCGGTGAAGCATCTACGATGATTTCCCTGACTATCGAAGCCATGTTTCGCCTTCCCTTCGTTAACAGGTAGACCTGTCTGTCTACATATGGATGTATACAGACCTGTCTGCTATACGGTCAAGGCATGTCCGCAGCCCGAATCAACGATCGTCCCGAAAGTCTTGCGCGCCGCCGCATCCTCGAAACGGCGACCGCGCTGTTTTCTCTGGAGGGGGTCCGTGCAGTCGGCATCGACCGCATCATCGCCGAGGCCGGCGTTGCGAAGGCGACGTTCTATCATCACTTCGCGGCCAAGGACGACCTCGTCCGCGCCTATATCGAGGAGATCAGCAAGGGAGGACGGGCGGCAATCGCGAGCCTTGGCCGGCGGCCACCTCGCCTGATGATCCTTGCCGTATTCGATCTCATTGCCGATGCGGCGGATCAGCCGGGCTACCGCGGCTGCCCGTTCCAAAATGCCGCGGCCGAATACCCCGACCCGAGGAGCCCGGTTCGCGAGGCAATCGATAAGCATCGTCACTGGAAGTGGGGCATCCTCAGGGATCTGCTGATCGCTGACGCAAATCCCGATCCGGACCGCACCGCGGACGCGCTAACAGTGGCGGCCGACGGCCTGCTTGTCGTCAGTCATCTCGACAGGCCGGCCAATCTGCGCACTCTCATACGCGACACGGTCGACCGAGTACTTGGGGCGCCGCGCCCGGTCTGAGATCTGGCGCGCATGCAGCCTGCGCAAAGGCGATCAGTGGATCGGCACCAGCCCGGCCAGTTTACGCATGTCGTCGAACAGGATGCCTCCGGCTTCGATCAGTCCATCGCGGTCGGAAAGCGGGTCGCCGTGGTAGGAATAGACGCGCATGCCGGCGGCGATGCCGGCTGCCGTGCCGGCGACGCTGTCCTCGATGACGATGCAGTCGGCGGGCGCGAAGCCCATCGTCGCTGCCGCATGCAGGAAGAGGTCGGGGAACGGCTTGCCACGCGAGACCATGGTCGAGCTGAACAGCGCATGCTCGAAAAGCGGCAGCAGCCCGGTCTGGCCGAGCGTGATGTGCATTTTGGACACCCGTGCCGACGAGGCGACACAGGTGGCGATGCCGGCGGCGTGCACGGTTTCGATGAACTCGCGAACGTTGGGGATGGCCTCGACGCCATGCGCGAACAGGTCCGGCAGGCCGGCGTTCCAGCGCTCGACGAAATCGGCGCCGAGGCTGACGCCGGTCGCCTCGACTTCCTTCTGCACCGAGACCATGCTGCGGCCGGAGAAATTCTTGCGGCAATATTCGAAGCTGGCCGGAAAGCCGGCCGCGGTCAGCCATTCGGCGAGGCGCCGATTGGCCAGGTTCTCGGTGTCGACCAGAACCCCGTCGCAATCGAAGATGACGAGCTTGGGTATTTTCATCAGGCCGTGCCGGTCGATCCGAAGCCGCCCGAGCCGCGCGTTGTGCCGCCAGCCAATGTGCGCTCCTCGACGGTCGCCTGCGTCACCGGGGCGAAGACGATCTGGGCGATCCGCATGCCGCGCGTCACCGCGAAATCCTCGTCGCCGAGATTGATCAGCAGCACCTTGACCTCGCCGCGATAGTCGCTGTCGATGGTGCCCGGCGTGTTGAGGCAGGTGAGCCCGTGCTTGAAGGCGAGGCCCGAACGCGGCCGGACCTGGCCTTCGACGCCCTCCGGAATTTCCAGGACCAGCCCGGTCGGCACCAGCGCACGCTTTCCCGGCAGGATCAAAAGCGGCCTGTCGTCCGGGACGGCGGCGCGCAGGTCCATGCCGGCGGCGCCCGAGCTTTCATAGGCCGGAAGCGGCAAGCCCTCGCCATGCGGCAGCCTGACGAAGCCGACAGCCGGACCGATGACGGAGGTGGGATAAAGTGCTGCGCGCATGAGGCTGATCCTATCGTCGCGAACGCCGGTTCAGTCAACTCGGCGGCAATGCTATCAACGGCTTTCTTTCAGCACAGTTCCGCTTCAGCGCAGTTCCATCGGAACGACCGTGGTCTCCTTGATCTCCTCCATGACGAAGGAGGCCGAAACGTCCGACAGCGCCACCTTGGCGATCAGCCGCTGGTAGAGCCGGTCATAGGCCTTCACATCGGCAACGCGGGCGCGCAGGACATAGTCGAGATCGCCGGACATGCGGTAGGCGCCGGTGATCTCGGCAAAGCCGGTCACCGCCGCTCGGAATCTTTGCAGCCAGTCGGGATCGTGGTTCGAGGTGCGGATCAGGATGAACACCGAAAGGCCGAGCCCAAGCTTGTCGGCGTCGACCAGCGCCACCCGGCCGGTGATGACGCCGTCTTCCTCCAGCCGCTTCACCCGGCGCCAGCAGGCATTGCGCGACAGCGATATTCTTGCCGAGAGCTGGTCGACGGACAGCGTGCCGTCGCGTTGCAGCTCGGCCAGCAATCTCCGGTCTATTTCGTCGATTTCCGGCGCCATGTGGGATGTTTGTCCCAAAATTCAGCCTTTCACAAGGACAATTTGAGACCGATGAACCGAACACCCATGCCAGTATACTCATCGCCGGCTCTTCATGCCGGCAGGAGGGATCGACATGACGGCACGGCTCGCAAGACTTTTCACCTCTCACCCGGCCGCGGTCGGCGAGAGCTATTTCGGCCATATGGCTTTCGCCGCATGGTTCTCGTCGCGATTGTTCATGGCGGCGTTTGCCGCGCTCGTTCATGCTTTCTTGCCGTTTCTGTTCGAGACCACGGCAAGCGGCATCATCCGTGAGCTCTATGAGCGGACGCACAACAGGGGACGGTAGGCCGTAGAGGCGCCGAGCGCGGCGAGGCCGCTGGACAGGGCCGCCCCTCAACGGGCCCCGCAGCGCAATCCCGATCAAGCGCCGCCATCGTCGAAATGTCGAGCCAGGCTTGCATCCACGCGCCAATCCGCCATTTTGAGGAGCGCGGCGCGATAGCCCGGAGCATTCACCATGGATATCGTCTTTTCCTCGACCACCAATCTGGCCGCGGCCATCCGCGACCGTACGGTTTCCGCAATAGAGGTGCTGGACGAGCATCTGGCGCAGATTGACAGGCACAATGAGGCGGTCAACGCAGTCGTAACCCTCGATCGGGACGGTGCGCGGCAACGCGCTGGCAAGGCCGACGAAGCCCAGGCGCGCGGCGAGGCCCTTGGGCCGCTACACGGCGTGCCGTTCACACTGAAGGACACGCACGAAACAGCGGGCATGAGAACCACTGTCGGCTTCCCGGCTTTCGCCGACTTTGCCCCGAGGGCAGACAGTCCGGTCGTTGCCTGGCTGAAGGCGGCAGGCGGCATACTGGTGGGCAAGACGAACGTGGCGACAATGCTCGGTGACTGGCAGTCGAGCAATCCGCTGTTCGGCCGCACCGGCAATCCCTGGAATCTCCAGCGCACCGCCGGCGGCTCCAGTGGCGGTGCGGCGGCGGCGCTCGGCACCGGAATGACGCCGTTCGAGGTCGGCACCGACATGCAGGATTCGATCCGGCTGCCCGCTGCCTTTTGCGGCGTCTGCGGCCTCAAGCCGACCGAGCACCGCGTCTCGCTCGCCGGCGCCTTCCCCGATCCAGGCGGGGCGCCGCGCAGCGTGAGGCTGATCTCCTGCCTCGGACCGATGGCACGCAGCGTCGAAGACCTGGTACTGATCTACCGCCTTATTGCCGGGCCGGATGGAAGCGATACCGACCTTGCGCCGGTACCGGTCGAAGACATGCCGGAGCTGGATCTGACGACGCTGCGCATTGCCTTCGCGCCGTCCTTCCCAGGTTTTCCGGTGGCAGGCGAGATCAGGGCTGCGGTCGAAAGCCTGGCAAAGGAGCTTCAGGCGGCAGGCGCGATCGTCGAGGAGGCCAAATTGCCGAAGCTCGACCTGCACGACGATCTGGAGCAAGGCGGCGCGCTGATCGGCATGATGCTGGAGGCGGCCCAGCCCGAACCGCGGGAGAAGCCGACACCGGTCTCGCGCTGGTTCGAGGCGCTCGCCCGCCGCGACCGCTCCATCCTGGCGTGGGAACGGTTCTTCGACGGCTGCGACGCCTTGCTGTGCCCGGTCGCCATGGCCACCGCCTTCCCGCATTGCGATCCGGGAACGTCGATCGAGGTCGACGGCGAGAAGCAAACCTACTGGATGCTGCCGGCCTATGGCGCGGTGTTCAATTACAGCGGCCACCCCGCACTGTCGCTGCCCTGCGGACAGGACAGCAATGGCCTGCCCATCGGACTACAGCTTGTTGGCAAACGCTGGTCGGAGTCGCGCCTGCTCGGGATCGCCAGGGCAATCGAGCCGCTGGCCGGCGGCTTTCGCCGTCCGCCCGGTTATTGAGTAAACCGCCCCAGCCCGTAGGGATCAAGCAGCGGATCGCGCTCGCCATCGAGGATTTCGCGGGCGGCGAACAGGCCGACGGCCGGTGCCAGCGTGATGCCGGAATGCATGACCGCGACGTAGACGCCGCTCGTGCCTTCGGCGCGGCCAATGATCGGAAAGCCATCGACCGGCGTCGGCCGATAGCCAATGGTGTGGAAATCGAGTTCCAGCTCATCCGCGCCGCGCAGCATCGCCTTCATCGCCGCAAACAGGTCGCGGGCGGTGGCCGCAGCATCCATGCCGGGATCGGCGCCGCCGAAATCCGAGCCCGCGATGATGCGGCCTTCCGCCGTCTGGCGCATATGCAGGCGGTCGCCGATCACCAGGCCGTTGAGCAGCTTTTCGTAGGGGCGCGAATGCACGATCAGGCCGGGTGGCGTCTCGATCGGCAGTTCTATCCCGGCTGTTGCCGCTAGTGCCGGAGAGCCGGCTCCGGCCGCGATCACCACCTCGTCGGCAGCAATCCGCCCGCCGGATGTATCGACGCCGGCAATCCTGCCGTTGGCTTGCACCAGAGCGGTGACGGTCGTCTCGGCTACAATTCGCGCGCCGCGCCGTTCGGCGTCGGCCAGCAGTGCTTGCGTGGCGGCGACCGGCTCGGCGACACCTTCCTCGGCGACATAAAGGGCGAAATCGGGAAGTTCGGCCAGATTGGGCTCGATACGCGCCGCTCCGGCACGGTCGACACGCTCGATGCCGCAGCCCCATGCGGAGTGCTCGGCCGCATAGGCCTCAAGCTCGGGACGTGGCAGGTCCCACCACAAGCCACCGCACCACTGCAACGGGATGCCGGGCACCTCGTTCGCCAGCCGCGTCCATTCGGCCATCGACCGAATGCGTAGGCGGAAATAGACCTCCGGATTGCCCCAGCTGGCATTGATCCAGGCAAAGGAATTCGGTGTCGCGACGCCGCCGGCGCCGCTGCCGGCAATGACCGTCACCTTTGCTCCGGCCCTGGTCAGGTGCCAGGCGATGGAGGCGCCGATGATGCCGGCGCCGATGACGATGACTTGTTTCGCCGCTGTCATGCTTCACTCCTCGTTCCAACGCCACCACTGCGATGCCATTGCCCGTGGGTTCTGCCAAGAGCGCGCGGTATAAAATATGCTTCTTGACTTTAATACGTACGTACGTATTATACCGGCATGGCTAGACATTCACTTCGCGAAAAACTTCTCGACGCCGGTTTCAACACCATCTGGAATTCCGGCTATTCGTCCGCCGGCGTACGCGACATCGTCGCCGCGGCCGATGCCCGCCCGGGGTCCTTCACCAATCATTTTGTCTCCAAGGAGGCGTTCACCGGCGAGGTGCTGGACCGCTATTTCGCCTATGTGAGCGGTTTGGTGGAGCAGGCCCTTGCTCGGGACGGCACGCCCCCGGTCGGGCGCTTGCGCCGCTATCTCGAAATCATCACGTCGAAGCTGGAGGCGCATGATTGGGCACGGGGCTGCATGATCGGCAATCTCAGCCTCGAGACGGCGGCTCACAGCGAGGCGCTGAGGCTGCAACTCGTCGCCATTTTCGAACGCTGGCGTAAGCCCTTTGCCGAATGCATCGCCGAGGGCCAGGCGGCTGGCGACATCACCGACGCGTTCGATGCCGAGGACCTCGCCGATTTCCTGTTGAGTTCCTGGCAAGGCGCGATGCTGCGCATGAAGGTGGAGCGCAGTCCCGAACCGCTCGAGCGTTTCAAGAATATCGTCTTCAAAACAGTCTTCGCAAAAAGGAGCTGATCCGATGAACCCGAAACTCGAAAAGCGCACAATGTTGCCACGCTCGCAAGTCGCGGTGCTCGATTCCACCATCTCCTATGTCGAGGCAGGCACGGTTGGCCCGACGGTACTCTTGCTGCACGGCAACCCGACGTCGTCCTACATCTGGCGCGACATCATCCCGCATGTGGCGCCGTTCGGCCGCTGCATAGCGCCCGACCTGATCGGCTATGGCCAGTCCGGCAAGCCGGACATCGACTATCGCTTCTTCGACCACGTCCGGTATCTCGACACCTTCATCGAGACGCTTGGCATCACCGACATGGTTGTCGTCGCGCAGGACTGGGGCACCGCGCTCGCCTTCCATCTCGCCGCACGGCGGCCGCAGCGGATCCTCGGCCTCGCCTTCATGGAGTTCATCCGCCCCTTCGAGAGCTGGGACGATTTTCACCAGCGTCCACAGGCGCGCGAATTGTTCAAGGCAATGCGCACGCCGGGCATCGGTGAGAAGCTTGTTCTGGAAGACAACGTCTTCGTCGAAAAGGTGCTGCCGGCCGCTGTGCTGCGCACGATGAGCGATGAGGAAATGGCCGCCTACCGGGTGCCGTTCCCGACGCCGCAATCGCGCAAGCCGATCCTGCGGCTGCCGCGCGACCTGCCGATCGAAGGCCAGCCCGCTGATGTCGCCGCCATCAGTGAGCACGACCATCGGGCGCTCCGGGCATCCTCCTACCCGAAGCTGCTTTTCTCAGGCGATCCCGGCGCCCTCGTCTCGCCGCAGGCGGCACGGGGCTTCGCGGCTGGGCTGAAGAACTGCCGCCTGATCGATCTCGGACCCGGTGCGCACTATCTGCAGGAGGACCATGCCGACAAGATCGGCGCCGCAATTGCCGAGTGGGTTCCCGAGATAGCGTTCGAGAGCCATGCGGCCTGACGTCGGGACGTGAACCGGCGGCCGCGGCCGGCGGAGAGGTCGACAGCTTAGCTCTGCCGGTGCCAAGCGATGGAGGCGCCAATGATGCCGGATCCAATGACGATGATGTTCTTGCTCGCGGCCGTGTACCTTCAAACGCCCAGGACTTCTTGCCCTCATTGCCACCATGCTACAGACTTGCCAAGAGCGTTGCCGGGACCGCTCTCGAAGCGGGTCGATGACGATCGCCTCGATGGAAACGTTCAGCTCAATCACATGAGGGTCATTTGCGCCGCTGGATAAAAGGGCTGGTTTTTGCTGCAGCCGGAGCCGCCATTGTTTATGCCGTCTTCTTCGGCCCGCTGCCGATCGTTCGATCTTGGTGGCAGGACGACAACTGGCTGGATCCTTTGCATAAGCGCCATCGCATTGCTGACGGTTTGGTGCTGACCGGGGCGTTGGTTGGGAAATCGCGGGCAGAAGTTGTTGCCATGCTCGGCGAGCCGCCGAAGACGGACTATTTCGAGGACTGGAGTCTGGTTTATATTCTTGGTTCGGAAAGAGGATTTTTTTCGATCGACTCTGAATGGCTGGTTATGCGCCTGGATGACGCTGGCTCGGTCACGCAGGCGGCTATCGTCAGAGACTGAACCTGCTGCCGGGGTATCAGCGGTGTTTCCGTTCGACAGGCCGGAAAAGCGCTGCTAGAAGCCCGCGCCACAGACAGGATTCCATGAAATTGGCTGAAGACATCGAACAAGCGGTATCGCGCCGCCGCACTTTCGCGATCATTGCCCACCCCGACGCCGGCAAGACGACGCTCACCGAAAAACTGCTTTTGTTCGGCGGCGCCATCCAGCTTGCCGGCGAGGTCAAGGCCAAGAAGGACCGCATCCAGACCCGCTCGGACTGGATGAAGATCGAACGCGAGCGCGGCATTTCGGTGGTCACCTCGGTGATGACCTTCGAATACGAGGACACCGTCTTCAACCTGCTCGACACGCCCGGCCACGAGGATTTCGCCGACGACACCTATCGCACGCTGTCGGCGGTCGACAGCGCGGTCATGGTGATCGACGCCGCCAAGGGCATCGAGCCGCGCACGCTGAAACTGTTCGAGGTCTGCCGGCTGCGCGACATCCCGATCATCACCTTCGTCAACAAAATGGACCGCGAAAGCCGAGACCCATTCGACATCCTCGATGAGATCGAGCAGAAGCTGGCACTGGATACAGCGCCGATCACCTGGCCGATCGGCCGCGGCAAGACCTTTTCCGGGACCTACCATCTGGCGCTGAACGCGGTGCGCAAGGGCGACGCCGAAAAGGAGCGCACGCCGGTCAACGGTCCCGATTCCAACCGCGTTGCCGGCCTGTTGCCGGAGAACGAGCGGGAGGCCTTCATCGAGGAGCTGGAGCTGGCGCGCGCGGCCTGTCGCCCGCTCGACCTCGATGCCTTCCGCGAGGGCCATTTGACGCCGGTCTATTTCGGTTCGGCGCTGCGCAATTACGGCGTGCGCGACCTGATCGAGGCGCTCGGCGCCTACGGGCCGCCGCCGCGCGCGCAGGAGGCCGACAGCCGCAAGGTCGAGGCGACCGAGGACAAGATGACCTCCTTCGTCTTCAAGATCCAGGCCAATATGGACCCCAACCATCGCGACCGCATCGCTTTCGTCCGCGTCTGCTCCGGCAAGCTCGAGCGCGGCATGAAGGCCAAGCTGGTGCGCACGGGAAAACCGATGAGCCTGTCGGCACCGCAATTCTTCTTCGCCCGCACCCGCGTCACGGCCGACGAGGCGTTCGCCGGCGATGTCGTCGGCATCCCCAACCACGGCACGCTGCGCATCGGCGACACGCTGACCGAAGGCGAGGAGATCCTGTTTCGCGGCGTGCCGAATTTCGCGCCTGAAATCCTGCGCCGCGTTCGCCTCGGCGATGCCATGAAAGCCAAGAAGCTCAAGGAAGCGCTGCACCAGATGGCCGAGGAAGGCGTCGTGCAATTGTTCTCGCCGGAGGACGGCTCGCCAGCCATCGTCGGCGTCGTCGGCGCCCTGCAGCTCGACGTCTTGAAGGAGCGGCTAAACTTCGAATACACACTGCCGGTCGATTTCGAGATGTCGCGCTTTTCCGTCTGCCGCTGGATATCGGCCGACGACAGGGCCGAACTCCAGCGCTTCATCGAGGCGCATCGCGGCGACATCGCGCGCGATCTCGACAACGATCCGGTGTTCCTCGCCCAGCACGCCTTCTCGCTCAACTACGAGGCCGAGCGCTGGAAGGCGATCCGCTTCACCGCGGTCAAGGATTATCAGGTCCGCGACAGAGCGGCTTGATGCGCCCCTTCCCTTCTCCCTTTGTGGGAGAAGGTGTCGCCGAAGGCGACGGATGAGGGGTGTTCCAGGAAACACCAACGTCTCATTCCGTCCAGCACCCCTCAACCGTCTCGGCGCTTCGCGCCGATCCACCTTCTCCCACAGGGGGAGAAGGAAAGATCGCGTTCGTTCACCCTTTCGCTGCCTCTTCGATCTTGGCGATGTCGATCTTGCTCATCTGCATCATCGCCTGCATCACGCGGCCGGCCTTTTCCGTGTCGGGGTCCAGCAGCAGCCTGGGCAGCTGTTCGGGAACGACCTGCCAGGAGAGGCCGAATTTGTCCTTCAGCCAGCTGCACTGGCTGGGCTGGCCACCGCCCGCGATGAGCCTGTCCCAGAAATAGTCGACCTCTTCCTGCGTCTTGCAGTCGATGGAGAGCGAGACTGCCTGGGTGAACTTGAATTGCGGGCCGCCGTTGAGCGCCTGGAACTGAACGCCGTCGAGCTCGAATGAGACCATCAGCACCTTGCCCTCATTATCGCCGCTGCCCTTGGGCCAGCGCATCACGCTCAGCACCTTCGAATTCTTGAAGATGGAGATGTAATGGTTCATGGCCTCCTCGGCCTGGTCGTCGAACCACGGGCAGGGGGTGATCTTTTGCATTCTCTTGCTCCTCGGGCTGGTTTTGGCTTGTTTCACTCGCAAAACGGCCGGCTGGCAATTGATGCCCGGTCCCGCCGTCTGCTCAAGGACGCTCGAGCAAAACACGATCCGACAGCACTTCTGACTTTTTTACGGCCTGGACCGGCTGCGTCTTTGGCTGGCCGCTCGTTCCGCACCCTGGCGCAGCGCAAAATTGTGGCCAGACCAGAGTGTGCCGTCTATAAGGCCTGCGGCTCAATTCCGGTTTTCCGCACCTTTGGGCGCGACGCAGACAGCAAGGACAGTTCAATGCCCGCCTACCGTTCCCGCACCACCACCCATGGCCGCAACATGGCCGGCGCCCGCGGCCTGTGGCGCGCTACCGGCATGAAGGATTCGGATTTCGGCAAGCCGATCATTGCCGTGGTCAATTCCTTCACCCAATTCGTGCCGGGCCATGTCCATTTGAAGGATCTCGGCCAGCTGGTTGCCCGCGAGATCGAAAAAGCCGGCGGCGTCGCCAAGGAGTTCAACACCATTGCGGTCGATGACGGCATCGCCATGGGCCATGACGGCATGCTCTATTCGCTGCCGTCGCGCGAATTGATCGCCGACTCGGTCGAATACATGGTCAACGCGCACTGCGCCGACGCGATGGTCTGCATCTCGAATTGCGACAAGATCACGCCCGGCATGCTGATGGCGTCGCTGCGCCTCAACATCCCGACCGTCTTCGTCTCCGGCGGGCCGATGGAGGCCGGCAAGGTGGTGCTCGCCGGCAAGAGCCAGGCGCTTGATCTGGTCGACGCTATGGTCGCGGCCGCCGACGACAAGGTGTCCGACGAGGACGTCAGGACCATCGAACGCTCGGCCTGTCCGACCTGCGGTTCCTGCTCCGGCATGTTCACCGCCAATTCGATGAACTGCCTGACCGAGGCGCTCGGCCTGTCCTTGCCCGGCAATGGTTCGACGCTGGCGACGCATGCCGACCGCAAGCGCTTGTTCGTCGAGGCCGGCCACCTGATCGTCGATCTTGCCCAGCGCTATTACGAGCAGGACGACGACACCGCGCTGCCGCGCAGCATCGCCTCGAAGGGCGCCTTCGAGAACGCCATGACACTCGACATCGCCATGGGCGGCTCGACCAACACCGTGCTGCACATCCTCGCCGCGGCACATGAGGGCGAGGTCGACTTCACCATGGAGGACATCGACCGGCTGTCGCGGCGGGTGCCGGTGCTTTGCAAAGTGGCGCCGGCCAAGGCCGACGTCCACATGGAGGATGTCCACCGCGCCGGCGGCATCATGGCCATCCTCGGCCAGCTGGATAGCGCCGGGCTGATCAACCGCGACCTGCCGACGGTGCACACCGCAAGCCTCGGCGAAGCGCTCGATCATTGGGATATTTCGCGCACCACCAGCCAGAATGTCCGCGATTTCTTCCTGGCGGCACCCGGCGGCGTGCCGACGCAAGTCGCGTTCAGCCAGGACCGCCGCTGGGACGATCTCGATCTCGACCGCGAGAAGGGCGTCATCCGCTCGGCCGAACATCCTTTCTCCAGGGATGGCGGCCTTGCCGTGCTGAAAGGCAATCTGGCACTCGATGGCTGCATCGTGAAGACGGCGGGCGTCGATGAATCGATCCTGAAATTCACCGGTCCGGCAAGAGTGTTCGAAAGCCAGGACGCCAGCGTCAAGGCGATCCTGTCGAACGAGATCAAGGCCGGCGATGTCGTCGTCATCCGCTATGAAGGGCCACGCGGCGGACCCGGCATGCAGGAAATGCTCTACCCGACCAGCTATTTGAAGTCGAAAGGCCTCGGCAAAGCCTGCGCACTGATCACCGACGGTCGTTTTTCCGGCGGCACCTCCGGCCTGTCGATCGGCCATGTCTCGCCGGAAGCCGCGGAAGGCGGTCTGATCGGGCTGGTCAGGGAAGGCGACACGATCGAGATCGATATCCCCAACCGCACCATCAGGCTTGCTGTCGACGACTCCGAACTCATCGCCCGTCGCGCCGCGATGGAGGCCAGGGGAACGGCTGCCTGGAAGCCCGAAGAAAAGCGCAAGCGCAAGGTGACGACGGCCTTGCGCGCCTATGCGGCGATGGCGACAAGTGCCGCCAAGGGGGCGGTGCGGTACGTGCCGGAATAGAGGCTTTTCCTTCTCCCCTTCTGGGAGAAGGTGGATTGGCGCGCAGCGCCAAGACGGTTGAGGGGTGCTGGACGGAGTGTCGTCGGCGCCAAGCTGGAACACCCCTCATCCGGCCGCTTCGCGGCTACCTTCTCCCACAAGGGTGTTTGGACTGGGGACATCGCGAACAGATGTGCGAGGACATCGCGAACAGTTTTGCGCTTTTGCGCGAGGGGGTTCGGGATGCCA